>CAJOOC010000171.1 GCA_905236165.1 uncultured Prevotella sp. | reverse complement strand
CTCAAAGCTTAATGCTCAAAGCTCAAAGCTTAATGCTCAAAGCTCAAAGCCCCTCACCCCAACCCTCTCCAAAGGAGAGTCGGGGCGGGGCTGCCTCCTCCTCTGCGGAAGCACACAGAGCAAACCTCCACACATCGGCATTCCCATAACCGAGATGCCACT
Source organism: uncultured Prevotella sp. (assembly GCA_905236165.1). GTDB lineage: Bacteria > Bacteroidota > Bacteroidia > Bacteroidales > Bacteroidaceae > Prevotella. Next base: position 6,522 of record CAJOOC010000171.1, on the reverse strand, counting down.
ATCCGTCTATAACGGCAGCACCGATCTTGAGGAATGGAAGCGCGAAGCCGGCGACCTCTACCAAAAAGAAGGCTCACTCATAATAACCATCCCCTCACCCCTCAATTTTCAAAGCTTAATGCTCAAAGCTCAAAGCCCCTCACCCTCACCCCAACCCTCCCTCGCCCACCATCTGCGCGAGATGACGGCAGCTCTCATCCACCATCTCGTCGCAATCCGCATGCCACAGCAGCTCATACTCGAAGGAGGAGCCAGCGCCTTTGCTGCCCTAAGACATCTGGGATGGAGCAAGCTCGAGGTCATCAGCCTGCTGGCTCCTGGCGTCGTACTCACCAAGGCCCCTAACGGCACCTTCGTCATAATGAAGCCAGGCAGCTACCCGTGGGGAGAAGCGTTAAGCGTTAAGCTTTAAGCATTAAGCATTAAGCGTTAAGGGACGTGGGCGTCCCGCCCGCGACAGCAACGTCTCGCAGTAATCGCAGAAAACGCTGAAATCTTCGTAGGCCTGAAAGGCCTCGTTTTCGTCTTCGCAGGTGCAAAGCACCGTTTCGTAGCCAGGGACGTGGGCGTCTCGCCCGCGACAGAAAAAAATGCACACACATTAACGTAATATGCCTCACGGCATCGCGGGCAGGATGCCCACGTCCCTGGTTGTCGCCCGCGACAATTTTCAATCTTCGTTTTCGTTTTCTAATAATAACAGAACCAAGCTTTAACACTATGAAAGTATTATTGATTAACGGCAGCCCCCGTAAAAAGGGCAACACCTTCCTGGCTCTCAGCGAGGCCGCAAAGACCTTGGAGCAGCAGGGCATCGAGACCGAGATCGTACAGATTGGAGTGAAGCCCGTTCGTGGCTGCATCGCCTGTGCACAGTGTAAGAACAAGCAGCTGAACCGCTGCGTGTTCGACGATGACGTCTGCAACCGCATCTCTGAGAAGCTGGACGATGTGGATGCACTCATCGTTGGCTCACCAGTATACTATGGTCAGCCCAACGGCTCTGTGCTGTCACTCATACAGCGTATGTTCTTCTCAGCTGGTGCCAAGGTTGTCAACAAGCCCGCTGCCGCTGTCTGCGTATGCCGTCGTGGCGGTGCCACAGCAGCCTATCAGACTATGAACATGCCATTCGAGATGATGAACATGCCGGTGGTCACCTCCCAGTACTGGAACATCGTCTATGGCCGTGAGGAAGGTCAGGCCGCACTCGACACCGAAGGTATGCAGACCATGCGCACTATGGCCAACAACATGGCCTGGCTGCTGAAGAAGATCCACGCTAACGGCACTCCCGACTACCCCGAGCGCGAAGAATGGCAGCCTATGCATTTCATTCGCTAAAGCACCTGCGTAGTGCAAGTTCCGCTTGCGCCTGAGCTTTAGAAAAAAAACACCTTAACACAAGAACGGGAACTAACATAATTACGATAATAACATAATTACAAGAATAACATGGTTACAAGTATCCGACTCTACTCTCTATCCTACAGCGAGCTACGCACATACATGATGGCGGCGGCGTTTGTGGTTTGCAACATCGCCCTGCCACAGTTCTTCCACCTCATTCCCCAGGGCGGCATCATCTTTGCGCCACTGTCGCTGGTAATACTCGTCGCAGCCTACAAACTCGGATGGCGCGTGGGGCTGCTGGCTGCCATCGCCTCACCCCTCGTCAACCACATGCTCTTCGGACAGCCCGCAGCAGGCGTGATGACACTGATGACGCTGAAGCTCGCATTGCTGGCCGTCATCGCCGGACTTACGGCACAGCATTTCAAAAAGGTGTCGCTACTGCTGATAGCCGGCGTGGTGCTTGCCGCAGAATTCCTCGGAGGCATTGCCGAACTGGCCCTGACAGGAGCCATAGCTGCCACCATAGCCGATTTCACCATCGGCTGGCCAGGACTGCTGCTGCAGATTTTCGGAACATCAGCTATTCTCAGGGCTTCGTTGCCTCGCCTTCTATATAGGGAGGGAAAATTCAGATAAATAACTCAACTTTCTCAAGTAGGAGAAACGGCCTGAAAGGCCAACAGCTTATAGCCCAGGGCAGCGCCCTGGGTATGAATGCAAACAGAAATTACGCCCTGTAAGGGCAACAGAACAATATGGATGAAATGCTTTTGCCCTTACAGGGCGCAACCTACAAACTACATCAAAACCCAAGGCGCTGCCTTGGGCTATAGGCAGGTTGCCCTTTCAGGGCGCACTTGAGAAACTTGAATAAATAATATGAAGGACAAAGAAAGAACAGACCTCAGTCGCAGGGATTTTCTGCGGCGATTGGGTGTAGGAGCCGGTTCAGCAATGGCCATGATGGCCTTGGAACCGTTGAGCGTGTTTGCCCAGGAGAAGGACAAGACGTCAGTCAATAACCGCATGACCTACCGCATACAACATGGCACGAACGAGCAGATATCGCTGCTCGGCTTCGGCATGATGCGCCTGCCTGACGACCAGGAGAAGGTCAACCAGATGGTGGATTACGCCATCGAGCACGGTGTGAACTATTTCGATACGGCACCCGTATACATGCGAGGCCAGTCAGAGGTGCTCACTGGCAACGCCCTCGCCCGCTATCCCCGCGAGAAATACAAGGTGGCAACGAAGATGTCGAACATGTGGGGCAGCACCGACCTGGAGAGTGCGAAGCAGATGTACCGCACCTCCATGCAGAAGCTGCGCGTAGAGTATCTCGACTACTACCTGCTTCACGGCATCGGAGGCGGTGGCATGGAGTCGTTCAACAGCCGCTTCATCGACAATGGCTTGCTCGACTTCCTCCTGGAAGAGCGCAAGGCAGGCCGCATACGCCACCTCGGCTTCTCATATCACGGTGACGTACGGGTGTTCGACTGGCTGCTGGACCATCATGACGACTACCACTGGGACTTCTGCCAGATACAGATGAACTACCTCGACTGGCGGCATGCCTCCATTCGCAAGGGCCGTCGCAACGACGCCGATGCCGAGTACCTCTACGACAAATGCGTGAAGACAGGGGTGCAGTGCGTCGTGATGGAGCCGCTGCGAGGCGGAGCCTTGGCAAAGGTCTCCGACGATGTCGCCAGCCAGCTGAAGGCGTTGCGTCCTGACGACAATGCGGCACGGTGGGCCTTCAGATGGGTCGGCTCCTACCCGAACATCCTGACGGCACTCAGCGGCATGAACATGATGGAGCACGTCATAGAGAACATCGAGACATTCTCTCCTCTCGATCCCTGCACCGATGCGGAGAACACGCTCCTGGAGAAGATTGCCGACGGTATGGCCGGCGTGCCCACTATCCCCTGCACCACCTGCGCCTATTGCATGCCGTGTCCCTTTGGCGTCGACATACCAGGCAACTTCGCATACTACAATGAGGCCGTCAATGCCAAGATCCTGCCATTGCCGGAACGCTCCGCAGCTGACTATGCCAGCCGAAAGCAGCAGTTCACGGAAGGCTATCGCAAGACCCTGCCCGACCAGACGACATGGGCGCACAGCTGTCAGGACTGCGAGGTATGCCTGTCGAAGTGCCCGCAGCAGATACGCATCCCCAACCAGATGGCCCGAATCATCGAGACTATGAGGAAGTGACATTATTGATTTGAAAACAAGCAATGTGTGAATAACATATCGTCAAAGCCCCGACCTGCAGATGCAAGCCGGGGCTTCTTGGGTTTATGTAGAGTATGGCATGGGTGTTATGCCACAGAGTTCCTGATGTGGCGTGCAGAGGTCACCTTGGCATCGTAGATGACGGTCATCTCGCGTGTGCGGGGGTTCCACTTCGTGTCCATCACGCCGTGGATGCGCTCTGCCCTTTCTGCTACACTGTGGTGTGGGGTGTGGCGGCTTACCCTGAAGGTGCAGGTCTTCACGTCGGGACGATAGGCGTGTCTGCCGTGCGAATCGTGGCGTGCCACTACCGTTGCAACACGGTCATAGTGCGGAGCCTTCCTGTCATCATTCACTACTACAACGGTAGTCTTTCTCTCGTTGTGGTGCTTATTACCGGCCATTGCTGGCATTACCATCGTCATTGCCATCATCGTGGCTGCGATCATCTTATTCATTGTCTTCATAATCTTGTCTCCTATTTGTTTATAAAGGGTTAGACATTTGTTTCTTGATTTCATCGGCAAAGGTAGGCACTTTCCATGAACCTCCAAAGGGAATATGCCTATTTGCCCGGGGAACATCCCTATCGGTGAGTAGGGAAATTCTACGAAAACGTGCTGACATCAAAAAAAACGGCAAAATGTTTCTCATTTCGGAATTTTCTTACTAACTTTGCCCGCAAATCAGAACACAACTCTGCTATGAAACTAATCAAATATTTACTAATTATGAAAAAAATGTTTATCGCCGCAGTACTGCTTCTGGTATGTATGGCAGGCGCGGCACAAAGCTTTAGAGCTAACATCGACGAGAGTGTAAAACCTGGTGACGACTTCTGGCAGTATGCCGTAGGCAGCTGGCTGAAGAACAACCCCCTGGACAAGGAGCACCCCATGAACGGAGCGTTCGTAGACCTGGAGGAGCTGAACAAGAAGCGCATCAATGCGCTGATAATGAAGTATGCCGCTGAGAAGCAGCTGCCTCAGGGCAGCGACGGTCAGAAGATCGGTACGCTCTACCGTCTCTACATGGATAGCGTGAGCCGCAACAAGATGGGCTACGAGCCTATCCTGCCCTATCTGAAGGAGGTACGCGCCCTGAAGACGCGCGAGGATGTCATCAAGGCGATGTGCGAGCTTGATGCCAAGGGCTTCAACACCGCACCCTTCGGTATCAGCCTGAGTCTGAACCCCTACAACTCCTCTGAATACATGATGAGCGCAGGCTTTGGCGGTGCCCCCTTGCCACAGGAATACTATGCTGAGCCCAACGAGCAGCAGAAGGCCGTCGTGGATGCCCTCAAGAGCCTTTACAAAGACTTCCTGAAGATGGTGGGCAACAGCGATGCCGATGCCGAGCGCAAGATGCAGGCAGCATGGGCCATCGAGCATAGGATAGGCGTCAAGAAGCTCAACCAGGTGGATCAGCGCGACCCGCAGAAGACCACCCATGTGATGCCTTGGGAGCAGCTGCTGAAAGACTTCAAGGGTGTCGACTGGATAGGCTATCGCGATGCCCTCAACCTTCCAAAGGATATCGACATGGTCGACGTCAGCCAGCTGGAGCCGCTGCATGAGGTAGAGAAGGTGCTGGCCGAGACGAGCGTCGAAGACCTGAAGGCATACATGGAGATACACGTCATAAGGGCCTACGGCAGTTACCTCAGCGACGCCTTCACTGACCGCGCCTTCGAAGCCAGCAAGGCCATCTCTGGTGTTCAGGAACAGAAGCCCCGCTGGAAGCGTGCCGTCGATGTCATCAGCGGCAACCTGGGCGAGACCATCGGCAAGCTCTACGTGGCAGAATACTTCCCCGAGAGCAGCAAGAAGCGCGTATACCGCATGGTGAAAGACCTGCAGCAGGCCTTTGAGGAGCGACTTACGGAGAACTCCTGGATGAGCGACTCCACCAAGGTCAAGACCTTGGAGAAGCTGCACGCCATGTATATCAACGTGGGTTACCCCGACAAGTGGGAGGACATGGAGAAGTTCATCGATATCCGCGAGAGTGACAACCTCGTAGAGAACTTCATCCGCATCGAGCAGGAGACACGTGCCGCCGAGCTGCGCAAATACTGGCGCAAACCCGTTGACAAGACTCAGATGGCATGCACGCCACAGACGGTCAACGCCTTCTACAACCCCATGTTCAACAGCATCAACTTCCCTGCTGCCATACTGCAGCCACCGTTCTTCGACCCCGAAAGCGACTACGTCTGCAACTACGGAGCTGTCGGCACTGTCATAGGCCATGAGATGAGTCATGGCTTCGACGACCAGGGCTGTCAGTTCGACAAGGACGGCAATCTGAAAAACTGGTGGGCTGCCGAGGACAAGGCCAAGTACGATGAGCGAACCAAGGTGCTCGCCGACTGGTTCTCTGAGCAGGAGGCCCTGCCCGGTCTGAAGGTGAACGGCGAGAAGACCCTTGGCGAGAACATCGGCGACAACGGCGGACTGAAGGTGGCCTATCGTGCCTTCGAGGACCGCATGAAGCAGGAGCCCCTGCAGGCCGTCGACGGCTTCACCCCTGCACAGCGCTTCTACCTGGCCTACGCCCGCATCTGGGCCGGCAACATGACACCGGAGTTCCTTGCCTACATCGTCAACAGCGACGTCCATTCACCCAACGTATGCCGCGTCAATGCAGCCCTGCAGATGATAGACAGCTGGTATGACGCCTTCAACATCCAGCCTACCGACAAGATGTTCATTCCCAAAGACAAGAGAGCCCAGGTGTGGTAAATTGAACGTTTTCGTTAAGCCAAATGACCAAAGCGATGCTTGCATCAGCTTTGGCATGGCGAGAAAACGAAGGCAGAAAGCCAACGTTTTCGTTAAGCCAAAAGAGCAGACCAAGCTTGCTTGATGTCTGCCTTGGCGAGTTCCGAGCTCTGCTCGCCTGAACTCCGCT
>CAJOOC010000170.1 GCA_905236165.1 uncultured Prevotella sp. | reverse complement strand
GAGAGAGAGGGATTCGAACCCCCGGTGCCTCTCAGCACGGCGGTTTTCAAGACCGCTGTAATCGACCACTCTACCATCTCTCCTTAGGTGCGTCACATCGTTGCATGGATGGATGCTGTCCTAATTTGCGGGTGCAAAGGTAATGAGTTTTTTTGGATTGGCCAAATGTTTTGTGCTTTTTTTTTTGTTTTACCCTATTTTTTGACGTAAAAGGCGTTGGGAAGTCTTTTTTCTCCGTATCTTAGCGGTGAATTGTAACGAATAATTAATGAAAATGGACAGAGAAGAACGTGTTTTGGCTTATCTGAATGAGCATAATATTCCATTCAGCATCTATCATCACCCCGAAGGTAAGACCATCGAGGAGGCTCAGCGCTGGTGGCGCGATGACGGGTCGGCACATTGTAAGAATATCTTTATGCGCAACCATAAGGGCAACCAGCATTACCTTATATCGTTCCGTTGTGAGCACGACCTTGACATCCACGACCTTGAGGCCCGTCTGAAACGCAGGCTTCAGGAGCAGGGGCGTCCTTCCTGCGGCAAACTGTCATTTGCCTCGGCTGAGAGGATGGAGAGGTTTCTTGGGCTGGAGCCGGGCAGCGTGTCGCCCTTCGGACTTATCAACGACGTGGAGAATCATGTGCTCTTCTTTATCGACGAGACGCTGCTCACGGCAGAGACGCTGTCGTTCCATCCCAACGACTGCCGCGGTACGGTGGTGATAAAGAGGGATGACTTCGAGAGATACCTCCAGGCCGTTGGCAATACTTACGAGTATATGCCGTTGTATTGATGCTTTCTGTTTTTTACACTCCCCATGGGATGTCGGCAATTCCTTTGTCGGCATTCATTTTTCGTGCAAGGACGAAGAAATAGTCGCTCAGACGGTTGACATACGCCTTCAAGGTGTCGTCCACATGTGCCCCGTTCTCCTGCAGCCTCAGGATGGCGCGCTCTGTGCGGCGACATACCGTGCGGCACACATGGGCATAGGCAGCGCCAAGGCCGCCACCGGGCAGGATGAATGACTTCTGGGGCGGTATGAGATCATTGAGACGGTCTATCTCGTGTTCTATTGAGGGAACGCTAACGTCAACGGGAACGCTAATGGGAACGCTAACGGGAACGGGTGTTGCCAGCCAGGCTCCTATGCGGAACAGGTCTGACTGTACTTGCTGCAGAAACCGACGGTCGCCTTCGTCCTCGGTATATGCCAGCAGCACTCCGATATGGGAGTTGAGCTCATCGGTCATGCCGTAGCTCTCCAGCCTCTCGCAGCACTTCGACACTCGCTGGCCTCCGATAAGAGAGGTGGTCCCGCCATCTCCCGTCTTGGTGTAAATCTTGCTCATAGTCTCTACAATTGAAAAATCTTGTGTTATTTTCTGCAAAATTAAACATTTCTTTTCATACCGCCAAACTTTTCTTTTGATTTCATCAGAATACAGAAAAATCCCCGCTCTCGTGAGTGAGAACGGGGACGGTTGTAATGATTTGAATATAGGGGTGGATGGGTGGAAAGGTTTTTATTTTCCAGAGAGTCCGTTGGCGAAGCCGGCGTATGTGTGCTTGCGGTAGTACTGGAGGTCCCAGAGTCCTACGGGCTCACCCTTGCGCCAGCCGCTGTCTGCCGGGCTGTCGGTAGCACACCACTGGCAGATGCCCCACTGCTGTGATACAGGCACGATGCGCAGGTATTCAGAGATGACGAACTGGTAGAGGTCTGCCATCTGGTGATGCTGCTCCTCGGTCATGTCTGTGGTATTGACAGTATTGCCGTCGGCATCTACATAACCCATGTCGAGCTCTGATATGCGCACGAGCTTGCCCGTGCCGGCCATCAGGGTGAGCATGTTGGTTATGGCCTGCTTCTTGGATTCCTGCGTCTGACTGTTGGCGTAGCAAGAGATGTGCATCTGCGAGCCTATGCCGTCAATCTTCGTCACGCCGTCAGCCTCCCAGCGCTCTATCCACTTGATGAGGCTCTTCAGCTTGCCGTTCTGATCCCAGTCGCTCTCGAGGTTGTAGTCGTTGATGAACAGCTTCACGTCCTCTGGACCGTATTCGCGTGCCAGACGTACTGCGGTGCGCACATAGTCGAGGTCGCCAAGGTAGTCCTGCCAGAAGAAGTCGGTGGACTCCTCTGTGGCATGCTGCAGCTCATAGACGCCCTCAGCGTCTCTTGCGCCCTGTCCGAGAGCCTCGTTCACTACATCCCATGCCTTCACCTTACCGTCGCAGGCTTCCATCATGCCGCTGATCCAACGGTCCATAGCCCATGTGAGGGTGTCCTTCTTCTCTTCAGGAGTGAGTGGGATAGAGTTGAGCTTCAAAATCTTGCATACCTTTACGGAATAGAGGTCGAGCGTTGCATCAGCCGTCTGAGGCTTGAGGATGCAGTCGTAGTTACCTCCTACCACGCCTGGGAAGTTGAGCTTGTAGGTGTGTCGGCCAGCCTCCACCAGGACGGGAGCACTCTTATTGTCGGCATCGCCGCCCCAGCCGTTCTGTATGGTGAACTGTACGCCGGAGGCATTCTTGTCGGCCTTCAGGTCAAGATAGAAAACGTAGTCGCCTTCAGTCAATGGGTTATCACCGCCAGGGAAGCAGAAGAACTGCGACCAGGCGCCTGTTGGCACGAAGTGTATGGCACCGTTTATTACCGGAGGCTCGCAGCCCATAGCATAGAATGGGAATGGTCCGTCGGTATAGGTCTCTTCGCGCACTTCCTGCTCTACCTCTACGGCAGGGCTGTCAAGCTTGTAGAACTCAATCTTCTTCACGTCAAGCGTAGCATCGGCTGTCTGTGGCTTGAGAATGCAGTCGTAGCTGCCTCCTACGATGCCAGGCACCTGCAGCTCATATACATTGTCGCCGCCTTCTACCGGCACGGCCACTGTAATGTTCTGCGCATCGCCGCCCCATCCGTTCTGTATGGTGAGCTGTACGCCGCTGGCACCCTTGTCGGCAGCCATGTAGAGCCGGCAGAGATAGTCACCTTCGGCCAGCGTGTTCTGCCCGCCGGGGAAGATGAAGAACTGCGACCATGCACCCGTAGGCACGAAGTGCAGGGCACCGTTTATGATTGGAGGCTCGCAGCCCATAGGATAATGTGGGAACGGACCGTCGGCCATGCCGCTGTAGTCCATAGTGGTGACAAGAGTCTCAATCTTTGCATCGGGGTCGATGTCGAGCTCCTTGTCCTTGAGGAGGCTGTTGAGCCACTTCACGGGCTGCTGTGAGTGCCATGCCAGGGTATGGCCATAGACGCTGAGGCCTGCATCGGTGGCGGTGCGCACGTATTCGCTCACGGCAGAGAAATCCATTGAACCGTTATCGGCATTGACGCACGAACCCATCTTCATGGCGTTGCCCGCAACGGTCTCGTTGAAGTTAGAGTTTGTCAGGGCATACACCAGTTCCTGCTTTACATATTCGGAAGCAGTGGTGCCGATGCCGAGATGGAAATTGTCGTTGCCTACATAGTACCTCAGGGGCTTGTAGTCATTCAGATACTCATATTCAGCCAGTCGGGCCGGGCGGTCAACCGCCTTGAAGCTCTGGTCGAACTCGTCGGCACAGGAAGTGAGGAGTGAAGAGTTAAGAGCGAGGAATGCTGCGGCTGACAGCATCGTCACAACTCTTCTGCAACTTCTTGCACGACCGTATATATTATTTTCTTTCATATCCTTGTATATAAATTAAGAATTAAGCATTAAGCATTAAGAATTGGGAGAGATTGGGTTGGTTGTTTAATGTTCAATGGTCAATCACTTTACGTAAATAGGAGAGAACTCCTTTTTCGTGATGCCGCTGCGGTACCATACGAGCTTCTCATGTGTGGAGAACTGTATTGTGTTGCCCAACTCATCCTGTCCGAAATTCACGGTGTAGTTCAGTTCCATCAGGTCGCGGTCTTTGTCGCCCCATGACTTCTTCTCGCCGTCATCTGTCCATGTGCCGCTGCCCGTGACGTTGATGCCGTCGTTAAGTGAAGAGATGGTGCAGTTGTCTTCGGTGCTGTAGATGTCGCCGTTGAAAGCAAGCAGCATGTCGGCGGTGAACATCTTTGAAACGGTCTCCGTGACGGGGTTGCCGCTTTCGTCTTTCACAATGTCGCCGTTCTTGTCGCGCTTATACTGCACATAGTCGCCCTGGTATGACACCGTATATACCGACTCCTTGAGCGAGCGGCACTTGATCTGCACGTTGCCCGCCTTCTCTATGTTATCGGTGGAGGTGTTGCCGTTAGTGAGCCAGTAGCCGCTGTACTTGTTCTGGAAGTTCACGCAGTAGAGCACAAAGTCCATAGGCTGCACGTCCCACTGTGAGGCATCTGTGCGGATGGGGCTGCCGTCCTCCTTCAGCGTGCCGGTGAGGATGCGTGCGAAGCCTGTCTGGCTGACTATGACGAGAGGGATGACGTATGTCTGATTGACAGCATCGGGGTCGTTGAAGAAGGCCTCGGTGAGCTGCACCTCTGACTGTCCGTTCATCGTGCCGTTATAGTTCCATGTAGTTTCCTTCAGGTCGTAATACTCGGATGGCATGACCTTCACTGGCGTGCCGTCCTCAAAGGTGAGGTTGTCGCACAGCGTGGGGGCAACGGCCACCGTTATTGAGCCGTTCGAGCCGTTATAGCTTCCTCCGAAGGTTGACTTGATGTGGAAGATGCCGGCCTTGTCGCCTGTGGTATCATATTCATCGTCACCCAGCACGATGGTGCGCACGGGGTATTGATAGGCAAAGTAGGCTGTCGTGCCCCCTTCGTAGTCAGGGAACTCTGCATCGCCATTCTTGCAGCTGGTGAGGGTTGCCGTGATACCGCAGCAAAGGAAAAGGGCTGCAATAATATTTGAAATTCTTGTGGTAATCATAATTATCAATTTTAACTTTGTTGACCCACTGTCAATGCTCATTAAAGAATTTGTCCGGGGGTCAATTATCAATTTTCAATTTTCAATTTTCAATTCGGTCTTACCAACCGTCGTTCTGCAGCAGGTTGCTCCACTTCAGAGTCTCGATATAAGGAATAGGACCATAGTACATGTAGTTCTGATACTGACGAGCCTCTACGCTGATTGGTTCATACACGAGTGCTGCTGTGGCTGCATTGGTGGTGATGCTTACGCCGGCTGCTGTCTCGTTGAGGTTTGCCTGCCAGCGACGGAGGTCCCAGAAGCGGTGGTTCTCGAAGCAGAGCTCCAGACGGCGCTCGTTGCGTATGAGCTCGCGCATCTTGTCGCGGTCCTTGGCACACTCCTCAAGGTATGGGTCGCCATTGACACCCACTCCGGCACGCTGGCGAATAGCCTTGATGACATCGTAGGCAGAGAAGTCTGCGCCACCCACGTTGGCCTTCGGTCCTGATGCCTCGTTGGCTGCCTCAGCATAGTCGAGGAATATCTCGGTGTAGCGTATGCGTGCTGGCAGGTGGTTCTGCTCGGTCTTGCCCGATGGATTGAGGTTGATGTCCTCACGGAGCAGCTTGCGCAGATAGTAGCCGGTACGTGTTGAAGAGCCGTTCTCTTTGTTCAGACCGTCGATAGTAGGAGAGTCGGCAGCGGTATTGATAGCTTTACCACCAGCACCTATTGTCTCGCCATTGACAAGGATATATGTCATCAGGCGTGGGTCGCGGTCAGCGTATGGGTTGGCTGGGTCATAGCCTGAAGCAGCAGCTGAGATGGGATAGCCATTGGCCATTGGGAAGGCGTTCACCAGGTTCTGTGTGGGGTTCACACGTCCCTTACCATACTGTGATGGAGGATAGTTGTCGCTCTCCAGATTGTTGTTCTTGCCAACATTGCCGCGCCATACTATCTCAGCGGGGTTGGCATCAGTAGCACCATAGTTGTCAATCATCTTTGTCTGTGCGAACCACTTCCAGCCGTCAGCAGCCATGCCGCTGATGCCGCCGATATACTTCAGCGATGCTGCGGCATACTGTGCTGCCTGCTCCATCGTCATGGCTTCAGCGGAAGCGTAGGCAGGAGAGGCAGCGAACAATGCCACCTGAGCCTTGAAGGCAGCGATGATGCGGCCATCAATCTTGCCGCGCTGCATATTGCCGAAGGCACGGTTGTATTCTGCATCGTCAGCGCCGATGGCTGTGTATTTAGCGGGAATAGCAGATGCATCTACATCGCCATACTGCTCGGGCACATACTTCAGAGCCTCGTCGAAGTCGGCCATTATCTGGTCGATGCACTCCTTGAAGGTGTTGCGTGGCAGGTTGAATTCAGAATTAGAGTTCTCAGAACTGAGGTGAATGGGTACACCCATAAGCTGGTTGCCCACCATACCGCAGTGTGCGCGGAGCAGATAAAACATGTGCAGGCCACGCAGGGCGTATGCCTGACCCTTGTAGAGGTCGTTGTGCATCTTGCAAAGCGACTCAGTGGAGTAGTCCCAGAGCACCTTGTCGCAATTCTCAAGCAAGAGGTTACAGTACTGTATGGCATGATAGCGTGTCTCCCACTGGTTTACGGGGTTCATCTCCGATGTCCAGTTGCCTGTAGCCATCTTCAGGTAGTCATTGTCGCTCTTGTTTGTCACAGCATCGTCGGTAGCCACATCACTCTCAGGTGCGTTGCTGTAGGGCAGCACCAGGAACGCATTGTCTATCAATCCGCGGGCAAACTCTGGATTGCTGTACATCTCGCTCAGATCCTGATTGTTCTCCAAAGCTGGATCAAACAGGTCGTCACAGGAAGTAAAGACTGCCGATGCTGCAATTATTGAAATATATAAAATCTTTTTCATAAGGTTCAAATTTTCAATTTTGAATTTTGAATGGTCAATGATCAATGTTCAATGTTCAATTAGAACGCCACCTGTACGCCTAAGTTATAGAAGCGGGTCTGTGGAGCGCTGCCTACGTTCATCTCCAGTATCTCGCGCTCCTTGGCGATGGTCAGCAGGTTGCTTGCGCTGACATAAGCAGAGAGGCCCTTGATGATACCGTATCCGATGATGGACTTTGGGAAATCGTAGGACAGCTGCACCTTTGCCAGGTCGAAGCGTGAAGTGCTGTAAAGCCAGAAGTCAGAAGTGGTGAAGTTGTTGGCGCTGCTCTGAGTGGTCAGACGAGGATAGATGGCTGTCTCGGCTGTCTGAGGAGTCCAGCGACCGCGAACGACTGATGAGTATTTGTTCTCACCCGAAACCCACCAGTAGCTGCTGTTCTTCACAGCCTTGCCGCCGAAGCCGCCCGTGCCGAGCACGAAGAGTGTAAAGCCCTTATATTTCATAGTAAGGTTGATACCCAGCGTTGTAGGAGAGCCGTACCAGCCGGCCTTACCCAGACAAACCTGGTCCTTTGAGTCGATGACGCCATCATTGTTCTGATCCTTGTACTTCAGGTCGCCAGGCTTGATGGTACCGCCCAGGGTCTGTGTCGGGCTGTTTGCGATGTCAGTCTCGTCCTGGAAGAATCCTAAGCACTCATAACCCCAGATGGCATCAAGAGGCTGGCCCTGACGATATTGGTAAGCATCGGCATAGTTGGTGTCGTCGCGCTTCGTGGCCTTCGTGGTATAGTGGGAAAGGTTGGCGCCTACCTCAAGGTCGAAGTCGTTGAAGTTCTTCTTGTACTTAATGGCAAGGTCGAAGCCTGTGCGCTTGTCCTCGTTGAAGTTGATGTAGGGGAGGAATGATGACTCAGGATAATATACCTTGAAATAGCTTGGCATCTGGTTAGAAGCCGTGATGATGCCGCCAGTAATCTTGTTGGTGAACAGCGAGAAGTCGGCAGTCAGAGAATTCTGAAGCATAGCAGCGTGCAGGCTTACAGAGAACTCCTTGCGGTGGAGGTAGCTGAAGTCCTCATTGCCACCGCGCTTTGACTGTATGGCAGAGTGGCCTGTGCCGCCGTTCCAATCCCACCAGCCACCAGACTGATAGGTGCCTAAGTACATATAGTAGTCGTCAATGCCCAGGTCCGTCTTCAGGTCGCTGTAGCTTGCGCTGAGTGTCAGCTCATTGAAGATTTTCTGGTTCTCCATGAAACGCTCCTTGGCGATGTTCCATCCTGCCGTGAACGATGGCGACGCACCCATGCGGTGCCCTTCTGGCAGGCGTGATGACCAAGGTGTAGCAAGGGCTAATGTAGCATAGTAGCGATGGTCATAGTTGTAGTCAGCCTCGAAGCCCAGATTGGCATTGCTCAGCTTGTGATAGATGCCAGACACGGTCTGCTGCCAGCCGTTAGCCACAACCATTGCGCTGACGTTATGCAGCTTGCTGAACGTCTTGTTGTAGTCGAAATGAGCGTTGAAGGCGATTGTCTGGTTGTCGGTGGAACCGCTGATGTTCTGCACACCCGACTTCTTGTCAACCGTGCTGTGGTTATTGAGGGCCACGATCACATCCTGACCATTATAGGTGCTCCATGTAGGCTCGTAGATAGCATAGTCGTTATTGAATGCCTTTGAATAGCTTGTGGCATAGTCAACAGCCACCATAGCATGGAAGCTCAGACCCTTCAGCAGGGATGAGAGGTCGGCATTCACACCGGCATCGAACTGGAACTGTCTTGAGGTCCAGGTGTTGTAGCCGGCAGCGTATGTATCGGCAAACACGTTGGTAAGGTCGGTCTGTGTACCTCCGAGGAAGCTTCCGTTGATGATGTTCGTCGATGCACCCACCATCGTTCTCGCTGCCACGGCATTCTCGTCGAGATAGCTGACAGGGATCAGCGGGCTCAGACGGTTAGGACGCAGCGTAGTGGCTACCTCCCAGAAGCTGGTGCCGTTTGATGAACGGGAGTTATAATACGTGGCATTGGCATTGACGTAGGCAGAGATGAAGCGGTTGATCTTCATGTCCACATTACCACGCACGTTGAAACGGTCGGTAAAGTTGTCCTGCGCCTCGCCGAAGTTCATAAAGCTGCCCTCGCGGTAATAGCTCACGTTGGCATAGAACTTGGCCCTCTCGCTCCCGCCCTCTATCTCTGCTGACACGTCGGAGCGGTTGTACGCCTTCTTGATGTAGTCGCTCGAATAGAAGTTTACGTCAGGATAGCGGAAGGGGTTCCTTCCGATGGCATAACTGTAGATGTCCTCCTGGCTGTAGAGAGGCTGCAGACCGTCATTGGCACGGGCCTCGTTGTAGAGCGTCATATACTCAGCGCTGCCCAGATACTCCGGATAGCTCTTCGCTACGTTCCAGCCGGTGTTGGCACGGACATTAATCTTCAGACCGTCAGTCACCTGGCCGCGCTTCGTCGTTATCAGGCAGACACCCTTTGCGGCACGGCTGCCATAGAGCACTACGGCCTGGGCGCCCTTGAGGAACGTGATATCCTCGATCTCCTCAGGTCGGACATTGTTGGCGGCACGGGGTACACCGTCAACAAGCACCAGCATGCCGTTAGGAACCTTGATGTCGTCGTCGTCCTTCTTGAACTCCGACCAGCCATCCAGGCCCCACATGCCGCTGCCGTTAAAACCTGCCACATAGCCCTGCATGTTGTCAAGGCTATAAGTGTTATAGTTCTTTTTCATCAGCTCCCTGTAGTTGACGGACGAGACACCGCCCAGCACGTCCTCCTTGGCCACCTTGCGGAATGCCACGTTCACAAGCGAGTCGGCAGAGGTCTCTATCTGGGCTGAAGCAGGGATAACTGCCGTGAGTCCCATCAGAGCTGACATATATAATATCTTGTGTTTCATATTAACTATTAACTTTTAACTCTTAAATCTTAATGCTTAAATCTTAAAGCTTAAATCTTAATGCTTAAATCTTAATGCTTAAATCTTAAAGCTTAAATCTTAATGCTTAAATCTTAAAGCTTAAATCTTAATGCTTAAATCTTAAAGCT
>CAJOOC010000169.1 GCA_905236165.1 uncultured Prevotella sp. | reverse complement strand
TGCAAAGGTACGATTAAGTGAGCACAATACAAAATAAAAGAGGAACTTTTTTATTTTTATTGTCGAACGACAGTACCTTCGATGAAGTCAAAGGTACGATTAAGTGAGCACAATACAAAATAAAAGAGGAACTTTTTTTAATCATATTTCGTGCCGTCTTCCAATATGTCTGTTGGATTTGAGTTCGTCACCTGTACTATGTCGCGGGCGGGACGCCCACGTCCCTGCTTCAGTACTTCCCTGCTTCCGTGAAATTCGCGGTCGCAAATCTGCCCGAACGGGCTAAGGTAAGACAAAATTAACATACTCCTTCCATGCTTATTTTTCCGCCTAAATACCACCAAGATTTGATACGTCGAAAAACGCCTTTATAACTATCACGTATTCAGTATGTTGCAATAGACGGTCTATTACACTGTAATCGAGTAACTTTTACCGCCTAATCGACGGTCGATTACCGTCTAATTGACCGTCCATCACAGCCTCGCAGACCGTCCGTCATTTTCTGAAGGTAGGTCGGCGATTTCCATCAGAAATTGCCAATAGGACAAAATTGACATGGATACGGCCGCGAATTTCACTGGTCACGACCACGAATTGCACTAATTACACGAATTGGCTGTGCAACATAACGTGTTAGAAATGAATTAATTCGTGAAATTAGTGTAATTCGTGGTCGTTATAAACAAGTGTTACTTGATGTTCATTGGGAAGAACTGTCCTGTGACTGCTGCTCCCTTTGCGGCTGAAGACTCTACGGGGTCTGACATGCCGTCTTCATCGGTGAAGATGCGGTATTCGCCTACTTTCATAATGTCGTTATCGCCGGTCTTCTCGCCCCTTTCAAGCATAATGAACGCCTTGGTGAGGTTTCTGATGCCCGAAGAGGTCTTTACGCCCGATATAATCACGGCTTGCTTGAAATTGATGCCGTAGCTTACACCGGTCTCGTTGAAGTAGATGGTGAAATTGTTGTCCTTACCGCAGATGTAGGCTCCTGTACCGTTGCCGCTGTAGCCATTGTCAGTTGTCTGTTTCACGCTGACAGTCTTGTTTGACGAACTCTGATTGTAGAACTCAAAGTAGTTGTCTGCCCAATTGACATCGGAGCCGTCCCAGCCTTTGGAGTCATATACCAGCTTTGTGGGAGTCATCACGAATCTTCCCTCTACTGTAGGTGGTGTTACACCGTCGTAGATTGACATGTGCTTCGCCAACTGCTGAATGTATTTGTCAGGAATGACGTTGGTAATTCGGGTGTCCTCGTATGTAGTACCGCCGCCACCACCATTGTCGTCATCGTCGTCACCGCCGCAGGCCGTGAATGTAAACATCGCTCCAAAGAGCATTGCAAGTAATAATAGGTTCTTCTTCATAAGTCTGTATGTTTATATGTTAATAATAAGGTTAATTGTCTATTCTACTTTTTCTGCCATTCCGTCCCCGTCTTTGCTTATCCATAAGTCACCTACATCCCAGCCGTCACCGTAATCTTCGTCAGTCACTTCGCATGCGAAGAAGAAATTAGAGATACCTGAAGAAGTCAGCGTGCCAGATACAGCATAATTCCTGGTGTCAAGATTCCGACATACTGTAAAGTTGTTGCCAGAACCGCTGATGTAACTTACAGCTCCAGTTTTTGAGGCAACTTCACTTAGTGTTTCTCCACTCGCAACCCTCACAGTTCTGTTTTCTGCGTCAAAATCGTAAAATCTCCAATAGTATGCGCTATATATCTGTACTTTATCTTCATCAACATAGTCGTCCCAAGCTTCCACTATCTTGATGTCTGGGCTCACCTTATATGTTCCCTCAAGCGCTGGAGGGGTTGTACCCCTATGTATGGGCATAAAGCGTGACATCGTGTTGAGGTTTTTGCTTGTGAAAACAGAATTGATACGGTTGTCACTGCCGCCGCCTCCGCCGTTATCATCGTCGTCATCGCCGCAGGCGGTAAGTGTTGTTGCGCAGATAGCGCACAGGAAGAGAGTCATCAGACTCCAGAAATTTGTCTTTTTCATACTCTTTGTTTTTTTATGGTTATTAATATGGTTATAAATATAGTAGATATGTTGTTTTCGGTATCTGTTAGCAAAGAATGTTGTTTTAAGTATCTGTGAGCAAAGGTACGAAATATAGATAAAAAAAAGACTATCAAAATCACAATTCTACTCCATTTTGTGATTTTGATAGTCTTTTCTTTCTTTTTGCCCCATTTCATCGGGGGCTGCTTATGAGGGCTCTTGATAGGCGTTTAGCCATTCTTTGGGTGTCATTCCGGTTGTTTCCTTGAAATTACGGAAGAAGGAGGCTTCGGAGGAGAAGCCCGATGCGGTCCATACATAAGATGTCTTTATGTCCCTGTTCTGCCTGAGCAGCTGCTTGGCGTGCTCTATGCGGTAGGCGTTGACGAACTGTATGAACTGACAGCCGCGAATGTTCTTTATGCAGTTGGACACGTATGTGCGGTTGGTGCCGAGCAGGTCGGCTACGTCCTCCACTCGCAGGTTGCTGTTGAGATAGGGCTTTTTCTCCTCCATCAGGCGTAGCAGTTGCTGCATAAGTTCCTCGTCTCTCCCTGATACGGTGTCGGCTGCGTCTCCCCCGGCGTGCTGCTGTCTCTTCTTGCGCTTGAGCAGCAGGACGGCTACGATGCCTGAGGCGAGAAGCACGAAGGCCAGTAAACAGGCCCACAGCCATGTATGGGCAGCATGCGAGGCCTCTGCCTCGGTGCCCGTGTGTAGCAGGAAGGCCAAGCGGGTGGCTTCGAAATTGTTTACGTGGCCCGGTTTCGTGCCCCCGGCAATGAGGAGGTCGCCGTTTCGTGTCAGCACAGGCTGATAGATGCATATAGTGTCCTGAGGCTCACTATATAATAAGGTGACGGGGGAGGGAATCTTGTTGTAGTCTATGCAGGCCACGTAGTAACGACGGTCGTTGCTGTTCTCGCCATATCCCACTATGTAGGCCCTGCCTATGCTGCGGTTGCCGAGGATGTATGAGAACCACATTATCCGTCCCAACGTGCTGCGCATTGGCAGAGGGCACGTGGTGGGCAGCAGCGAAATGTCCTCGCCATCCACGCGGGCAATTGCCATGATGCTGTCGCCCTGCATCACCTGAAGCAGATTGACATACTTTCCTTCCTTCTCGTCTCCTGCGAAGCACTGGCTGTTGTCGTGGCCTATATGGTTGTAGAACGGACGCCACTCCTCGAACAGAGGTGCGGTGAATGGCTCGCCGTGCAGGCGGTCTATCAGTATGGTGTCGTGAAGGTCGGCATGTATGTCTCTGTCGCTGAAGAAGATGGCATTATTGCGGGAGGTGCGCAGAATGTAGGGAATGGAACGTTGCTGCGCCACAGCTTTGACGAATAAGTTCTGCCTGCTGCCGTCAAAACATTCTATGCCGTCTTCGGCATACCAGCTGCCAGTGACGATAATGTTGCCGTCTTTCATGGGAAGTGCTTTGGCGAAGCACCGTTTTTTGTCAAGGCAGCCATAGCCCGTAAAGGTATGCTCCACAGGGTCGTATAGCTCCACAGTGAAGGTCTGCCCTATGCCCAGCTCTTTCTCGTGCCCTCCGAAGATTACCACCTTGCCCGAGCCTGTGAGGGCTGCGGCTCCCTGGTCATGAGGATAAGCCATCTGCATCAGGTGCCATTCGCCGTTGCTGTAGTATTCTGCCGTCGGTGTTGGGACGAAACCGGACGTGTGGCCTCCGAAGGCCACTACCTCGTCGCCTATGCACATGACGGCATGCCCTATGCGGGGCACGTGAAGGGGAGGCAGTGCCGTCACCTTCAACTCTGCACTGGGACATCCAGAAATTGTTTCCGACTTCTCTGCTCCTTCTGCAGTGCCTGCCTGCATGGTGAAGAGAAACACAATAAGCCGGAATACCAATGCAAGGCATCCGGCTCTTTCTGTGTGGTTGTTGTATTTCATGGGTATGATTGTTGTTAGGTTCCTTATTTCAGTAATGCTCCTGCGGGTGTAAAGGCGTTAGTGCCGTTGATGATTATGAGTTGGCCGTTGCGGAGGGCTTTATGCGCTTTTTTCGCGATGGAATCGGTGTTTTTTGCATCTTTTATGGCATCAATGCCCACATACGTGCCGCCCATAAACTTGAACTTCACTGAGTGGCCGGGCATGATGCGCTCTATCTCGGTGATGGGCTTGTCGACGGTGCCGGTGTAGGCCTTGTAGTTGTTGAAGCTCGTCACCATCTGACTGCCGGGATAGGTGTCGCCTGCCAGATGCTTGAAATAGTCGGAAGAGGTAAGGTAATCGCCGTAACTCTCCGTGATATCGGTCTTCACGCGATAGGAGGATGGCAGCCAGCCGTCTGCGGGGATGATGGTGATGCCGGGCTTGCCTACGGTGTTGTTGGGGTGGTTAAGACCCGAGAAGTTGGTCTTGTTGAAGAGTATGTGCGTTATGAGCATACCGTCGCCGCGTGTCCAGCGGTACCAGCCGCTGTCCTTGGTGTTGGGGAGGGCTTCGAGCACCCAGAATTCCTTGCCTGAGGTGTCGTTGTCGTTCATTATCTTAAGGCCTTTGCCGCCATGCATAAGGGGTATGAGATGTACGTCGGCGGGTTCGCTCAGCACCTCCAGCTCGTCGGCCCATGCGAGGTATTCCTGCTCCCATGCTGAGAAGGGTTGCGGATAGAGGCCCAGACGCTGGTTCTCTCCGTTGTCCATGATGTCCCAGTCTTCCATCGACTGGTTGTCGAGCTTGGCATAGTCGGTGTTGCTGATGGAGGTGGGGTAGAAGTCGGGCAGTCCCATCATGTGGGAGAACTCGTGTACGAAGACTCCGATGCCTGTGAGGCAGTACTCCCCTTTGTCGTTGCGGAACTCCGGCCCGTAGAGTAGCTCTCCGCAGATGAGCCAGCGGTTGATGTCGAAGCCGTCGTAGGTGCCCATCTGATTGTCGCCTGACTGCGGCCAGATATCGTCGCTGTTGCCGGAGGTGTTGCCGTTCCAGCCTGCATAGATGACGCATACGCCATCGATGGTGCTGTTATTGTTGTAGTCGTACTGGCGGAAGTCGATGTCGGGGTTGGCGAGTTTCAGGGCATCTCTCACAGCCGTGGTGGCTCGCTCGTTCCATGCGTTGCCGGCACCGTAGTATTTGCTGGTGTTGGGCAGGGTGTAGGGTCCGTAAACGTCGAACTGCGGCTGGAACTTGCCGTTGGAGCAGTCTATGAAGAACTGCCGTGCAGAGCCGTAGCCGCGGTATTGGTCGTTTATCTGGTATTGCTTGCCGTTGAGGAGGCTGTCGATATCGTCGCGTGAATAACGGAAGACGCTGTCGGTGAACTGTACGAGGATGACGGGTATGCGCGGCGTGCCCAGATGTGGCGTGGCATTCGACACGTCGAGGTGGCTCACAGCGTTGACGTCGCGCTCGCCGGCGCGGCTCATCGTCTCCATGCTCTGTGCTGCCAGGCGTGTGAGGACGGCCTGGAGGCTGTCCTGCTCGGCCTTCGTGGCGGCGTGGTATCTGTCATTGGCATAGAGCACTATCTCGCCCTCGGCGGTGACGTAGTAGTTGAGGTGCTCGTCGCCCACGAGGGTCAGCGTGACGGTGCGGCCATCGGTGAGGACGGCCTTGAAACTGGGTGCGTTGGCCTTGGCAGCATGTGCTCCTAAGGCAACGAATAGTGATAGGATGAGTATGGCTATTTGTTTCATATAGCGGCAAAGGTACACAAAATCCTTTGCACAACAAAGGAAAAGGGCGCAGTTTAGTGTTAATTCACGTTAAATAGTTGCTTTCGGCCTCAAAATGTTGTAACTTTGTAGCGAAATTGCGTATAATGTGCAAATGAAAATGGTGCATTGTACATGGAAAATGGTACTTATATATAAATGGTGTCAAAAAGGAAGAAAGGTAACGGACGTGGTTTGCAGGTGGTGACTCTGTGTATCAGCACGTCGCTTGTACTTATATTGCTGGGGCTGGTTGTGCTGATAGGCCTGACCGCCCAGAATCTGTCGGAATATGTGAAGGAAAACCTCACCATAACGGTGATGTTTGATGATACGGCAACCGATCGCGAGGCTGCCGTGGTATGCCGTAAGTTGCAGACCAAGCCATACGTGACACATCTGGAGTATATCTCACGTGAACAGGCCCTGAAGGAACAGACGAAGGCCCTGGGCACAGACCCCTCGGAGTTTCTGGGCGTGAACCCGTTTGTGCCCTCTGCCGAGATACACCTCAGGGCGAGCTGCGCAAACAGCGATTCGCTGAAGTGGATAGGGAAGCAGATACGTGCCTACGACCGCGTGGCGGAGGTGAGCTATCAGAAAGACCTGATGGAGAGCGTGAACAGCAACCTTCAGAAGGTGTCGCTGGTGATGATAGTGCTGGCGGTGCTGCTGACGGTAGTGTCGTTCTCACTCATTAATAATACGGTGAGGCTGGGTATCTTCGCACGCCGCTTCTCCATCAACACGATGAAGCTGGTGGGTGCCTCATGGAGTTTCATCAGGAAACCGTTCATCTCCATGGCCGTCGTGGAGGGCCTGCTGGCAGGCATCATCGCCGATGCGGTGCTGGCAGGGTGCGTCTATGCGCTCTTCAGCTATGAGCCCGGCACGATGACGGTGGTGACATGGGAGGTGCTGGCCATAACGGGCGGCGCCGTGCTCCTTTTCGGAGTGCTCATATCAACGGCCTGCGTCTACTTTTCCGTGAACCACTACCTCACAATGCCGGCGAAGAGACTGTATAAGGTGTGAATCCACCCAGGTCTTAATTTGTTAATTCGTTAATTTGTTAATTCGTTAATTCGAAAAGAATGGATAATTTTGCTTTTGGAAAGATTAATTTCATTATGATAGGGCTGAGCATGGTGCTTGTTATCATTGGCTTTGTCATGATGACAGGTGCCAGCAGCACCGAGACACATTTCGACCCCGAGATATTCTCCAGCTCACGCATCAGCGTGGCTCCGATGATATGCCTCGTGGGTTTTCTCTCTATCATCGCCGGTATCATGTACAGGCCCCGTAAGAACAAAGGACAGGAGTAACAAGGCATGGATTGGTTAGAAACAATAATTATTGCGATTGTAGAGGGCCTTACGGAATTTCTTCCTGTATCTTCTACAGGGCACATGATTATAGCCCAAAACCTTTTAGGACTTACCCCTGAGGCGCTCAGCGAGCAGGATAAGGCCTTTGTCCATGCATTTACCTTCATCATTCAATTCGGTGCTATCCTGTCAGTAGTATGCCTGTACTGGAAACGCTTCTTCCAGTTCGACAATAGCCCCGCCCCAGAGGGCAGCAGCACATTAAAGAAACTGAAACACCGTTTCTCTTTCTACTGGCTGCTCATCGTCGGTGTGCTTCCCGCTGTCGTCATAGGACTTCTTGCTAAGAAATCAGGTCTGCTCGACTGGCTGCTTGATAGCGTAGAGGTGGTAGCCATAATGCTGGTCATAGGCGGCATCTTTATGCTGTACTGTGACAAGCTGTTCAACAAGGGTTCGGAAGAGACCAAGCTGACCGATAAGAAAGCCTTTAAAATCGGCCTGTACCAATGTATCTCCGTCATACCTGGTGTGTCGCGTTCCATGGCGACTATCGTTGGCGGTATGACACAGGGCTTGACGCGCAGACGCTCGGCAGAGTTCTCTTTCTTCCTGGCGGTGCCCACGATGGCCGGTGCCACGCTGCTCGACCTGCTCGACCTCATGAAGGATGACACCTCATGGGCTACTACCCACAATATCTCCATGTTGCTGTTAGGTTGCGTAGTGGCATTTGTGGTGGCTCTGCTGGCAATGAAATGGTTCGTGAACTTCTTGTCAAGATACGGCTTCAAGGCCTTTGGCATATATCGCATCATCGTTGGAGGCATCATCATCGTCATGCTGATGGCGGGTCATTCATTGGTAATGGTTGACTGATATGGACTTTAAGGAAGGCGAGATAATATACATCAACAAGCCCTACGGCATGTCGAGCTTCGGTGCTCTGGCCTTCGTGCGCACGCGTATATCTAAAAAGGTGGGAGTGAAGCGCATCAAGACTGGCCATGCGGGCACCCTCGACCCTCTCGCCACCGGCGTGCTGATACTCTGCACGGGCAAATGTACGAAGCAGATACCCAATCTGCAATATCACACCAAGGAGTACACGGCTACGCTGCAGTTTGGAGCGACAACGGCCAGCTATGACCGCGAGCACACCGTGAACCACACCTATCCCACCACTCATATCACGGAGGAGAAGGTGCGGGAGGCGCTGAAACTGTTCCAGGGCGACATCATGCAGGTGCCGCCAACGTACAGCGCGGTGCATGTGGACGGCAAGCGGGCCTATGAGCTAAGGCGCAAAGACCGCGAGGTGACGCTGCAGGCCAAGCCCGTCAGAGTTGATGAAATCGAGCTTTTATGGTATGATGACCAGAAGAAACAGGCTCAGATACGCGTGGTGTGTGGGAAAGGAACATACATACGATCTCTCGGTCGCGACATAGGGCGCGCACTGGGCAGTGGGGCCTTCCTGACACAGCTCTGCCGCACGAGGCTCGGCGACGTGAGGATTGAGGACTGCATCACGCTCGACAACTTCCAGGAGTGGCTGGATACAAATGAAAGCCCCACCACGGCTCTCCCCTAAGGGAGGGGGAGTGAAAAGTGAAGAGTTAAGAGTGAAGATTTTAGATTAATATTACAACAAAATAAATGAAATTATCACAGTTTGATTATAGCCTTGCCAGCTCACAGGTGGCACTCTATCCGCATCAGGAGGAGCACGTCGTAAAGAACGAGAAAGGGGAGGAGACCGTCTTCTCCGTTAAGCGCCCTGATATGTGCCGGATGATAGTGCTTCACAAGAAGTCTGGCAAGATTAGCCTCCACAAGACCGATGCCAAGGGAAAGGCCGTGAAGGACGAGAACGGCAAGAAGATTCTCCTGTCGCTCCTTGATATCTTCGATTTCTTCAAGGAGGATGATGCCTTCATCTTCAATAATACTAAGGTGTTCCCTGCCCGTATGTACGGCACGAAGGAGAAGACCGATGCCCGCATAGAGGTGTTCCTGCTCAGGGAGCTTAACCAAGAGATGCGTCTGTGGGACGTGCTGGTGGAGCCTGCCCGCAAGATCAGGATAGGCAACAAACTGTTCTTCAACGAAGAGGGTACGCTGGTGGCCGAGGTGGTGGACAATACTACCTCTCGTGGCAGAACACTGCGCTTCCTCTATGACTGTCCGCACGACGTGTTCAAGCGCGAGCTCTTCGGCATCGGCGAGGCCCCGCTGCCACGCTATATCATAGACCACAAGGGTAAGGACGGCAAGAACGACCGCCCCGTGACAGAGGATGACTTCGAGGATTTCCAGACCGTCTTCGCCGAGCATGAGGGAGCGGTGACGGCACCATCTACGGGCCTGCACTTCACACGCCAGATGATGAAGCGCCTGGAGATAGCAGGCATCAAGACAGGCTTCACTACAGTCCACTGCAGCCTGGGCAACTTCAACCCCATCGAGGTGGAGGATCTCTCCAAGCATAAGATGGACTCTGAGGAGATGAGGGTGGACAAGGAACTGTGTGACATAGTGAACAATACGAAGAAGGCCGGCCACAGCGTGTGTGCCATAGGAGCTTCGGTGCTGAAGGCTCTGGAGAGCTGCGTGGGTACAGATGGCTACATAAAGGAATATGAGGGATGGACGAACAAGTTTATCTTCCCGCCATACGACTTCGGATCGGCAGACAGCATGCTGGTGAACCTCTACCACCCACAGTCGGCGATGCTCATGCTGACATGCGCCTTCGGAGGCTATGAGAAAGTGATGGAGGCCTACAGGCAGGCATTGAAGGCAGGCTTCAAGGTGGGATGCTTCGGCGACGTGCTGCTCATATTGAATGACTAAGAAGCAGCGCCTCCATACCGCCTACCTCGGCCTGGGCACCAACCTGGGTGACAAGGAGGGGAATATCCGCAGGGCATGCGAACTGATTGCAGAGCGCATCGGGAGGATAGAGCGACAGTCGGACCTGTATCGCTCAGAGCCATGGGGCTTTCAGTCGGAGAATGACTTCGTCAATGCAGCGATATGCGTGAAAACACCGATGAAACCGCAAGAATTGCTCACCGCTACGCAGGAGATAGAACGCGCGATGGGCAGGACGGAGAAGAGCACTCCAACGGCGGAGACATCAGAGGATACGCTGCCCGTGTACCACGACAGGACGATAGACATCGACATACTGCTGTATGACGACCTGCATATCGATGAGCCCGACCTGAAGATACCGCATCCGCTGATGCTACGGAGAGATTTCGTAATGATACCGCTAAACCAGATCATGGCGGGTACTATTAATTCATAAGAATAAAGATGAGAAAACTATTGACCATCTTCGCCGCCTTCGCCGCCCTGACGGCTGCGGCCACCGACACCGAAGTAAGGGTGACGCTGACTAATCCTTCATCGACAGCCCGCAAGGCCGTACCAGTAGTCATTGACGTTGACAAGACGGTGACGACGGCACTCGTGACACTCAACGGCAAGGAGATACCATGTCAGCTTGACGATATGGACGATGACGGACTGTATGAAGAACTGTCGTTCGTCACCGATATGGCCAAGAAGGAGAAGCAGGAATTTCTCGTGACGCTGTCGACGGAGGGTGAGGCAAGGAAATATGACATGTCCACCTACGGCTACGTGGGCATCCGCGACCGCGACAAGAGCGCCAAGACACAGAAGCACCAGAGGGTGAACTCCGTGACATGGCCTGCTGAGACCAACCCATACAACTACATATACCCCCACGGAGCGGTGATGGAGAACGACATGGTGGGATTCCGCGTTTATGCCGATCACAGGCAGTCGATTGACTACTACGGCCACCGTAACCTGAAGGCCGACGTTGCCGAGACAGGTTTCTATACCACTCAGGAACAGCGCGACAGGGGCTACGGCGAGGATGCGCTATATACAGGCTCCACCTACGGCTGCGGCACCTTGCACGGCTGGGATGGCGAGAAGAACGTGATGTTCCAGAACTCCCGCAACCACACTCAGACGGTGGTTTGTGAGGGTCCAGTGCGTACCATACTTGATATCACCAACAAGGGATGGCGCCCCTACGAGGGATGCAAGCCCGTTGACATCAGGACAAGATACATCCTCTATATGGGTCACAGAGACGTGGAGGTGCAGGTTACATTCTCACGCAGCGTGGCTGATGTGCCTCTCTCCACAGGCATCGTTGATATCGTGGAGGGCTCAGAGGAATATACCGACAAGGGCGGCCTGCGTGGCTGCTGGGGCAGAGCCTGTGCAGGCAACAACCCACAGGTGTATGACACCATCACGGTGGGACTGGGCATCTGCGTCCCGAAGGAATATTACAAGGGCGACTCACACTTCTCATTCAGCAAGGGGCGCCTGCCCGACCAGGCCTATGTAGAGGTGGTGGGCACCGAAGCCGACAACCTGCACTACTGGTTTGCGGCAACATGCGACATAGAGACCTTCGGCTTCAAAGGTAAGGACGAATGGTTCGCTTACCTGAGGGAGTGGAAGAAAGAACTGCAGAACCCCGTGAAGGTTGCGGTAAAGAGATAGATACTCGTGAACATACTAACATAAACAGACAATAAGAATCATGGAAGCTGTATTTTCTTACATCATCGGCCTCGGGGCCGCTGTCATGATGCCTATCATCTTCACCATCCTCGGTGTATGTATCGGCATTAAATTCTCAAAGGCTCTGAAGAGCGGACTCTACGTCGGCGTGGGTTTCGTAGGACTGAGCATCATCACGGCATTGCTCGTCGACACGATGTCGCCGGCTCTCTCAAAGGTAGTGGAAATCTATGGACTGAAGCTGCAGGTGTTCGACATGGGTTGGCCTGCTGCGGCATCTGTTGCCTACAACACTCTCGTCGGTTCTTTCATCATACCCGTATGCCTGGGCATCAACCTGGTGCTGTTGGTGTTGGGATGCACAAGGACCGTGAACATCGACCTGTGGAACTACTGGCACTTCGCTTTCATCGGGGCAGTAATATATTTCATGACAGATAGCATAGCATGGGGCTTCTTCGCAGCCATCATCTGCTATATCATCACCCTGGTGCTGGCCGACATCACCGCAAAGCGCTTCCAGAGTTTCTATCCCAATATGGACGGCATCTCAATCCCGCAGCCTTTCTGCCAGGGATTCATGCCGTTTGCAGTAGTAATAAATAAGGTGTTGGACTATATCCCCGGCATCAACAAGGTGAACATCGACTCTGAGGGCATGAAGAAGAAGTTCGGACTCTTCGGCGAGCCACTCTTCCTCGGCGTGCTCATAGGCATCATCATCGGCTGCCTGGCATGCAAGGACTGGGACGAGATGGTGGACAATATTCCCACCACGCTGCAGATAGGTATCAAGATGGGTGCTGTGATGGAACTCATCCCACGTATCACCAGCCTCTTCATAGAAGGACTGAAGCCTATTGCAGAGGCTACAAAGGAGCTTATCGCAAAGAAGTTCGGCGAAGACAAGGAGCTCTATATCGGTATGTCACCAGCCCTCGTGATAGGTCATCCTACCACACTGGTGGTATCGCTGCTGCTCATCCCCGTGACACTGGTGCTCGCTGTGGTGCTGCCAGGTAACCAGTTCCTGCCACTGGCATCGCTGGCAGGTATGTTCTACGTCTTTGTGATGGTGCTGCCTTACACCAACGGCAACGTGCTGCGCTCATTCATCGTAGGACTGGTGGTGATGGCCATAGGACTGTATTTTGTGACATGGATGTCGGGAGACTTCACCAGTGCCGCACACTCCGTGGCTGCCGTGCATCCTGACGACAAGACTGTACAGGTGCCAGCAGGATTCAGTGCCGGAGCACTCGACTTCGCTTCAAGTCCGCTGTCAACACTCATCTATGCCTGTATGAAGTACCTCAGCTACGTCGGAGCAGGAATACTGACGGTACTGACCATCGCACTTGTGGTATGGAACAGGATAAGAATGAACAAGAAGTAAAAGCCCCACCCCAGCCCTCCTCAAGGGGAGGGAGAAGGGAACAAGGAATTTAAGGAGTTTAAGGGGTTTAAGGTTAAAAAACAACATACAATAATTATGAAAAAGATATTAGCAATTGCGGCCCTCGCCATTTCGCTTGGTGCCAGCGCACAGGAAGCTGACCGTTACGTAGGCTATCAGCATGTAAAGTTCCAGACGGCTTGTCATCCTCAGGATGTGAAGACGTATGACACGAAGCTCCTTCGCGAGCGCTTCGTGATGGAGAAGGTGATGGAGGCTGACTCTATCCTCCTGACCTATTCTCACTATGACCGTTTCATCTTCGGCGGTGCCATGCCTGTCAATAAGACTCTGAAGCTGGAGAACTTCTGGGAGCTTGGCCTCGATGTTGACAAGACCATCAAGGAGAAGTATTTCCTCTATAACCGTGAGCTCGGCGTGGTAAACTGCGGACAGGGCGACGGTGTCGTTGTCGTTGACGGCAAGGAATATGCGCTGTCTCCAAAGGAGGCTCTCTACATCGGTCGCGGACACATCGGAAAGGACAAGGACGTGAACAAGGTCGTAGAGTTCAAGAGTAAGGATGCCAACAAGCCTGCCAAGTTCTACCTGAACTCTGCTACTGCCCACCAGCACTATAAGACCCAGTGGATTACCCTCGATGGCCGCAAAGGTTCGCTGAAGGCTGCCGTATGGGGTCCTGTAGGAACTGTGGAAGAGGCCAATAACCGTACCGTCTACAAGCTCATCGTCAACGACGTGCTTGAGGAAGGTCCCTGCCAGCTGCAGCTCGGGCTGACGCAGCTCAACCCAGGTGCTGTATGGAACACTATGCCTCCTCACACACACGGACGCCGCATAGAGGCTTACTATTACTTCAACCTGCCAGAGGGACAGACAATCTCTCACGTTATGGGGCAGCCACAGGAGTCACGCAACGTATGGCTGCACAACGAGCAGGCCATCATGTCGCCTGAATGGTCAATGCATGCTGCTGCAGGCACTTACTACTACACCTTCATCTGGGGTATGGCAGGTGAGAACCTGTACTATAACGACAAGGATAATATCCCTGTAATCGACATACGATAAGGTATGATGGACGGGGATGCGCATGTCCCCGTCTTTACAAACAGACGAAGTCAGTTCAAAAAGCATGAAAACCTCAGAATTCTTCAGGAAGCTGACGGGCATATACCTGTGGGGGAATCTCTTCGCAATGGTTGCCGTCATAGTGCTTCTCGTCATCCTGGTGCAGGTGGGCATGAATGTCTATACGCACCACGGAGAGCGTATCGCCGTGCCCAATCTGAAGAAGGTGTCGCTGGAGAGGGCTCAGAATGTGGCTGACGAACTGGGGCTTGAGCTGGTGGTGACCGATACGGGATACATCAAGTCGCTCGCCCCCGGTACCATACTGGAGCAGATGCCCGCCCCAGGAACATTTGTCAAGAGTGGCAGAATAATATATATCACCATCAATGCCATCAGTACACCGACAATGGTGCTGCCCGATGTCATTGACAACAGCTCATACCGCGAGGCTGTGGCAAAGCTGAAGTCGATGGGCTTCAAGATAGGAGAGCCGCAGTATATCCCAGGCGAGAAGAACTGGGTATACGGCATTTTGGTCAACAACCGCAATGTGGCGGCAGGACAGAGAATACCTATCGAGGCCGTGCTGGTGATACAGGTGGGCAATGGCCAGCGTGATGCCGCCGATTCAATCTTCATGACCGACCTCCCAAGGGATGAATATGAGGATGTGGAGTTATATGATGGCAATGCAGAAAGTGCTCCGACAATAGAGGATACGGAAGAGACACCGTCGCAGACAGCCCCCAGTACGGGAGCTGCGGACAATGGCGATGACTTCGAGGTAGTGGAATAGCATGGAGGAAATAGATATCCTTGACCAGCCGGCAGAAGAGTCGTACGAGCACTTCCGCTGTGTCGTAGACCCCGGACAGGTGGCCATACGTATCGACAAATACCTGTTTGAGCGTATGGTACACTCCTCCCGCAACCGCATTCAGACGGCTGCGGAGGCAGGGTGCATTTGCGTCAATGACAAGGCCGTCAAGAGTAATTACAAGGTAAGACCGGGAGATGTCATCACCCTGATGCTCAGCGTGCCCAAGCACGACAGCACCATCTATCCCGAAGACATACCGCTGGACATCGTCTATGAGGACGAGGTGCTGATGGTTGTGAATAAACCCGCTGGAATGGTGGTGCACCCTGGAGCGGGAAACTTCAACGGGACGCTGATAAATGCGGTAGCCTGGCACATGAAGGATGTGCCAACGTTCGACCCCAACTCACCCGAAGTGGGCCTGGTGCACCGCATAGACAAAGACACCAGCGGCCTGCTCGTAGTGGCAAAGACCCCGGAGGCAAAGACAAACCTGGGCAAACAGTTCTTCGTGCACGACACGCACCGCTCCTACCACTGCCTCGTATGGGGGCACTTCACGGAAGATGAGGGCCGCATAGAGGGCAATATCACTCGCGACCCGAAGGACAGGCTGCGCATGACGGTGATGTCGCCTGACTCGGGAATAGGCAAGGAGGCCGTCACACACTGGAGGGTGATAGAGAAATTCGGGTATGTAACGCTTGTGGAATGCATCCTTGAGACAGGCAGAACACATCAGATACGTGCCCACATGAAGCATATAGGACACCCGCTCTTCGGCGATGAGACATACGGAGGAACGGAGATACTGCGCGGAGAGCGCAGCTCCACATACAAGGCCTTCATAAATAACTGCTTCAAGGTGTGTCCGCGACAGGCCCTGCACGCCAAGACGCTTGGCTTCGTACACCCCGTGACTGGGGAGCAGATGGACTTCACCAGCCCCTGGCCATCAGACTTCAGCGAGCTGATAGCAAAATGGCGAGGCTACGTAAGCGGAACAACACGAGACACATTAAACGAATAACAACAGTAGAGAAGAAATGAAACGAATAGCTATAATATGTGGCGGTGACTCATCAGAGCATGATGTGTCATTAAAATCTGGAGCAGGCATCTACTCCTTCTTCAATAAGGACAAGTATGACTGCTATATCGTAGACCTGAAGCGGGGTGACTGGCACGTGAACCTCTCTGACGGAGCTACAGCCGAGATAGACAAAAACGATTTCTCCTTCATGGAGAATGGTGAGAAGAAGTCTTTCGACTACGCCTATATAACTATACACGGAGTGCCAGGGGAGACAGGACAGCTGCAGGGATATTTCGACCTTATCGGAATGCCATACTCCACATGCAGCGTGCTCGTGGAGGCTCTCACGTTCAATAAGTTCGTGCTGAACAACTATCTGCGCGGCTTCGGAGTTAGCGTGGCTGACAGCGTATTGGTGCGTAAGGGCGAAGAGGCTAGCGTCACCGATGAACACATCAAGGCAACGGTAGGTTATCCATGCTTTGTAAAGCCTGCTGCCGACGGTAGCAGCTTCGGTGTGAGCAAGGTGAAGAGCTTCAACGACATGCCTGAAGCACTGGAACGTGCCTTCGAGCAGAGCGACCTGATAATGATAGAGGAATTCCTCGACGGTATGGAAATCAGTCAGGGCGTATACAAGACCAAGGCAAAGAGCGTCGTGCTGCCTGCTACGGAGGTGGTGAGCGAGAACGAATTCTTTGACTTTGATGCCAAATACAACGGACAGGTACAGGAAATCACCCCTGCCCGCCTTCCTGATGACGTGTCAGAGCGCATTGCCAAGATTACAAGTGTGATATACGATATCCTGCATGCCAACGGCATCATCCGTGTTGACTATATCATCAGCAAGACGACAGAGGGACAATACAAGATTAACATGCTGGAGATTAATACCACACCCGGTATGACGCCCACATCGTTCATTCCGCAGCAGGTAAGGGCAGCGGGTCTCGATATGGGTGAGGTGCTCAGCGAGATTGTTGAGAACCAGATAGGGTAAGCCTCTAAGCAATACATGGTGAGAAAACAATTATCAAACATAAAATAACAACAAAGTATTAATGGAAAAGAAAATTCCTTACAAGATTTATCTGGCCGAGAACGAAGTGCCTACACAGTGGTACAACGTGCGTGCCGACATGAAAGAAAAGCCTGCGCCGATGCTCAATCCGGCTACAGGCAAGCCCCTCACACTTGAGGAGATGGAACCGATATTCTGCACAGAACTCATAAAGCAGGAGCTGGACAATGACACGAGGTGGATAGACATCCCAGAGGAGGTGCTGAACTTCTATCGTATGTTCCGTCCAAGTCCGCTGGTTCATGCAGAGTTCCTGGAGAAGGCACTGGATACTCCGGCAAAGATTTTCTATAAGTTCGAGGGCAACAACACCTCTGGCTCACATAAGCTCAACTCTGCTATTGCCCAGGCCTACTATGCCAAGGCTCAGGGCCTGAAGGGCGTTACAACGGAAACTGGCGCAGGCCAGTGGGGCACAGCACTCTCTATGGCCTGTCAGTATTTCGGCATCGACTGTAAGGTGTTCATGGTGAAGTGCTCTTACGAGCAGAAGCCTTTCCGCCGTGAGGTTATCAATACATACGGCGCGAGCATCATACCTTCACCCAGCGATACAACAGAGGTAGGCCGCAAGATCCTGGCCGAGCATCCTGGTACGACAGGTTCGTTGGGATGCGCCATCTCAGAGGCCGTAGAGACAGCAGTATCTACCGAAGGCTATCGCTATGTATTGGGCTCAGTGCTCAATCAGGTGCTGCTCCATCAGACCATCATAGGACTTGAGGCACAGACAGCAATGAAGAAGTTCGGCATTAAGCCAGATATCCTCATCGGTTGTACCGGTGGCGGCTCAAACCTTGGCGGCTTTGTGTCACCATTCGTCGGTGAGATGCTGCGCGGTGAGGCCGACTATAGGATTATCGGTGTAGAACCCGCATCATGCCCCAGCTTCACACGCGGTAAGTACGCCTACGACTTCTGCGATACGGGTATGATATGTCCGCTGGCTAAGATGTACACCCTGGGCAGCCAGTTCATCCCAAGCGCCAACCATGCTGGCGGACTTCGTTTCCATGGCATGAGCCCTATCCTCTCAGAGCTCTATGACAAGGGTCTCCTCGAGGCACGTGCATACGAACAGACGGCAGTCTTTGATGCCGCCGTGAAGTTTGCCCGCGCTGAGGGCATACTGCCAGCTCCTGAGTCATCACACGCTATCCGTGCAGCCATCGATGAGGCACTCAAGTGTAAGGAGACAGGCGAGGAGAAGACCATCGTCTTCAACCTCTCGGGTACAGGCTATTTCGACCTCTATGCCTACAAGCATTTCAATGAAGGTACTATGGAGGACTATATCCCTACCGACGAGGAGATTGCAGCAGCACTTGACAAACTGCCAAAGGTAAACGCATAATATTAATAATGATAAGGTTGAAGAGCGTCATCATGCGCTCCTCAACCTTTTTTTACTTCCTTCAACGTTCAACCTTCAGCGTTCAGCGTTCAACGTTCATCGTTCATCGTTCATCGTTCAACGTTCATCGTTCAACGTTCAACGTTCAACCTTCAGCGTTCAATCTTCAATCTTCAATTTTCAATCTTCAACGTTTAAACCATGAACATTCAGGAATTTGACGAGATACGTCCTTACAATGAAGACGAGATGCCCGTGGTCTTTGAAGAGCTGCTTCATGACCGCCAGTTCAACCTCATCATGAAGGGCTTTGCTCCTTGGCTCCCTAAGAGCGTGCGTAATGCGCTGCTGCGCCGCAGGTTCAGGGGGGTGAAGACTTCTCAGGGCTTTCAGCTGCGCTTCATGAAACCTGTTGTGAAGCTGTCTATATGGCGCTGCACCAGCGGCACCACCTTTGGCTTTCCCAAGGATATGGACAAGAAGCACCGCTATCTCTTCGTTTCAAACCACCGCGACATAGTGCTCGACTCCGCATATCTCG
The DNA here is from genome assembly GCA_905236165.1 of uncultured Prevotella sp. GTDB lineage: Bacteria > Bacteroidota > Bacteroidia > Bacteroidales > Bacteroidaceae > Prevotella. The sequence goes on along the minus strand of CAJOOC010000169.1, from coordinate 34,186 downwards.
ACCTCATGCTCTACGATAACGGCTTTGAGAAGACCTGCGAGATTGGTATCGGCGATAATCTGCTCATCTATCCGTGGATAAAGAAGCTCGTCCGCATGAACAAGACGTTCACCGTTCGTCGCGGTTTGACGGCTCATGAGATGATGCGCTCCTCCATGCTGATGAGCCAGTACATCCATTATGCGGTCAATGAGAAGAATGAGAATGTGTGGATAGCGCAGCGTGAAGGCCGCGCCAAGGACAGCGATGACCGCACTCAGGACTCCGTGTTGAAGATGTTTGCTATGGGATATAGTGCCTCTGAGGGCCAAGAGAATGCGCAGCAGGACTCAGCATCAAGCGGAAGTGAGAATGCGCAGCAGGGCTCCAGGTCTGCCGGTAAAGAAGTCGTTGCGGCCCTGAAGCATCTCCACATAGCGCCGCTGGCGATATCTTACGAGCATGACCCATGCGACTATCTCAAGGCTGAGGAGTTCCAGTTCAAGCGTGATGTGGCAGGATGGAAGAAGTCAAAGCAGGATGACCTGAACAATATGAAGACCGGCATACTGGGCAAGAAGGGTAGGGTGCACTATGAGGCTGCGCCATGTATAGATTCCTGGCTTGACACCCTTGACACTTCGTTGCCCAAGAAGGAGATATTCCGTCTTGTTGCGGAGCATATCGACAGCGAGATACACTCGCGCTACCGTCTGTACCCCTGCAACTGGATTGCGCTTGACGAACTGGATGGCACCAACAATGCCGACAAGTACACCGATAAGGACAAGGCAGACTTTGAGAAGTACCTCGCTGCGCAGATGGCGAAGGTCTCTGTGCCTAATCCCGACAAGGCTTTCCTGCGTGAGCGCATGCTGACGATGTATGCCAACCCCTGCCGCAACTACCTTGCTGCAACGAGTAAGGCATAGAATAAAGACATACAATCCTTGCCGCAACCGCGTCGCTGCTACGCGAAAGGCATAGAGAATAGTTCCGCAAGCAAGCTAACGGCCTGAAAGGCCAACGAGCACATAGCCCAGGGCATCGCCCTGGGTATAGATGCGAGCTGAGTACACGCCCTGTAAGGGCAGCAGAATATACAACAAATCCCCGAAGCCATCAAGCTTCGGGGATTTATCATATAGTGCGGTGATGCCCTGCTGATGCAAGGGAATCCTTGCGCTGTTATTACTTCATAATAACGGGCTTGTACTTTGGCACGAGGAGCTTCATTACGCACCAGCCGATGAGGTATGCAACGGCACAGACGCAGAAGATAATCATGTAGCCGGCAGGCTTGCCCTCAAAGCCCATAAACTGGAATGCAGAACCCTGCTGCTCAGCGTAGGTGAAGAGGTTTCCTGACACCTTGTTAATAAGGAATGAGCCGCAGCCGCCAGCCATTGAGCCGATACCTGTGATGGTAGCGATGGCAGACTTTGGGAACATATCACCAACGGTAGAGAAGATGTTGGCAGACCATGCCTGGTGTCCGGCACCTACGAGACCGATGATGATTGCTGGCCACCAAGCGCTGTATGCGCCCATTGGCTGTGCGAAGAGGGCCAGCACTGGGAAGAATGCGAAGATAAGCATGGCGAGCATACGGCCCTGGTATGGGTTCATACCCTTCTTCTCAACGAACAGCTTTGGCAGGTAGCCACCGAACATTGAGAGTACCGTAACGATAGCGTAGAGCGTGAAGATAAGTGCTATACCCATGCTGGAGTCTGACTTGTAGCCATACTGGTCAGAGAAGTATGCCGGAGCCCAGAAGAGGAAGAACCACCATACACCGTCGGTCATGAACTTACCGAAGGCGAAAGACCATGTCTGCTTGTGGCTGAAAGCCTCCAGGTAAGACATCTGCTTCTCTTCCACGACAACCTCTGCGGCCTTCTCGTTCTCTTCGTCCTGGTTGATGTAGTTGAGCTCAGCCTCGTTGACGAACTTAGAGCTCTTTGGCTTGTCATATACAAAGAGCCAGATACCAGCCCATACGAATCCTATGGCACCGATGATGATGAATGCCATCTCCCAGCCCATTGCCTTTGCCAGCAGAGGTATAGAAGCAGGTGCAGCAAGAGCACCTACTGATGCACCTGAGTTAAAGATAGCTGTAGCGAAGGCGCGGTCCTTCTTTGGGAAGTACTCGGCTGTCACCTTGATGGCTGCAGGGAAGTTTCCTGCCTCACCGAGTGCGAGCACGCAGCGGCATACGAGGAAGGCATACATGCTGACAGTTGCTACGGAAACGGCTACGAGTCCTGTGGTCTTAGCCATCGCAGCAAGGTCGGGCAGCCCCAGAGAAACCATTGTGAACCATCCGCAGCCAGCGTGGAGCACGGCTCCCAGCGACCATACTACGATGGCCCAGAAATAACCCTTCTTCGTTCCCATCCAGTCAACGAACTTACCGGCGAAGAGGTTTGCTACGGCATAGAAGATGGAGAATACGGCTGTGATGTTGCCATAAATCTCATCATTCCAATGAAACTCTGGTGAAATAAAGTCTTTCCACGTAAGGGACAGAACCTGACGGTCCATGTAATTGACGGTAGTGGCGGCAAAAAGCATTGCGCACATCACCCAGCGCCAATTGGTCATTTTGTTTGTTGTTACACTCATGATTTTGTTTTATAATTATTTGTTTAAGTATTCCTTGTTAGTCTTCGGCTGCCCCTGTATGTTCAGGCATCATGCGCTGCATGTTTGTCAAGCGGGCGTCGTATGACAGCACTCTGATGATACCCCATCCTATAAGGTATGTTACGGAGAAGATGCAGAACATCGTCATGTAGGCAGCAGGCTTTCCGCTATATCCCAGGAAGGTATATGCATCCTGCATGGTGTCTGCATAGAAGAGCAGTTTACCCGATAGTACCATCGTGAGATAAGATGACATACCTCCGGCGAATCCTCCTATGCCTATCACCGTTGCAATAGATTTCTTGGGCATGTTGTCGCCCACAAGAGAGAAGAGGTTTGCCGACCAGCTCTGATGGGCGGCTCCGAAGATGCCGATGATGATTACCAGTATCCAGGGAGAATGGCTTCCCAGAGGTAACTGTAAGATGCCGATGAGCTGAATGCATGCGAATGCCAGCATCGCCCTCAGTCGTGCCCTGCGCGGCGTGAGGGCATAGTTTTCTGACAGGTAGGTGGGCAGATATCCACCAATGACTGAGAGCATGCAGATAAGGTATATTGTGAAGATGAGGGCCATTCCCATCGGCGAATCAGTAGTATAGCCGTAGGTGTCGGAGATATAGATTGGTGCCCAGAAGAGGTAGAACCACCATGCTCCGTCGGTCATGAACTTTCCCAGCATGAAGGCCCATGTGATGCGGTATGAGAAACATCGAATGAAGCTGATGCTCTCCTCGTTCTTGACGCTTTCCTCGTTGTTGTCCTGCTGGATGTAGTTGTATTCAGAAATGTTTAACTTGCTGCTGTTGTTGGCATTATTGTATAGCTTGAGCCAGGCAAACATCCACAGGAATCCGACAGCGCCTACGATGATGAATGCCATCTCCCATCCGAGCAACCTTGCTATAGGCGGTATGGTGATAGGTGCAAGCAGCGAGCCCACGCATGCGCCGTTATTGAATATGGAGGTGGCGAAGGCTCTGTCTTTCTTTGGGAAGAACTCTGCCGTCACCGATATCGCAGCGGGGAAGTTGCCTGCCTGTCCCAATGCCATGATGCTCCTGCATCCGATGAAGAAGTATATGCTCATCGTGGTTATAGAGATGCCCGCTACGCCCATGTCGTGCAGCGCCTCTTTGGCTCCGTCGAAGTCTACAAACCATGTGTCGGCCAGCAATCCGCTCAGTATGATGCCGCAGAAGGCATGCAGCAGAGTGCCTACTGTACAGATGCCCATTGAGATAAGGTATCCGCGCCGCATCCCTATGACATCGAGCAACTTACCGACGAAAAACATGCATACGGCATACGTCAGCGAAAAGATACCGGTAATGTATCCGTAGTCGTTATCGTTCCACCCGAATTCTGGGGCCAGAAAGTCTTTCCAGGTCAACGACAAGACCTGACGATCCAGGTAGGTCATCATTGTCGCGAAGAACAGTAAACTACATACTGTCCATCGAAAGTTTGTCATTTTCGTTGACTGTATCGGGCTCATAGGCTAGTATTCCCCTGTGTTTGTAGCTCCGTAAAAGATTTGCAACGGCAAAGATACAAATAAAAAAGCGAAAAACTGACATTTGTACATAACAATTAATAATTGTTAACTAAACGTTGCCATGCCTGGCAGTATAGTTACCCGATGCAATAGTCTTTTTCTTTAGGCTAAGACAGGTCGCAGCAATGGGGCTAACGATTTTGCAAAATGTCACTTTTTTGCCCATTTCATCGATATTTTGACTTTCTGAAACTACCGGTCAGAAAATGAAATCTGGAGCAAGAGACAGCCCTTTCAGAAGTCGTTTTTGGCCTGTTGGCGAGTGATAGATACTCTGTCACCTTGTAATAGTTACTCTTTTACCTCCTAATAGTTACTCTTTTACCTCCTAATAGTTGCCCTTTTACCTTCCAAAAGTGGCCCTTTCAGGCCTGGTTTTTAGCTGTTTCTGGACTTTTTGATCGTCTTTTCCTGCATTGTTTTTGGTAAGTTGCATTATTTCAGTATGTTGGATAAAATGTCGAAATTTGTGCATATTTGCGGCCAAGATACTTTTTGTTTTCAAATTCGCGCAATTTCGGCACTTTGAAAAAATCACTTTGTAAGGTTTTCGGATAAAAAAGTGACACTTTGCAAGTCAGTCTTTGCGTAATATATTTTGCCAATTGGAAAAAAAATTGTAACTTTGCACCCTATAACTGATAAAATTGGAACGGGAGAGCCTGCGCGCGCGAGGACTGCTCCCATAGTTCAAGCAAAATAGTATGCGAGCAGTGATACAGAGGGTGCAGCACGCATCCGTAACTATTGAGGGCGTCGAGACATCGAGTATAGGCCAGGGTTATCTGGTTCTGTTGGGATGTGAGAATGCCGATACGCAAGAGGACATCGACTGGCTGAGCCACAAGATAACGGGCCTGAGAGTGTTCGACGATGAGGCCGGCGTGATGAACCGCAGCATCATGGATGTGGGCGGCGAGGTGCTGGTAGTGTCGCAGTTCACGCTGTGGGCTTCCTACAAAAAAGGCAACCGTCCCAGCTATCTGCGTGCAGGCAGCCATGAGGTGACCATCCCGCTCTACGAGGCCTTCGTGAAGGCTATGGAGCAGGAGTTGGGCAAGCCCGTTAAGACGGGGCAGTTCGGTGCCTACATGAAGGTGGAGCTGCTCAATGACGGCCCGGTGACGATATGCATGGATACGAAGAATAAAGAGTAAATCATGAATAGGATAAAGGAAATTTTTGGAATAGAGCAACCTGTCATAGCTGGTGGTATGGCTTGGTGCAGTGGCTGGCGTCTTGCGGCAGCGGTGAGTAATGCTGGTGGTCTGGGCCTCATTGGTGCAGGCACCATGTCGGTTGACCTCCTTCGTGAGCATATACAGAAGTGTAAGGCTGCCACAGACAAGCCCTGGGGCATCAACCTGCCTCTGATGTATCCGCAGATTGACTCTCTCATCGACATGATTATCGAAGAGGGATGCAAGATAGTGTTCACCTCTGCCGGCAGTCCCAAGAAGTACACCCAGCGTTTCCACGAGGCCGGCATGACGGTGGCCCATGTGGTCAGCTCGTCGAAGTTTGCCAAGAAATGTGAGGAGGCCGGTGTTGACGTTGTCGTTGCAGAGGGCTTCGAGGCCGGAGGCCACAATGGCAAGGAGGAGACCACCACGATGTGCCTGATCCCACAGGTGCGCAAAGCTACTACCCTGCCTCTCATCGCCGCTGGCGGCATAGCCTCCGGCGAGGCTTGTCTGGCGGCACAGGTGCTGGGCGCAGAAGGAGTGCAGATAGGTACGCTCTTTGCCCTCTCCAAGGAGAGTAGCGCCAGCGATGCCTTCAAGGAAGTGTGTACCACGCTGCAGGAAGGCGACACGATGCTGTGCCTGAAGAAACTCTCGCCGTCACGTCTCGTAAAGAACGGGCTGTACAGACGTATTGCAGAGGCAGAGGACAGGGGCGCTGACGTCCCGGAGCTGCTGGAGATTCTTGGCGAGAAGGCTACAAGGCGCGGCATCTTCGACGGCGATACCGACGGCGGCGAGATGGAGATAGGCCAGATAGCGTCGGCAATAAAGACCATTGAGCCCGTCAGCGTGATAATGGAAAGACTTATTAAGGAATATAATGATGCAAGAGCAAAACTACTTAACGCCTGACACGCCGCAGGTGGAGGAGACTTCCAAGGAACAAACGTTGCCTAAGGAGTCTCAGATGGCTGTGTCCGTTGAAGGGTCTCCGCAGGAGTCGCAGCCCCAGGTGTCAACTCTTCGCAGCGAGGGACTGGTGAAGATCTATGGCAAGCGCACCGTGGTCAGCGATGTCTCTTTCGATGTCAGGCAGGGCGAGATAGTGGGGCTGCTGGGTCCTAACGGAGCAGGCAAGACCACCTCTTTCTACATGACGACCGGCCTGGTGGTGCCTAATGCGGGCCGTGTGTTCATCGACGACAAGGAGATAACCTCAATGGCCGTCTATGAGCATGCTAAGAACGGCGTGGGCTATCTGCCACAGGAGCCCAGCGTGTTCAGGAAGATGTCGGTGGAAGACAACATCCTCTCCGTCCTTGAGATGACTGGCAAGCCCCGTCGGGAGCAGTTGGAGAAGCTGGAGAGTCTCATCAGCGAGTTCTCTCTGCAGAAGGTGAGGAAGAACCTGGGCGACCGCCTCTCGGGTGGTGAGCGTCGACGCACGGAGATAGCGCGCTGTCTGGCCATAGAGCCTAAGTTCATCATGCTCGATGAGCCCTTTGCCGGCGTCGACCCTATAGCCGTGGAGGAGATTCAGCGCGTGGTATGGCATCTGAAGCATCGCAACATCGGCATCCTCATCACCGACCATAACGTGCATGAGACGCTGAACATCACCGACCGTGCATATCTGCTCTTCGAGGGAAGGATACTCTTTCACGGCACTCCCGATGAACTCGCAGCAAACCGCGTGGTAAGGGAGAAATATCTCGGCACGAACTTCAAGCTGCAGAAGAAGAGCTTTGAATAAGAAACGGTGAAAGCCGGTTTTTTCTCTTCACTCTTTTCTTTTTACTTAATACAAATCACTTAACCAATATATGGAACAGAAGAATTACAAGCGAACAACCGTTACCGCGGCCCTGCCTTACGCTAATGGCGGGGTCCATATAGGGCATCTGGCTGGAGTATATGTGCCAGCCGACATCTACGTGCGCTACCTCAGGCTGAAGAACCGCGAGGTGGTGTTCATCGGAGGTTCTGACGAGCACGGCGTGCCCGTTACTATCCGCGCCAAGCAGGAGGGCATCACCGTACAGCAGGTGGTGGACCGTTATCATGAGATGATCAAGAAGTCGTTTGAGGACTTCGGCATCTCTTTCGACATCTACAGCCGCACCACCAGTCCCACGCACCATAAGTTTGCTGCCGACTTCTTCCGCACCCTCTACGACAAGGGTGAGCTGGAGGAGATTGTCGAGGAACAGTATTGCGACGAGGTGACTGGCGAATTCCTCACCGACCGCAACATCGTGGGCGAATGTCCGCGATGCCACAATCAGGGTGCATACGGCGACCAGTGCGAGAAATGCGGTGCTACGCTCTCGCCCGATGAGCTCATCAACCCTACGAACAAGAACAACCCGGGTCACGGCCTGGTGAAGAAGCCTACAAAGAACTGGTATCTCCCTCTGAACAAATACCAAGAGTGGCTGAAGGACTGGATTCTTGCAGGCCATAAGGAGTGGCGCAGCAACGTCTACGGCCAGTGTAAGTCGTGGCTGGATATGGACCTTCAGCCCCGTGCCATGACGCGCGACCTTGACTGGGGTATACCAGTTCCCGTTGAGGGCGCTGAGGGCAAGGTGCTCTATGTATGGTTCGACGCACCTATAGGATATATCTCCAACACCAAGGAACTATGTGAGAATGAGCCTGAGAAATGGGGCACATGGCAGAAGTGGTGGCAGGATGAGGATACGCGCCTCGTTCATTTCATCGGCAAGGACAACATCGTGTTCCATTGCCTCATCTTCCCTGTGATGATGAAGGCTCACGGAGGCTATATCATGCCCGATAATGTGCCGGCCAATGAGTTCCTTAACCTGGAGGACGACAAGATTTCTACCTCCCGCAACTGGGCCGTATGGCTGCACGAGTACCTCGTTGACCTGCCCGGCAAGCAGGATGTGCTGCGCTATGTCCTCACCGCCAATGCGCCGGAGACGAAGGACAACAACTTCACGTGGAAGGACTTCCAGGAGCGAAACAACTCTGAGCTCGTTGCTATCTACGGCAATTTCGTCAACCGAGCCCTGCAGCTGACGAAGAAGTATTTCCAAGGCATCGTGCCTGAGTGTGGTGAGCTCAACGATATCGACAAGCAGGCCATCTCTGAGTTCAAGGATGTGAAGGCCAACGTGGAGGAGTATCTGGAGCAGTTCAAGTTCCGCGAGGCACAGAAGGAAGCCATGAATCTGGCCCGCATTGGCAACCGTTACATCACCGAGTGTGAGCCTTGGAAGGTGGCAAAGACCGATATGGAGCGCGTCAAGACAATCCTCTACGTTTGTCTGCAGCTTACGGCTAACCTGTCAATAGCCTTTGAGCCTTTCCTGCCTTTCTCAAGCAAGACGCTCAGGAATATGATAGCTCTCGACACCTTCTCATGGGAACAGCTGGGCGACATGGATATCCTCAAGGCCGGCAAGCAGCTTAACGAGCCTGCCCTGCTCTTTGAGAAGATAGAGGACAGCGTGATAGAGCAGCAGCTGAAAAAGCTGGAGGACACCCAAAAGGCGAATGCTGCCGGCAGCTACGTGCCCGAACCCGTGAAGGAGAATGTTGACTTCGAGACGTTTGAGAAGCTCGACATCCGCGTGGGCCTCGTCACATCGTGCGAGAAGGTGAAGAAGTCGAAGAAACTGCTGAAGTTCCATATCGATGATGGCACCCCAGAGGGGCGCACCATCCTCAGCGGTATCGCGGCTTATTATGAAGACCCGCAGGAACTCGTAGGCAAGCAGGTGCTCTTCGTGGCCAACTTCGCACCACGTAAGATGATGGGCGAAGAGAGTCAGGGTATGATACTCTCAGCCGTGAACTATGACGGCACGCTCTCCGTAACCACCACATCAACGGACGTCAAGCCCGGCTCACAGGTAGGGTAATATCACAAAAACAGAAGAAGAATACCAATATAAATGGAACAAATGATAACACAGGCGGTGATTGCCGCAGTTAAAGAACTTTACGGTCAGGATATTCCTGAGAAGCAGGCACAGTTACAGAAGACAAGGGCAGAGTTTGAGGGCAACCTCACCTTGGTGGTGTTCCCTTTCCTCAAGATGTCGCGGAAGGCCCCCGAGGCAACGGCACAGGAGATTGGCGAATGGCTCAAGGCAAACTGCCCCGCAGTCAGCGGCTTCAATGTGGTGAAGGGATTCCTGAACCTCAGCATAGGCTCAGGAGCATGGATTGATGTGCTCAAGGCTATCGACAGCGACGGACATTACGGCGAGAAGCAGGCCAAGGAAGACAGCCCGCTTGTGATGATTGAATACTCATCGCCCAACACCAATAAGCCTCTCCATCTGGGACACGTGCGCAACAACCTCCTGGGATGGTCGCTGGCGCAGATTATGCAGGCCAACGGCAACAAGGTGGTAAAGACCAATATCGTAAACGATCGTGGCATACACATCTGCAAGTCGATGCTCGCATGGCTGAAATGGGGCAACGGTGAGACTCCCGAAAGTAGCGGAAAGAAGGGCGACCACCTTATCGGTGACTATTATGTGGCCTTCGATAAGCACTATAGGGAAGAATGCAGCGAGCTGGCTAAGCAGTATGTGGCTGAAGGCATGACCGAAGATGCTGCAAAGGAAAAAGCCAAGAATGAGGCGCCCCTTATCAAGGAGGCCCACGAGATGCTTGTCAAGTGGGAGAAGAACGACCCGGAGGTAAGAGGTCTTTGGAAGAAGATGAACGAATGGGTGTATGCCGGCTTCGACGAGACATACAAGGCCCTGGGTGTCAGCTTCGACAAGATATATTATGAGTCAGACACATACCTTGAAGGCAAGGAAAAGGTGGAGGAAGGCCTTGAGAAAGGATTCTTCTATCGTCGCGATGACAATAGCGTATGGGCTGACCTCACCAAGGAGGGCCTCGACGAGAAGCTGCTCCTGCGTTCCGACGGCACGTCTGTCTACATGACGCAGGACATAGGTACCGCCAAGCTGCGCTTCCAGGACTTCCCCATCGACAAGATGATATATGTGGTGGGAAATGAACAGAACTACCACTTCCAGGTGCTCTCCATCCTCCTCGATAAGCTCGGCTTCAAGTGGGGCAAGGACCTCGTGCATTTCTCCTATGGTATGGTGGAACTGCCTAACGGTAAGATGAAATCGAGGGAAGGAACAGTAGTGGATGCCGACGATCTCATTCAGACAATGGTCAGCGATGCACGCAAGATGAGCGATGAGCTGGGCAAATTTGACGATATGACAGAGGCGGAGAAGCAGGAGATAGCACGCATCGTGGGCATGGGAGCCCTGAAATACTTCATACTGAAGGTTGATGCACGCAAGAATATGCTGTTTAACCCGGAGGAGTCAATCGACTTCAATGGTAACACAGGTCCTTTCATCCAATACACATACGCGCGCATACGCAGTATAATAAGGAAGGCGGCCAGCCAGAACCTTAGTGTCACACTACCTGCCAGCGATTCGCTGACGCTTAACGAGAAAGAAGTGGCGCTGATACAGAAGATTGGCGAATACGGTGCTGCCGTAGCGCAGGCCGGCAAGGACTACAGCCCTTCTGGCATTGCCAATTACTGTTATGAACTGACAAAGGCCTTCAACCAGTTCTACCATGACTACAGCATCCTGGGTGCCGATACAGACGAACAGAAGCAGCTGCGACTGGTCATCGCCGCCAATGTGGCTAAGACCATCAAGAACGGTATGTCCCTGCTTGGCATTGAGGTGCCGGAAAGAATGTAAAGAGGGTCCTGCTAAGGTAGGTTCTATATAATCGCTAATGACACAGAGAAGTATAACACGAGCCTGGGCCGTTGATGCCTCATGCCTTGGGAACCCCGGACCGATGGAGTACAGGGGCGTGGACCTCACGACGGGACACGTTATATTCCACTTCGGACCGATAAAGGGTACTAACAATATTGGGGAGTTCCTGGCTATCGTCCATGCTATGGCGCTGATGTATCAGCGTGGCATCACGGGATACACAATTTATAGCGATTCCGTCAATGCACAGCTGTGGGTGAAGAAGCAAAAGTGTAAAACCACGTTAAAGCGAGAGCCGGAAACGGAACAGGCCCTGAACCTCATACAAAGGGCAGAGACATGGCTGAAAACACATTCTTTTCGTGTTCCAGTGGAAAAATGGAACACAAAGGAGTGGGGCGAGATTCCTGCAGATTTTGGACGTAAATAACACATTGCTGAGAAGGCTCAAAAAATTGTGTGGGTGCACAATGTTAAAGAATGTAAATCCCTTAAAAAAAGTTGATATTCAGTTAAAGAGTGTCAACTTTTTTTTGTTACCTTTGCAATGCAATCCGGTGGCAAACCCAATCTTTCACTGAATCTGTACTATCAAATAAAAAAGGCACAAAAGAGATATAACGGGATACCACAACCTAATAATGCACCAGTCAGGCTTCGTGCCAGACTTCTATCACAAAGTTCAACCTTGATGGTTGACAACCTACTTCAGTTGCTACTCTTAAGCATAATACATCGGAATGTGAAAAAGCCCCGCCGCTCTTGAACAAAGAGCAGCGGGGCGAAACTTTTTCTATGGGACGCATCTGCAAGGAGATGCGTCAATCGTATGCGGGAAAGCATCAGTCGTGGAAGATGTTCTGTCCGCGTTCGTTCTTGTTACTGTTGATGTTGATGATAGACATCACGTCGGCTGGCAGCCACACCTTCATATTGCCGCTGCCGCGATGACACCAGGCGTAGTAGGGGATTAGCTTCAGCTTCACGTCCTTCGTGACGAGGCGTCCCTGTACATCGTAGCTCAGCTCCTGGGCGTCAGCGGTGAGCGTGGTGATATTCTGTGAGGCCACGGTCGAGAGCTTTGCTGCGCTGCCGTCATTTGGCATGAAGCTTTGTACGGGCAGGGTGCCGAGGGTAAAGCTCTGGCGCTGGTTCAACACCATGTTGTTGATGTCGAAATTGTTGTCGGGCCATTCGGCACAGTAAACCACAGGACCGCGCTCTATTGCCACACGTCCGCGGTCGTCCTTCACTTCGAAGTTGGCCTGTACGATGCGTGGCTCCAGGTCGAAGTGGATGCTGACTACGTCTCCTGCCTTCCACTTGCGTGATATGACGGCATAGCCCTGATTGTTCTTGATATCGTCGGCGCTGAGCTCAATGTCCTGTCCGTTGACGCTGATGGTGTACCCTGTCTTCTTGCCATCGATGTAGGTGTAGAGGTCACTGCAGACAGGACGGCCCTGCACCCATCCCGGGATGCGGATCTTCAGGGCGAATGTTCCGGCTTTGTTCTTGTCGACCTTTATCTTCACGTCTCCGCTATAAGGATATTCCGTGCTCTGCGTCAGTTGCACCTTCTTGCCTGCCACGTTGACTGTGGACGTGTTTGCAAGGAAGAGGTTGACGTAGAGGTCGTTGTCCTTTACAGCATACACATATCCTGGCAGCGAAGGTATGAAACGGCAGATGTTGCTTGGGCAGCAGGCACATCCGAACCAGGGTTTGCGCTCATGCTGGCCCATAGACTCCAGCGGGTTGGGGTAGAAGAAGTGTCCGCCTTCAAGGCTCACACCTGAGATGAGGCCGTTATAGAGTGAGCGCTCCAGCACATCGTAGTACTTGGAGTCGCCATGAAGGAGGAACAGTCGGTAGTTGACATAAACGTTTCCTATGGCTGCGCACGTCTCGCAGTAGGCCGACATGTTAGGCAGCTCATAGTTCCTGCCGAAAGCCTCGCCATGTGACGTAGAGCCGATGCCTCCGGTGATATACATCTTCTTTGATACAATATTCTCCCATATACGGTCAATGGCAGTGATGTAGTCTTTGTCTCCGGTGAGCGCGGCTACATCGGCCATACCGGCATACATATAGGCGGCACGCACGGCATGCCCTACGGCTTCGTCCTGTTCTGTCACGGGCTTGTGGCTCTGCGAATATTGGTTCTTGATGGTTGTTTTGCCGCGATAGTCAAGCATGAATTTTGCTTCGTCAAGATAGGCCTTGTTACCCGTAGCGAGGTAGAGCTTGCACAGTGCCATCTCGGCTATCTGATGGCCAGGCACCACACATGCCTGTCCGGGATTGGCTCCCACCTCTTTCACTACGCAGTCGGCATACCTGATGGCGATGTCGAGGAACTTCCTTGAACCTGTAGCCTGCCAGTGGGCTACTGCTCCCTCCACCATGTGGCCGAGGTTGTATAGCTCATGGCTGAGGTCTTCCTCCTTCACCCAGCGTTTGTCGCCAGACCATTTATGTGGCTTGTTGGGATTGATGGTGCGGGCGGTATAGAGGTAGCCGTCAGGCTCCTGCGCAGCACCGATGATGTTCAGCACACTGTCGATATACGCCTTGAGTTTCTTGTCGGGGAAGGTCTGCAGGATGTAGCTGGCTCCCTCGATGGTCTTGTAAGGGTCGGTATCGTCGAAAGAAAAACCCATGAACGATGATACGTCGTATTCTTCGCTTGGCTTTGCTGCGCGCACGAAGTTGGTGTAGCGGCCCTCGCTCTCACACTTGCTGAAGGCAAGAGGGATGGTGATGGTGCGGCTGGCCTCCAGACGCTGGCCCCAGAAACTGTTGGGCACTACCTTTACTGATGTGAATGGTACGGGTGTGATGGGGTATCCCTGAGCATGCATGCGCAGTGTGGCAACTGACACAAGGATGCTTACACACAATAGGATTTTTTTGAATGTCTGCATATTTTGGAGTGTTTAGGAGTATTGTTAGTGTTGAGTAAACTTCCGGTTAGGAGTATTGTTAGTATTGAGAAAACTTCTGTTTAGGCGGGTTGCGTTATTCATGATGGTGGCGGGGTCATGCCCCTTCTTCGTAGTTCTCCATGAAGAGGTGCTCGCCGTCGTAAACGGCATAGGTGAATGTGTTGATCCAATCGCCCAGTATCATCATGCGTGTCTGCTTGCTCAGCATGAGGTCGAGCTCTATGTGGCGATGTCCGAACAGTAGGAAGTCGATGTCGCGGTGCTCCGTAAGGTATTCCTTTGCAAAGCGAACCAGATACTCTTTGTCCTCGCCCAAGTAAGGCAGCTCCTGCCCGTCAGGCCTCTTCAGCCTTGAGTGCTTTGCCCAGTTGAGACCGAAGCGCATTCCAAGGTCGGGGTGCAGCCATGTGAACAGCGTCTGGCAGAGTTTGCTGTGGAAGATGCCGCGTATGAACTGGAACTTCTTGTCGGGGTCGCCAAGGCCGTCGCCGTGGGCCAGGAAGAATGTCTTGCCATGCAGCTCGGTTGTCAGCGGCTTGCGATGGAGCGTCACTCCGCACTCTTCCTCCAGGTAACCGTAGGCCCAGATGTCGTGGTTGCCGGTGAAATAGTGCACCTCCACGCCGTTGTCGGTCAGCTCTGACAGCTTGCCCAGGAAGCGTGTGAAGCCCTTCGGTACTACCTTGCCGTACTCATACCAGAAGTCGAACATGTCGCCGAGGAGGTATATGGCTTCTGCCTGTCCCTTGATGCTGTCAAGGAAGTTGACCAGCCTGCGCTCTTGCATGCGTCTGTGGTCAATGGCCAGCGAACCGAGGTGCGCGTCGGAGAGGAAGTAGATATTGCCTGTCATTAGCGTGGTGGTTTGTGGTGTGTTATGCCGTGGGTGGTGAATGGGCTGGAGCCTCCTTTAGTCAAAGCCCAGTTCTATGCGTGCCTCTTCAGTCATCATCGACTTGTCCCATTCGGGCTCGAAGACCATGTTGACGTTTGCCGAGGTGACTCCCTTGACGGCCTCTACCTTGGTGCGTACGTCTTCAATGATGAAGTCTGCCGCAGGACATGAAGGTGCGGTGAATGTCATGTCGATGTCGAGGGCACCGTCGGGGTTGAGGTCTATCTTGTATATCAGTCCGAGGTCGTAGATGTTTACGGGTATCTCGGGGTCATAGACGGTCTTTAGTACCTCTATGATGCGCTGTTCTGTCTTTTCTTTTTCTTCTTGTGTCATTTCTTCCTTTTGTAAAGAGGTGCTTATGCCTATAGCTTTCCTTCTTCCCGATATGAGTAGTAGTCGCCGTCGGTCACTATGATATGGTCGGCAAAGTGTATCCTCATCGTCTTGCAGGCTTCACTCACCTTCATTGTCAGCATGTCGTCATCGCGGCTGGGGTGGGTCTTGCCGCTGGGATGGTTATGGGCGAGGGCTATAATAGTGGCGTTGTTGATGACGGCCTCTTTCATTATCACCCTTACGTCGACGGCGGTCTCGGTGATGCCGCCATGTGACAGCCGTATGGTTTTGATGTGTTTGAAGGCCTGGTTCATGAGCACCACATGAGCCTCTTCCACGTCGAGGTCTCTCATTATAGGCCACAGATGCTGGTACATCTTCTCGGCAGTGCTGAGGTCGGTGCGCTCGGGCATCTCTGACAGCTGCCGGCGCTTGCCCAGCTCGCAGGCCGCAATGATGCTGAGAGCCTTGGCCTCGCCGATGCCTTTATATGACATCAGCTGCTGCTGGGACATCTTTCCGAGCATGGCAAGGCTGTCGCCGCAGTCGTGGAGGAGCTGTTTCATCAGGTCGACGGCGGTGCTGTCGGTGCTGCCCGAACGTATCAGTATGGCCAGCAGTTCTGCCGACGACAGCGCTTCGGCTCCCAGACGCATGAGTTTCTCACGCGGCTGATCCTCCTCCGACCATTGGTCGAGGGTCAGTTTGTCGCGAGGTGTATCCTCGTTGCCCTGTTTGTCGGACTCGGGGGAGGCGGGCTCATAGATGTCGCGTACTATCCATTCGGGCATGTTGCGGCGGGGTGCAAGAGGTTAGTGGGGTTATAAAAGCAAAAACAGCCTGTCATGTCCCTTGGTTGGAGATGGCAGGCTGCTGTCTGGCGGAAAGCCCAAGGGCTTATTTTCCGTGGTGCTCGTCGCTGACTGTGAGTTTCTTACGACCATGTGCACGACGTGAAGCCAGCACACGACGACCGTTCTTTGTTGACATACGCTCACGGAATCCATGCTTGTTCACGCGGCGACGATTGTGTGGTTGGAATGTTCTTTTCATTGCTCTTTTTATATTCTGTTTTGCTTGTTTTGGCTCATACAGTGCGCTTGAAGGCGCAATTCGAGGTGCAAAGGTACGCATAATTATTTAATTACGCAAGAAACGGAGCGGAAATATCTCTAAATGACGTTAAAAAAATTGATTTGCACCTACTTATTAGAGGAATTTTTGTAACTTTGCATGCGTATTATGCGCTTATTCAAGGTATTACACAAATAATTATGATTAATTCACAAGACATTAAGAAAGGCGTTGCCGTTCGTATGGACGGTGGCATTTGGGTTTGCATCGATTTCCAGCATCGCAAGCCAGGTAAGGGTAACACAATCATGAATGTAAAGTTGAAGAACGTGACTGACGGTCGTGTACTGGAGCGTCGCTTCAACATTGGTGAGAAACTGGAGGACGTACAGATTTCACGTCGTCCATATCAGTATCTCTACAAAGAGGGTGAGGACTATATCTTTATGAACCAGGAGACCTATGACCAGACTCCTATCGCTGCCGACCTCGTAACGGGTGTGGAGTTTATGAAGGAGTCAGACATCGTGGAGGTTGTCAGCGATGCTGATACTGACACCGTGCTCTATGCAGAGATGCCCGTAAAGACAGTGCTCCGCGTGGTTCATTCTGAGCCAGGTGTGAAGGGCGATACCGCCACCAACACCCTGAAGCCTGCCACTCTGGAGACTGGCGTTGAGATTCGCGTGCCTCTCTTCATCGAGGAGGGTGAGCTCGTTCAGGTCGACACACGCGACGGCAGCTACCTGCAGCGCATGAAGGAATAATGTATTCATTAATAGTACCTGTATATAATAGGCCTGACGAGGTAAAGGAACTCTTGGAGAGCCTTACTCGTCAGGCCTTTACTGATTATGAGGTGATAATCGTGGAGGATGGTTCCACTGTCACCTGTAAGGATGTCTGCGATGCTTTTGCGGACATCCTGCCGCTGTCGTACCTGAGCAAGGCGAACAGCGGTCCCGGGCAGAGCCGCAACTATGGCGCGGAACACGCCAAGGGCGAGTGGCTCATAATACTCGACAGCGACATCGTCCTGCCTGACGACTATCTGAAGTGCGTCCATGAAGAGCTGCAGCAACAGTCTGCGGCAGGCGAGATAGGAGCCTTCGGCGGGCCCGATGCGGCTCATCCGTCGTTCACACCCGTACAGAAGGCCATCAGCTATTCTATGACGAGTTTCTTCACCACCGGAGGCATACGCGGCGGCAAGGCTGGAAAGGGCGCGGCGCAGAAAGGCAACAGCGGTTCTGCGCAGAAGTCCAACAAGGGTGCGCTGGACAAGTTCTATCCCCGCTCATACAACATGGGTGTGCGCAGCGATGTGTACTGCAAGCTGGGAGGCTTCACCAAGATGCGCTTCGGTGAGGACATCGATTTCTCATATCGCATCGTGGAGGCGGGCTACAGGACCTGCCTCTTCCCCTCAGCGTGGGTGTGGCACAAGCGGCGCACAGACCTGAAGAAGTTCTTCCGTCAGGTGTACAACAGCGGCATAGCACGCATAAACCTGGAGAAGCGCCATCCCGGCACGATGAAGCTGGTGCACATGCTCCCGATGGTGTTCACCGTGGGAGTGATTGGGCTCATACTCATCTCTGCTGTAGGGCGTATATTGATGGCCTACGACGATGTGGAGAAATGGTACTGGCTGTGTGCTGCCCCGTGGCTGCCAATCATCCTTTACGCCCTGCTCATCCTCATCGACTCATCCATAAGGAACCGCTCCGTGAAGATAGGCTTTATCAGCATCGCCGCCGCTTTCACACAGCTCATGGGCTACGGGTTCGGATTCCTTGAGGCATGGTGGAAGCGATGCGTGAAAGGGCAGGATGAGTTCCAGGCTTTCGAAAAGACATTCTATAAATAAAGCAACGACATGATACAGATAAAAGTAGTAAATACGGGCCGTCAGCCCCTCCCACAGTATGCCACGCCGCAGAGCGCAGGCATGGATCTGCGTGCCGATATTACTGAGGCCGTAACGCTGAAGCCACTGGAGCGCCACCTCTTCCCGACGGGGCTCCGCATATCACTCCCCGAAGGCTATGAGGCACAGGTGCGCCCTCGCTCCGGACTCGCTCTGAAGCACGGCATAACGGTGCTCAATACCCCTGGCACCATCGATGCAGACTATCGCGGTGAGATAGGCGTGGTGCTGGTGAATGTGTCAAACGAGCCCTTCACCATAGAACCCGGTGAGCGCATTGCACAGATGGTGATAGCCAAGCACGAGCAGGCCGACTTTGTCATTGTTGAGGAACTGGACGAGACGGAGCGCGGTGAGGGAGGCTATGGTCATACAGGCACAAAATAAAATAAGGAGTAATCGTTACATCGACACGAAGTAATAAAGAAGCAAACATTGTCAAGACTCTTAGGAATCATATTGCTGGTATGCTGCTCGCTCCATGTGGGAGCCGGCAAATACGAATACATCTACCTTGAGGCGGTGAGGCAGATGGACATGAGCCACTATGACAAGGCACACGAACTGTTCCGCCGTTGCTACGAGCTGAGGCCCGACGCCGCGGAGGTAAACTACAGTCTCGGAATGCTCAACTACGCCGTCGGGCTTGACAGCATCGGACTGTCATTCCTGGAGCGTGCTACGGCTCTTGCCCCCGAGAATACGGAGTTTGCGGAGAGGCTGGCGCAGACCTACCTCTACCGCAGCGATGTGGAGTCGGCAACGAAGGTTTATGAAGACCTCGTGGCCCGAATGCCTGACCGCTCCGACATCCTTGAGCTCCTTGTGCGCATCTATGAGCAGCAGCACGACTATGACAACCTGCTCAAGACCCTCGACCGACTTGAGCTGCAGGAGGGACAGAGCGAGGACATCACGCTCTCGAAGATGCAGGCCTATTCCTTTATGGGCAATCAGCAGGGCGCATACGATGAGCTCAGAAGCCTCATCGACAAGCATCCCTATGACCTCAACCTGCAGGTGATGATGGGCAACTGGCTCTTTACCAACGGCAGGAAGGACGAGGCACTGAAGGCTTTTCTTGATGTCTTGAAGGAGGAACCCTCGAATCTTCAGGGACAGACATCGCTCATGGACTTCTATCGCGCTACGGGAAAGGAGGAGCAGGCCGATAGCCTGATGAACAATATCATCGACAATCCCCGCACCGACGACGATACGCGCGTAAGCCTTATGTACCAATGGATGAAGACCGCGCCTGAAGACTCCATTCGCGGAGCATTGGAAAAGATTCTCGCAATAAAGCCTGAGGACATCAGGGCACGCCTCTCGCTCATCGAGATACTGTGGCGCGACACGGTGGATACGAACGTGGTAAGGGAATGCAAGAAGGCCGTGGAGTATGTGCCCAATGAGCCCGCACTATACTACTACCTCGGACTGGCGCAGCACCTCAACAATATGGACGACGACGCCATCACCACCCTGCGGCTCGGAGCAGCAAACATAACAGAAAGCACGAAGGCGGAGATGAGCGCAAATATCTATGTGATGCTTGGCGACATCCTGCATAAGAAGGATATGAAAGAGGAGGCATACAACGCCTACGACAGCTGCCTCGTGTATGACCCTGACAGGATGATGTGTCTGAACAACTATGCATACTTCCTCTCTGTTGACGGGCGCGAGCTGGAGAAGGCCGAGAAGATGAGCCACAAAACCATCATGGCCGAGCCCACCAATGGCACATATCTTGACACCTATGCATGGATTCTGTATCAGGAAGGACGATACGAAGAGGCCAAGATGTACATCGACATGGCGCTGAAGGCAATGGAACAGGAGATTGCCGACCTCAAGAAGGAGGCCGAGGCCGCAGGAGAGAGCCTCAATCCGGAATATCTCGAGATTGACGACGAGATAAAACAGCATCTCGAAGCTATAGAAAAGAAACTTAACGAAAACAAAGATACAAAATGATTAGGATACTAACGATGAAATGGTGCGTTGCCTGCACCATGATGTTGCTCATCATGACGTCGTGCGGTACGCACAAGGTGGTTGAGGGACCCGCCGTAACCCCCTCTGTAAGCACGACAGATAAGAGTACGCCAAGCAATAACATCCCACCTTCGAAGAGGGATGCGGAAGTACCCGACTGGGAGAAGCACAACAGCGTCACGGCCAAGCTCGACGTGAAAATCAACGATGGCAAGAACGATATCTCTGTCGATGGACGTTTGCAGATGCAGCACGATGTGGTGGTGAGGG
Source organism: uncultured Prevotella sp. (assembly GCA_905236165.1). GTDB lineage: Bacteria > Bacteroidota > Bacteroidia > Bacteroidales > Bacteroidaceae > Prevotella. Next base: position 13,588 of record CAJOOC010000169.1, on the reverse strand, counting down.
TGCTCGTCACGCCTCTCGGACTCATGGAGGCAGGCCGACTGGAGTTCACACCCGACTATGTACTCCTGATAGACCGCATCCACAAACAGTATGTGAAGGAACGCTATGAGAATGTAGAGATACTGAAGAAGAACGGCATAACGTTCCAGATGATACAGAACCGCTTCTGGGACGAGTACAAGAAGAACCATATCTCGCTGACCTTGGGCAATACATCGCTGGGCATTGACGTGAAGAAGGTGGATTATGACGCCAAGGTCGATGCCACAACTGATGTCTCGGCAAAATATGAGAAGGTGGCGATGAAGGATGTACTGTCTAAACTGCCGGGAATGTAAGCATTGAGCATTAAGCATTAAGCATTGAGCATTAACTTCGTTGACCCACTCAGGACTCTCCTTGAAACGACAAGCGTTTCATAGTTGCCTCGTTCGGGGTTGACCATTGACCATTGAGGAATATCGAGTGAGACACCTTATTATATATATACTGTCGGCCTTGATGCTGACCATGATGCCTTATGATGCGGTGTCGCAGACCAAGAAGTCTGCGGCAAAGAAAACGGCTACCACTAAGAAGACAACCCCAAAAGCCGCAACTACCAAAAAGGCTGCAACTACAAAAAACACCGCCACAGCAAAGAAAACAGGCACAGCCAAGAATTCCGGAGCTGCCAAGACTACCGGTAAAGCCACAACAGCAAAAAAAACAGGAAAGGGCAAGAATGCTGCTGCCAACAGTCAGGGTAACGCCCAGATTAAGGGACTGCGCAATGAGCGGGCCAAGATACAGCAGAATATCAAGAAGCAGGAGCAGGCGTTGCGTGCCAACAAGGCCAAGGTGCGTGAAAAACTGAAAGACCTGGAGCGCATCAGCAGCGACATGAACCGTCAGCAGCAGACCATCGACTCCATCAATACCGACCTGCGGCATATCAACACCGATATCGACCTCCTCTCCGCACAACTTGAGAACCTCTCCGCGCAGCTCAAGGAGCGAAAGGCCAACTATGTGAAGTCCATGCGCTACATGGCCAAGCAGCGTGGCATTGAAAGTCAGCTGATGTTTGTCTTCTCGGCAAAGAACTTCTCAGAGATGTACCGTCGCCTGCGCTTCATGCGACAATATGCGGCCTTTCAGCGCACCCAGGGCAAGGCCCTGCAGGAGAAGCAGGCTCAGGTGGATGCCAAGCGCAGACAGCTGCATGCCGTGAGGGGCGAGAAATCCACGCTGCTCACGCGTGGCCACCAGGAGCAGCAGAAACTCTTCGCACAAAAGGACGAGGAACAGAAGCTCGTACAGTCGTTGCAGAACCAGCAGAAGACCATCCAGGCCGTCATCGATGAGCAGAAGAAGAAAGATGCCGCGCTCAATGAACAGATTGACAAACTCGTGGCCGAGGAGGTGGAGCGTGCCCGTCAGCGTGCAATAGCCGAGGCCAAGAAGAAGGCCGAAGAGGCTGCCGCTGCCAAGAAGCGTGCAGAGGAGCTGGCCCGTAAGAAGGCCGAGGCTGAGGCACGAGCAAGGGAGAATGCGCGTCGCATTGCCGAGGCAAAGGCTGCCGAGGAGAAGGCCAAGGCCGAAGCCCGCGCAAGGGCACAGGCTGCTGAGCGTGCCGCCAACGAGAAGGCTGCGGCGAAGGAACGCAAGGCGCGTGAGCGTGCTGAACAGATAGCGCGTGAAGCTGAGGCAGCACGCATAGCAGCAGAGCGCAAGGCCGAGGCCGACAGACTGCGTAATGAGCGCGCCGTAGCCGAAGCCAAGCGAGCCTCTGACCATGCCAGCATGCTGTCCAGCGAAGACCGTATGGTGAGCGGAGGATTTGAGGCCAACAAGGGCCGCATGCCGTCGCCCATTGCAGGAGGTCGTGTGGTAAGCCATTTCGGACAACATGGCGTGGAGGGACTGCCCGGCGTGGTGCTCGACAATAAGGGCATCAACATCCTTGGAAGCCCGGGAGCCGTCGCCAGAGCCATCTACGACGGTGAGGTGAGTGCCGTCTTTAATGTCGGAGGCTCGATGGGCGTGCTCGTAAGACACGGAGCATACATCTCCGTATACTGCAACCTGCGCTCCGTCAGCGTATCACAAGGACAGAAGGTAAGCAAGGGACAGGGCCTGGGAACGGTAGGCAAAGACAACATCCTGCAGTTCCAGCTACGCAAAGAACGCGCAAAGCTCAACCCCGAACAGTGGCTCGCAAGACACTAACCCATTGTCCTCCCTTTCCCCCGTCCCTGTCCGAGAGTCTGCGATATTATCGCAGACACATAAACACACAAAGCCACATACCCCCCCCCATCCCGACCAATGACCCAACAGACATACTTCGATGAAATCATCTCCCGCGAGGGAACCGACAGCTACAAGCTGAAATACCTTGAGAAGGTGTGCGGACGTACCGATGTCATCCCCATGTGGGTGGCAGATATGGACTTCCGCACACCCCCGTTCGTCATGGAGGCCATAGAGCACCGCCTCCGTCAGGGCATCCTGGGATACACATGCACCCACGAGGCCTACTACAACTCAATCTGTCAATGGAACAAGGAGGAATATGGCGTGGACGTCACGCCAGAGATGGTGAGCTACGTGCCCGGCGTCGTCTCCGGCATCTTCCTCTCCCTGCTGCGCTTCACTGAGAAGGGTGACAAGATTCTTATCCAGGAGCCCGTCTACCATCCTTTCCGCCTCGTGCCCGAGGCCAACGACAGACAGGTGGTGATGACGCCGCTTCGCAGGACTGCCGACAGCTTCGAGATGGACTTCGACCAGCTACGCCGCGACATACGGGGCAGCAAGATGATGATACTCTGCAACCCCCACAACCCCGCAGGCATCTGCTGGACAAGGGAGACGCTGCAGGAACTGGCTCACATCTGTGCCGAGGAAAGGGTACTCGTCGTGAGCGACGAGATACACTGCGACATGCTCTTCAATGGTCTCCGCCACATTCCCTTCGCATCGGTGAGCGAAGAGGCACGCATGAACAGCATCACCCTGCAGGCACCCACCAAGACCTTCAACCTGCCTGGCATCGTCTCGGCACATGCCATCGTCTACAACCCCGACATCCGCAGCCGGCTCTTCTCATTCATCGAAGGCAGCGACCAGGACCTGGGCAACGTGCTCTGCTACGACTGCACGGCAGCATGCTATAGCGAGGCAGGCCGTGAATGGCGCAATGCCATGATAGAATATGTAAATGGAAACATCGACCTCCTCATGAGCCGCATGGCTGCGGAATGTCCGCAGATAAAGCCCATACGCCCCGAGGCATCGTTCCTCGTCTTCCTCGACTGCACAGAGATGAAGATGAAGCAGTCCGACCTTATACGCTTCTTTGCCGACAAGGCACATGTATGCTTCAACAGCGGCCACATGTTCGGCCCCGGCGGCATGGGCTATATGCGCATGAACGTAGCATGCCCACGCTCCATAGTCACTCAGGCCATAGATCAAATCACCCAGGCCTTTTCAAATTAAGGTGGTAATCAATAGAACCCACCTACAGTTTCAGAGTCTTGACTCATTTTGAAACAGGTTGTATCGGGCTCCGATACTGTCTGTTTCACAGTCCGAAACTGATCGTTTCGCAATGCGACATGCTTATACCCTCTCCCCTTGGGATGGGCAGGGTGGAGTTAGCTCAAGGTGAAATGGAGTGAGTGCGTAGCAACAAAAAAGTGAATATGGAATTATTGGTGTCCGCTAAAACTTAAACACACATCAAATAGATTTTGAAACGTCAAAGGATTTCCCCAAAAAAGGGGGAAAAATGTTCAGACGTGGCTGCATAGTGGCACGAATCCGTCAGTTCAGGATGTACCTTATCCAGGCATAGTGTTTGCGTGTGTGGCTGTAACCTTTGATGTGTTGGTTGGCGTAGGCTTCGCGTTCGAAGGAGATGTTGCGGTAGGCCCTGTAGAGGTTGCGATATATGATGAGTCTCACCAACCATTCCGTCACATACCACAGGAAGAATCCCACAAACAGCATCTCCCGCTGCTGCATCGTGTGGATGCGCTCATGCCGCGAATCTATCGTTGAGAGCCGCGATTTGGCAAAGACGATGCCACAGAGGTTTATGGCGAAATACTTCTTGCCGAAGGGTATGTAGCGGTTGTAGATAACCATTGACAAATTAACGAATTAGCGGATAAACGAATTAACGAATTGGGTCCTCCCGGGATGTTAATCCAACTTGTGTTGGCAAAGCCATTCGAAGGCTTTGCGTATGTCCTGTCCGTTGCGGAAATTGATGCTGTTGGCCTTGCAGAACTGTCGGAAGGCCTTAACCTTATTCTTTGGTAGCAGCCTTTCCATCGTCTTGCGCGACACCTGTTCAACTTCTCCTTTGTCCTGCTGTATCTCCTGCAGCGATGCGCCCTTGCAAAGGTAGTACACATCCCGCATCAGTATCTCCCTACCGTCGCTGCGTCGCTGACATAGCACCTCGTAAGACGGGCGGTCCAGGCCGGAGAGCTCTGAGTTATACAGTCCCTCATTGGCCGAGGCGGTCATCTCCATGCCGTATGCCGCACCCTGATAGCGGAACAGCTGCTGCCACTGTCCATCGGTCTGCAGCAACAGCTCCGTGTTGCCCTGCCTCGACAGCAGCTCCATCACTTTGCCGTCGCGCACCACGTATTTACGGCCAGCAAGCATAACGTACTGCGATGGCAGGAAGGCTGAGCGGTGTACCTTACCGTCGACTTTGTCCACATAGTGAAGCAGGCTGCCACGCAGGTGAATGTTGTACAGCGCCTTGATGCCTATCTCTATCACGTCACTACTGTCCTGGTCGGTGTGTACCTCAGCCTCCTGAAAGTCGGCATACAGATAAGGCCACGACGTCTGTGGGCGATAGTCGCTCTTGGCTATCGTCTTAATTTCTCCACTCTCTGTCTGGCTATAGGCATGCGTCATTCCCAGCATGCCGCAAAAAATCAAAAGTGCTATCTTCTTCATCATTGTTTTGGTGGGAATAAAATCGCCACACCTTATTATATATACGCACAAGGGGTGAAAATGTTTAATCTCCTCCGCCATTTTTTTTGAGTAGAACAGGGACGTGGGTGTCTCGCCCGCGACAGAAAAGGGTTGTTTCTCTGTGCCGCATTGACGTTATATGCCTTGCGGCATCGCGGAAGGGGACGCCCACGTCCCTGCCCTCAGCAAGACTTGACCATATTCATAAATTGGGTGAAGATATGTCTGCTGTATAACTACAACACCTCTACTTCCGATAATTGAATAGGTGTTTTTTTTGAATGAGGGTGTTGCTTTTCCAAATGACGATTGTCAAGTATAGAGTGGGAAAATGAGGAAATAACGTGGATTAGTGAAAAAAAAACGAAAAATATTTGGTGGAACGGGAAAAAGTTCGTACCTTTGCACCCGCAAACAGGGAACAGGCACTTATCAGGGGTGGTAAAGGGCAGTGTTAGTGACCTGTTTTGCGCTTGGTGCCATAGCTCAGTTGGTAGAGCAAAGGACTGAAAATCCTTGTGTCACTGGTTCGATTCCCGTTGGCACCACGTTAAATAAAAGACCTCGTAAGTTTTATGCTTGCGGGGTCTTTTTCTTAGTTGTTGCGTTATAGCGTTTATCATGCCGTCATAACGCCATTCCGTGGTTCCTTTTACATGTTTATTCCGAAGTTCAGCGTCAGGGCTCCGTTCTTTGCCTGGCTGAAGGTGTCGTGGCATACGTTTGCCAGTCCGAGGTCGTAGCCCAACTCCATGTATACCTCGGCAGCCATGGGGTGGGGTGACAGCTTGTATGCCGCACCGATGCCGAATTTCAGTCCTGCGTCGCAGCGCCGGAATGTGCCGCTGTCATAAGCGTTGGAGGAGAAGGAACTGTAGGCCTCACGGTTAGCGTAGTCCTTGATTTTGCCGCCCACACCTACTGCGAAGTAGCCGCCGAAGTATGGCTCAAGGCTGAACTCCCTGTCTACGGGGACTTTATATTTTAGCAGCAGAGGCAGTTCCAGATAGTCCAGGCTGTAGGTGAATTCCTTGTTTGATGAATGTGAGCCCTTGCCGCCTTTCTCCGTGTAGTACAGCCCTGTCTCAAGGTATACAGGGGCATGATAGGAGAGGGCCTTGCCCACTGCCACGCCCACGTTGAGGCCTGTCTTCCAGGAACCGCCGTCGAGGGCGGGGTCGTCAGAGGTGACATGGGTGAATGCGGGTCCGATGCGCAGTCCTACGTAAGTGTCGGGGAAGGCGTATGGGCGGTTGTGGTCGTAGTTGCCGTAAGGCCTTGAGGGACTGCTCACTATAGCGGGACGTGGCTCCCTGACCGGCCCGCGGGAATATTCCATCCTGCCCGTCTGAGGATTGTAATACCGGCTGTCGGTGTGGCTCTGGGCTGAGGCTCCCATTACGACGGCGATGCTTGTCAGTGTTGCAAATAAAAACTTCTTCATCATATCTTCTTTCTCGTTTTAAGAGGCGGGATGCTTCGCTCCGTTACGGCTCAGGTGCCCACCTCGGGTGGATAGTGTCTGTTTTCATCTGCAAAAGTAAGGAGTCCGGGTCATTTCGGCAAGGTGATTTCTCTAATTAAGTAGGGGGATTTCCCTATTGCACTATTGCCTCGGCTACATGGTTGTGCTTATTGCCATCCTTGCCGCGGGTGAGGAAGAGCAGAAGCTTGACGTGCTGGCCTTTCTTCAATGGGGCGCGGGATGAGGTTTTCCCGCCAGTCTTGCTGATGACCTTAGTGGCTGCCGTACCCTCTGGGGTGTAGCTGCCCTCGGTGGTGGAGGGTGGCTGCCTGAGCAGCTTGTAGCCGAAGTAACGGTCTTTCGTGTTTACGAATGTCACCTCGGCATCTGTCAGCCCAAAGAGCTCGCTGCCCCGCTGGTGCTCTTCCTGCCTGATAATGACGGCAGACTTGAAGGTGCTGTTGCGGGGTATGATTGGCGTGAACCATACGAATTCGCCAATATCGGGTGTCACCTTCGGACTGATGGCCACGAAGTGGCGCGAGAGGTTGTCGAAGATGTGGAAGTAGTCGTTGTTGGCATCATAGCTGTTGACGTAGCCTATGACGGGCTGGCTTATCATGGGCAGTTCCTTGACGGCCTGCATGGGACAGTCGGCGGGATGGTCGGTGAGGTATTTCCTCACGTCGCGTTCGGCCTTGTCTTCAAGGGAAATATAGGTCTTGCCGTCGTTGGAGGTCTGCTGTATGCGGTCTTCGGCGCGCAGGTTGACGTCAAAGCCCCAGAGTACGAGGAAGCGGAGCAGGTTGAAGTCGGGGAAGAGCTCCGACATCTTCAGGGCAACGCTGAGGATGCATGAGTGGAGCAGCGAGGGCTTGGTGAGGGGAAGCTTCATGTAGCCAGCCAGCAGCGTGCGTGCCTCTACGGAGCTCATCTCTTTATAGTGCGCGCTGAGGTAGCGGTAGATGTCCCAACCGGTGTCGTTGGGGTGCTGAATTGCGCTGTTGAGCGATGCCAGCAGCTCGTCCCATGAGGGTATCTTCTTGTCTGCCATAGTTTTTTTTGTTTGTTTAAGATTCGGTTTGTAGGGTGTTTTAATTTTCATAGTAGCCTCTGCGAAGCCATATTTCGTCCCCAGGCCTACCATCGTCCTTTGCGGTGTCGCTTCTTGTAGACGGTCTTGTGGTATTCATGCTCCCTGAAGTCGAGCTGTGACGATACGTCGTAGGCTCCCTCCTTGTGCTCTACGCGATGCCCCACATCGGGGGTGCCGATGACGGAGATGGTGTCGTATCGCACGGCGAGGTGAGAGAGATTGTAACTCCTGATGTAGGCCTGCGCCGCGCTGATGAGGTTGTTCTTCTTCTCTAAGGAGATGAACTCGTCGGGGTCGCCGAAGGCATCCGTGCTGCGTGTCTTTACCTCCACGATGAGCAGCGTCGTCATGTCTTCGTCGATGCACACAATGTCAATCTCCTTGTGGTTGCACAGCCAGTTGCGATGCCTGATGTACCATCCATGAGAGATGAGATAGCTGGCAGCGATGTCCTCGCCCCATTTACCGAGAGTGTTGTGTAATGCCATGTGTCGTTGCTTAGGTTCTTTTACGGGGGTGGGGAAGCGTCTACACCCAAAGCCTTCTTTGTGAGGTGTAAAGTTACTAAAAGATATCGGTCTTTACGTGCTGTTTCGGTAACAATTATGGGTGTTGACGCAATTTCTTGCAAAAAAATTTGCACATTAGAAAAAAAATGACTAACTTTGCACCCGCAAATTGGGAATGGCACTATATGGATGCCCTTTCCCGATGGTTGATGGCGGGATAGCTCAGCTGGTTAGAGCGTCGGATTCATAATCCGGAGGTCGAGGGATCGTGGCCCCCTCCCGCTACCAAAACGAGAAGAGCATACGAGGATTCGTAAGTTCTTCTTTTTTTTTAAGGATAATGTATATGAGAAGATTGTTTTTAGCAGCAGCGCTCTCTTTTGTCTGCATGTCACACGTTTTTGCAGGCGATACAGAGACATTCATGATTGACTTCAAGGCTTTCGTAGCCAGTGTGGAGAATACCCAGGATGACGACCTGGGGCAGGATAGCCTTGCCACTATAGAAGTGAAGTATGATGAGTTTCTGAAGGCTTACATCAATGAGTATAAGTCTCAGATGTCGAATGCGCAGCTGAGTGACTTTGCAAAATATCGTGCCCGTTTCAAGAAGAAGACGCTTCGCGTCAAGGGCAAGCGTGGTATGTCGAAGGTGGCAGGCTGGATAGAGGGAGTAGTAGGCCAGTAATAGCCTGCTGTTCTTCTTGCCCAGGCTGGTGCCGGTTTTTTGCAGTCCAGCCGTAGCGGGCTACTCTTCGTAGTCGAGGCACACGCGTTGTATGGTGTATGGCCTCACCTTCGTGTCGGCCACGGCCACGTGGTCGGGGTGTGTGGCGTATCCCTTGAGGGCTTCGGGGCTCTCCAAGGTGCTGTCGAGCATCACGTCGCAGTTGGACGTGTCGAGACGGCCACTGATGTTCACCTTGCACTGAAGCAGGCCGGGCACCTTGCCCACTAAGGCTTCAAGACCTTCCTTGATGCCCTGCTTAACGGATTCTTTCTCGGATGCGGACAACTCAGTTTTGAGTGTCCAGAGGATGATATGCTTTACCATTTTCGTTTAGGTGGGTTATGTTATCCCCACTCATGTTTCTGTATTGTTTGTTGTCTTGACAGCCGCTCTGCACGGCTGTTGTGTCTGCAAAGATACTACTTTTTTTGCATACGGACGCATTTTCCCGTATGTTTTTTTGTTTCCATGCTGACTTGCGGGCATAAAAAAAGGCTCTGAATGCGTCCTCACGGATAAAAATGCATCCAGAACCTGAGCCTGAGGCTCTTTTGTTTTCCGGCCCGGGCGATAGTGAAGAGTTGCTTCACTTCGCACGAATGGCCTTCGAAAACTTCAACTAACTAACCTAAACAATTCTTTTACTAATCCTGAAAAAACCTTTTTCCCTTTCATTCTATGCTTCGGCACTCTTCTCAGCGTGTCTCAGCATAGTAGGATGGCTCTGTTACCGGGGTATGGTTGACCATCCAAACCAATACTTTCTTGATCATAACTGTATCTCCTTTACAATCTTTATCCTTTTCAATCAATTTTGTTAATACTTGGAACCATCGCTGGTTCCGTTTCCATCAGGAGTAACCCGCTTTAGTATCTCCTTGATTTCTGATGCAAAAGTACATCTATTCTGTGGTTCTTGCAAATATTTTGCTAAATGTGTGCGCACACAAGCCTCTTTTGTTGACTATTGTCAATGGAGGCACTCTTTTTACTGTTCCTTTTCACACTCCTTAACTGAAAGTGTGGCGCAGATTCTGCTGTTATGCCTCTGTAATTAGTTTTTCGGGGATATAATTGTCTAAAGTGGCGCATACGGCCGATGAGAACCGCTGTCCCATTGCTATGAGCGGTGCGAATTGCTGGACGTTGAGAGCGGTGGGGTCGGTAATCCCTGAGCGATAGAGGGCATAGCAGAAGCCTGCGTTGAAGTTGTCGCCGGCACCGATGGTGCTGACGGTCTCAATGGGTTTGGCGGGAAAGGACTCGCACAGCGTGGGTGTGAAGAGGCGTATGGGGTGGGCTCCGTCGGTATAGATGAAGACAGGGCAATGGGGGGAGATGTGTTTCTTGTAGACCTCTGCGGCATCGTTGCATCCGAAGAGAATCTGGAAGTCTTCTGCTGAGCCGCGCACCACGCTCGCGAGCTGCATGTTCTCCAGTATGTGGGGCATCGTGGCGGGGAGGTCAGCAAGGTGTGAGGCTCTGAAGTTAATGTCGTAGTAGAGTATGGCCCCTGCAGCCTTGGCCCTCTTGAGGAAGGTGGCGACGTATGTGCGCAACATGGGGCTGATGGCGAAGTATGAGCCGAAGAGCACGATGTCGCCCTCATGCACCTCGGGCATGTCATTGTCCATGGTCAGCGCAGCGTGGTTCTTGTAGAACTGATACTGCGCATCGTTCTGCTCATTGAGAAAAGCCAGCGAAACGTGCGATTGCGTGCCTTTGTGGCGGAACACGTATGAGGTGTCAACGTTGTTGGCCTTGAGAAAATAGGTCACAATGTCGGCAACATGATCATCGCCCACCTCTGTGGCCATGACACAGGGCGTGCCGGTGCGCCCAATAGAGATGAGGGCATTGAATGTGGAGCCTCCGGGCACCGCCTTCAAGGGCTGGTCGTTGCGAAAAATAATGTCGAGAACGGTCTCGCCAATGCCTATTATCCTTCTATCCATGTTTCGATATGCAACGGGATTGTGGTTATTCCCGCCAGATTGTGTTAGATAATTTGGTGCAAAAGTAACAATAATTCCCGAAATGGCAAAATATACAACCATTTTTCTTGCGTATCTCAAAACTTAATTGTAACTTTGAGCCTTAAAACTAGTAGCAGTCTTAAATAGGGCTGAGGTACCCGATAATCTTTTTTTGCAATGGAAATGACGAAGAAAAACCTTTTGACCATTATGTGCAGCCTGTTGCTCACGTCGGCAATGGCTGTGAAGAAGAGCATATTTCTCTATGCAGGACAGTCGAATGCCGACGGACGCGAGTTCGTACAGAACCTTCCCGAATACATGAAAACTGGCACGTCGCCCTACTGTCCATACACGCACCTGCGCTGGGCAAACATCTGTGGCCGTCCTACCACGAAGGTATTTCGGTACGCGCAGTATGGCCAACGGCGAGCGTTATGCTTTCTGCGATGTAACCAACTATTGGATTGACCAAGCATCAAACGATGATTTCTATGCCATCAAGTGCGCATACGGCGGTACGGCAACCGCGCCAGATTTACGAAGATTACCGTATGGAGCAATAACGAGACAACTGCCATTAATGACGTAAACACTTCCACTGCCACCATACCCATGCAGCAGTTGGACAAGGACCTGAACAAGCCTCTAATCACGCTGAGTGGCATACGCGATAGTAAACCACAGAAAGGAGTTTATATCGTGGGAGAAAAAAAGGAGCTTGTCAAATAAACGCAATCATACTGATCAAACAACATAATGAAAGATAAAACGACAAGGATTCTGTTCGTCTGTCACGGCAACATCTGCCGCAGCCCTATGGCGGAGTTTATTATGAAGAAGCTGGTAGAGGATGCGGGCTTGGCAGAGCAATTTGAAATAGCCTCTGCTGCCACAAGCACGGAGGAGATAGGCAATCCCGTCTATCCCCCTGCACGCAGAAAGCTTGCAGAGCATGGTATAGGCTGTGAGGGTAAGTATGCACGCCAGCTGACGCGCCGCGACTATGAGCATTATGACCTGCTGATAGGCATGGACCGTTATAACATTCGCAATATGGAACGTATGTGCGGTGGTGACCCCGAGGGAAAGATACACTCGCTTATGGAATATGAGGGACGCAAGGGCCAGGATGTTGCCGATCCCTGGTATACGGGCGACTTCGATTCCACTTGGCGAGACTGCCTGAATGGCTGCAAGGCGTTGCTGGAGGTTACCACCTATAACCCATAACTTTATATCATGAAGAAGATAGGACTGCTTTCAGATACACATAACCACTGGGATGAGCGCTTTGCAAAGTATTTCGCAGAGTGTGACGAGATATGGCATGCCGGAGATTTCGGTGACATCCGCGTGGCCGACAGGTTAAAGGAGGTGGCATTCCTCAGAGGCGTCAGCGGGAATATTGACGGCTCGTTTGTGAGGATGGAGTTTCCTGAGGTGCTGAGCTTCAGGTGTGAGGATGTGAATGTGGTGATGAAACATATTGGCGGGTATCCTGGCCGGTATGACGCTAAGGCTTATCGCATCCTTTGTCACGACAGACCGCAGCTGTTTATCTCGGGCCATTCTCACATACTGAAGGTGATGTACGACAAGCACCTTGGACTGCTGCATATCAACCCAGGTGCAGCGGGACTTAGTGGCCAGCAGGCAGTGAGAACTCTTGTGCGCTTCGTCATTGACGGCAGCAACATAAGGGACCTTGAGGTGATAGAGCTGGGCTGAGCATGCCTGCAGCATGCGTATTGGGGAGATGTGCCGGCATGAGTGAGTGCCGGCATGTTGTGTTTCTATAGCAGGGTTTCGGAATATTGTGATTCTACAGCAGGGTACCGATATAGTTTGTCAGCGTGACAAACTCTTCGTGCGTCAGTTGCTCCGGACGTTTTGTGAGGTCTACGGGTGAGGTGGCGAAGGCATCGGCAGTCGAGACGATTTGCTTCAGCGATACTCTCAGCATCTTGCGGCGCTGGTTGAAGGTGGCCTTGACGATGCGTTTGAACAATGCCCAGTCGCAGCCCAGGTCCGTGCGTTGGTTGCGTGTCATCCTTATCACCGCCGACTTCACCTTTGGGGGTGGGTTGAACACGTTTTCGTCAACGGTGAAGAGGTATTCCGTATTATACCACGCCTGTATCAGCACGCTGAGGATGCCGTAGGTCTTGTTGCCCGGTGAGGCAGCAATGCGCAGGGCCACTTCGCGCTGTATCATACCTGTGCAGCAGGGTATGAGGTCTTTGTTGTCGAGCATCTTAAAGAAGATCTGCGATGAGATGTCGTAGGGGTAGTTGCCTGTGAGCACAAACTGCTTACCGCCGAAGACTTCGTTGAGATCCATGCGGAGGAAGTCGCCATCGATGATGTTGCCACGCAGCTTGGGGTAGGCCTCCTGCAGGTAGGCAACGGACTCCCTGTCTATCTCCACGCACTTGAATTCGCGATCCTTGGGATACAAGTATTGTGTCATGACGCCCATGCCTGGACCAATCTCCAGTACGGGTATGTCGGGACACGCATCCACCGTATCAGCGATGCGACGCGCTATGGTCAGGTCTTCAAGGAAGTGCTGTCCCAGATTCTTCTTTGGACGAACGGATTTCAAATTAACAAATTAACGAATTAACGAATTAACAAATTCTCCCTCCCCTTGGGGAGGGTCGGGGTGGGGCTTTCCCACTTGAGGGTCGGGGTGTTGTTTTTTATTATTTCAATTCAAGTTTCTGAAGTACGCATATTCTTTTCTCTACCACGAATTTCTCGAATTTCACGAATTTTTTGCTGCGCACTGCGATTTACTTTACACATACTTAATAC
>CAJOOC010000168.1 GCA_905236165.1 uncultured Prevotella sp. | reverse complement strand
TTCGTGTAAATTCGTGTAATTCGTGGTCGTTATTAAAGTGCAATACGTGGTCGTAAGGTTTTACTTCGCCATTACCTTGCGGCCATTGGTGATGTAGAAGCCTTGCTTCGTGGGCTGGCCCTCTATCCTGCGTCCGTCAGGAGTATAGAAATATCCGTCGCCGCCTGTGGTGGTCTTTAGGAGGTTGATGCCCGTACCAGCAGAAGAGGTGAGGTATCCCGGTGTGCCGGCCTTGTCGATGCGGGCGTAGCCCTCGTCGGTGTGGCCTGCGTCATACGTCGTGCCGTTGCCGCCCACGATGTCGCGGCAGCCGCTGAACATCGCCGTGCCGGAGTTGACGGCCTTGGTGGTCCAGCCCGTCTCGCTCACCGTAATCTTCGTGAGGCTTGAGCAACCCTCAAACATATACCTCATATTGGTGACGCTGGCGGTATTGAAGCTGCTCAGGTCGAGGTCTGTCAGGCTGCTGCAGTAATAGAACATGTTGTTCATGTCGGTCACGCTGGCGGTGTTCACGCCGCTGAGGTCCACCGTCTTCAGGCTGTTGCAGTAGTTGAACATACCGCTCATGTCGGCAACGCTGCGGGTGTCGAGGGTGCTGAGGTCGATGGTCTGCAGGGCGTTGCAGTCCCAGAACAAAGCATGCATGTTCGTCACCTTGCCTGTGTTCATGCCGCTGAGGCTGACGCTCCTCAGGTTGTTACAGCCTTTGAACATGCTGCTCATGTCGGTCACGTTGTCCATGACGAGGTTCTCCAGTCCCGACACAGCCTTGATTTCGCTGCATCCCTCAAACCAGTATGCGGTGCTGGTGAGCGCGGTGTAGCCTGCAAACGACTCGTCGATGTTTGCGTTGCGTATGCCGCTGGCCTTGTCGCTCCATGCAGGCAGGGTCTCGTTGCCGTCGAACGGACCGACGCTCATGCCGCCGCGTGAGGCCTTCTCCATGTCATAGTAGAACGTCAGCGTCTTGCCATCGCTGCTCAGTGCTGCGTAGGCCTCGGGCTCTACAGGAACATTGACATCGGTAAGGTATCCAGGGGTGCCGTCCTTGTCGATAACAGCGTAGGCAACATCCGTGTGATTTGCATCATAAGCAGTACCGTTACCACCAACGAGGTTGGTGCAACCTAAGAACATATCTTCGCTATATGTTACCTTAGAAGTGTCCCATTTATTAGGATCAACGGTAATCTTTGTCAAGGCAGAGCAGCCGTAGAACATATAGCTCATGGTTGTCACGTTTTCTGTATTAAAACTGCTCAGGTCAAGGCTCGTAAGGCCGAAGCAACCATAGAACATATAACCCATGTTTTCAACTTTCGCCGTATTAAAGCTGCTCAGGTCAAGGCTAGTAAGGCTGGAGCACCATTCGAACATACCTCCCATGCTTTCTACCTTCGCCGTATTAAAACTACTCAGGTCAAGGCTCGTAAGGCTGGAGCAGCCATCGAACATATAACCCATGCTTTCAACCTTCGCAGTATTAAAACTACTCAGGTCAAGGCTCGTAAGGCTGGAGCAGCCTTCGAACATAACTCCCATGTATTCAACATTCGCCGTATTAAAACTACTCAGGTCAAGGCTGGTAAGACTGTGGCAGCCATAGAACATACCTCCCATGTTTTCTACCTTCGCCGTATTAAAGCTGCTCAGGTCAAGGTTCGTAAGGCTGTAGCAATCCCCGAACATACTTTCCATGTTTGTAACATTCGCAGTATTGAAGCTGGTCAGGTCAAGGTTCGTAAGGCTTGTGCAGTAATAGAACATACTATTCATGCTTGTAACATTCGCAGTATTAAAACTGCTCAGGTCAAGGCTCGTTAGGCTGGAACAATATGCAAACATATAACTCATATCCGTCACATCATCTGTCTTCAAGTTCTCAATGCCAGTGATAGTAGTGAGATTATTACATCCATAAAACCAATAGGTTGTGCTCGTAGGTCTGTAGTCTGCAAAAGACGCATCAAAGACCACCGTGGTTATCGTTCCCTTCTGGTTATACCATCCTCTGCTGGATGAATACTCAAACGGCCCGACACTCATGCCTTTGCGTGTAGCCTTCTGCAAGTCATAATAGAACGTCAGCGTCTTGCCATCGCCACTCAGCACGGCGTAGGCCATGGGCTCTACTAACATTGGTATTACGAGGTCGCTTGCCGATACCGTTGCATAGTTCTTGTCCAACAGATCCGTACATCTTTTGCACGTGTAATGTTCCTTCGTGCCATCAGAGGTGGTGGTTGCCGGAACCTCAGGAACATGCGTCAGGTCGTGACCGAGAGCAGGCATGTACTGTGTATTACGAGACATCTCCTCACCGCAAATAGTGCAGTATACAACTTCGTCGTAATGACCATCTGTAGTGCAGGTAGGATCTTCCTTATTTTCCAGAGTAACATCACCAGCGATGTGGGTGTGAACATCGGTTCCTGTAGCTTTTACATATTTTGCATTACTGCCCGAATAAGAGGTACTGGACTGCAATGTGGCACTGGCCTCATCATCGCCAGCATAGATGTAGTAGCCCGTTGGAACAGTCAGAGTACCACAGGCAGAAATCTTGCCGAATCCAACGAAAGTGCCACCCTGAACAGTGACATCACACCAAGCGCCAAGACTTGTACGGCTCTTTACCGTCACCGCACTGCCTTCCGACACAACGGAAGCATTGCCCTTGACGACTACGCCGCCACTTACTCCGCGCAAACCAGCGCTGTCGCATTCGCTCGTGCCACCAACAGCCTCAACAGTAACATCTCCATCAAACGTCAGAGTGCCTTCGGCATGAATGGCCGTGCTTTCACGGTAGTCACTGCTGTTGTTATTGGTAGCAGCACCTGAGCGTGCTACAAGACTGCCCGTACCTTTAATAGTAAGGTTGCCATTGACGAAAATAGAATGGCGCATCACCCTATTATATGTTAAGGCAGACAGGTCTATCGTGTTGCTTCCCGTAAGAACAATGGTAAGGTCTTGATTTGCCCGAATACCCGTGCGCGTTCCCCAGTATCCACTTCTGGTAAACTCATCACACGCGGTGGTGATGCTGGCATTGTTTAGGGTCAGCGTACCGTTGCTGGCATCATAACTGACGGTACCGTCACCCAGGACATCCGTAGCATTGCTACTGTTTACCTGAGTGCCAGCAACCCATAGGTTGTAGCTGACAACTTCTGCCCATGACCCCGTAGCTATCGCCACAAGGAACATCATTAGAATAAGTAATCTTTTTTTCATAGTTGAAATGTATTAATTGGTTAGTATGGTTATTACAGATGCATTTCTGTGCGCAAAGATACAAATAATTCTGAAATAACCATTCCCAAATTCTCAATTTTTATTCCCAAATTCTCAATTTCTACTAACATTTCCATGATTTGACAGTCCAAAAGTCAATAATTGCCCATTTCATCGTGATTTTCTGCTTTTGCTAAAAAACGTTAAATCCAGTGGCTTTTTGCAGCTAAAACACCACAATTGTCGTAATGAAGGAGACAAATAGAAGTTTTTAAGGAGACAAAAAGAGGCTTTAGGGAGACAAAAAGAGGTATTCAAGGAGCATCCTGAGTGGGTCGACGAAGTCAAAATTGTCGCGAGCGACAACCAGGGACGTGGGCGTCTCGCCCGCGATTCTTTTACGACCACGTTCCGAGCATGGCTCGGAACGTGGTCGTTATAAAAGTAATTTCCGTGAATGATCCAGTTGTTTTCGGATGACCCCGATTTGTTTATTGGCTGTCTACAGTTTTACCGTTGTGTCCTGGCCGGTGTAGTTGACGGTGGCATTGACGGCTGTGGCGGGATTGCTCCCTGATGCTGTCTGCGGGGTTACAAGGACGATGCGGAAGGTGCGCTGACGGAGCATTCCCTTGTATCTCCCCTGGCGCTGACCGATGGTGAGGGTGCGCGCCTGGTCGTTCCATGTGAAGGGTATCTCGGTGAACTGTCCGCGTTCGTAGTTGTAGTTGTCGCCTTCGTCCTCATAGAGGGTGAAGGAACCGTCGGCACCCGGGTATATGCGTACCTCCAGACTGTCCCAAGGCTTCTCGCTGCTGTACTGCACCTCCGGTCCGAAGGGCACGATGCTGCCGGCCCTGACATATACGGGAATCTCGGTGATGGGACACGGACGCAGCAGCTCCTGTCCGCCTGCATGACGCTCGTTGGTCCAGAAGTCATACCAGTCGGCACCCTGTGGCAGATAGACGCTGACGGGGGCAGAGGCCTGGCGCACATCGGGGTATATCTGATGGCCCTGCTTCTTTGCGTCCTTCCATGTGTAGAGAGCATCGGTGACGGGCTTGACGAGCAGCGCCTTGCCGAAGAGGTATTCATCATTGAGGCGCACGGCACGCTTGTCGGCGGTGAAGTCCATGACGAGTGGTCGCATCATCGTGCCACTATGGTGTGTGCAGCTGCCTGCCGCAGAGTAGATATATGGCAGCAGGCGGTAGCGCAGACGCACGGCACCGACCATGGCATCATAGGCCCAGTCGCCCTCCTTGCCGAAGGAATAGATCTCGCTGACCATCGGCGAGGAGCAGTGGTTGCGCATCAGGGGCATGAAGGTGCCCCACTGCATCCAGCGTGTCTGCAGCTCCTGCACGGCAGGGTCTGTGGGGTCCTGCGTATAATCCCAGTAGAAGAAGCCGCCCAGGTCGGTGTTCCAGAACGGTATGCCGCAGAGCGTGTAGTTGAGGCCCGACGGTATCTGGTTCTTCATCTCGGCCCATGAGGCCTTCACGTCGCCGCTCCAAGAGAAGGTGGCATAGTGCTGGAGGCCGAAGGCACCGGAGCGTGTCATCTGCACGCTGCGCTTGCTGTTGCCCTTCATGGCGCGCTGATGTTCGTAGATGCCTCTGTTGGTCATCAGGGGGAAGGCATTCTTCACCGAGCGCCATGTGCCGGCGTAGGTCATGTAGTCGTCGGTCTGCTGCGACTCATTGAAGTGGTCGGGCTCGGTGGAGTCGGTCCACCAGGCATCGAAGCCCATGCCGTAGAGGTGGCTGAGGAAATGCCAGTACACATCGCGCGCCTTGGGGTTGAAGGGGTCGTAGGGCTGCACGCCCGACTTCATGGGCCAGGTGTCGAAAGGCATGAGGGCGCCTATCTCCTTCATCCTGGCGAAGGGAGCCGTCCAGGGTCCGAAGTTAGCCCAGATGCTTATCATCAGGTGGGCATCGTGGCGGTGCACGTAGTCCACCATCTCCTGCGGACTCTTGATGCGCGGCTGCTTACCCTGCGCCTTGTATTCGGCAGCCATCTTCCTGAGGTCTTTCGGAAGGTATTTCTCCCACTTCTCGTCGCCCACCTTATTAATATAATATGGGTTCTCGAAACGCATGGCATTCCAGTTGGAGTCGCAGCCCCAGTACTGCCAGTCCTGCACTATTGCGTCGAGGGGGATGCGCAGCTCGCGGTATTTGTCGAGCACCTCACAGAGCTCGTCGCTGGTCTTATAGCGCTCGCGGCACTGCCAGTGGCCCATCGTCCAAAGTGGGAACATGGTGGCCTGGCCCGTCAGCTGTCGGATGCAGCCAATGACGCCGTCCTGCGTGCCGCCGTCGTACATGAAGTAATAGTCGGCGCACATACCCACCTCACTCGACATCACGGTCTCGCCGCCCTGGCTGTCGTCGAAGAGCGAGCGCCCCGCATTGTCCCAATAGATGCCGTAGCCCTTCTCGCTGGTGAAATAAGGAATGGAGATATACGTGTTGTGGTTCCATATCTCCACCTTGCGTCCGCGATGGCTCATGGCCTCATCGCGCAGCTGTCCCAGTCCGAACACCTGCTCGTCGTCGGCCAGTCGCCACGCCTGGCTGATGCGGTATTTCCCTTCGTCGGCGTCGCCCTGCCTCATCTCGAAGCCTGTGCGGCATTCCGTGAGCAGGACGTTGCCGCCGGCATCGCTGAAGGTGAGCTGACCCGTCGTCTCATTGATGATGACAGAGAATTGCGCTGACTTCAGCATCGTATGGCCGATGCCGCTCTCAACGCTTATCTGCCTCGACAATGCCTTTGCATCAGGCTTGAGGATAACGCTGAAGCTGCCCTTCTCCGGCTCTTTGGCAAGGGACGACGGCCATTTCTTCACTCTCACGATACCAGGGGAATAATACTGTACACGCACCGTCATCTGTGCCTGCGGAATCTCTCTCACCACCCTTTCGGTGGAATCATCCTTCGCCGCCGCACCGGCAGCAAACAGCAGGAAAAGTAATGATAATAGTATATTCATAGATTCAGGATATATGTTTTTATGCCTGTTCAAAGTTAAGCTCTGGATCCCGCATCTGGTCAAGACGTTGACTGGCTACCTGTGCCATCCACTGTTTGAAACAGAAAACTCCACACACATCCACAATGGAGAAAAACCACTTCTCTTCCTGATCGTCCCACACAGTTCGCACCTTGCGCTCTTCAAACAATTGTATAGATATTTGTTTTGTCATTGTTCTGATTTCGTCGTTACCCACACGAAGTTAATCTTACTGCCTGCAAAGTTAGCAATTTTCCCTCAAACGTCAAAATAATTCACACAAAAAAACTCCCCAATGCAGAGAAGGAAGCAGCCTGCATTGGGGAGTTACTTGTAGGTGGGTTCTATTAATTCCCACCTTAATTGTTATTTTTCTTCTGAACTGTAATTGAAAGGGAATTGAAAGAAATTGGCTCTGGAATTGAAAGAAATTGGAAGACTCCGCTTGCGCCTGAGCACCTACTGGAGCGCAAGAATAGGAATAATTTATGGTTCATCCGACATTTCGAGTGATACGGCAGTCGTGTAGAGCGTAGAGCCTCAGGGTAAAATACTTGTCATCTCTAAAACCATATGCATTGCGCTTCATAACCTTTATCTTATTGTTGATGCCCTCAACCTTTCCC
>CAJOOC010000167.1 GCA_905236165.1 uncultured Prevotella sp. | reverse complement strand
GTCTGTTGTCTGCCTTGCGGAGCTGAAAGGCAGCTGCTATTGCCTTAGCAACATAGGGACACTGGTCTGGGATTGGGGAGTACTATAGGCGCATGGTACGACATGCAAGGTCGAAAGTTCTCGCAGAAGCCAACTCAGCGCGGCATTTATATGAATAAAGGAAAATAAGTAATCAAATAATAATTGGTCGCAGCGACCCCAATAACAAATAGAGCAATGAAGAAAAATTATCAGTCACCATCAATAAAGGTGGGAGAAATCGTAAGCAACATCATGAGCGGCAGCGGTGCCGGCAATCAGGTAATGAATATCAACAGCAGCACAGGAGTGGCTAACGGCGGTGGCGGTGACGGCACACCAGAAAATGGCGGCATGCCACGTGCCCGCGCCAACAGCGCTGTAGACTGGGACTTCTAAACACAGACTACCACAATCCCCTGCTGCGTCATCACAACGCAACAGGGGATTATTCTATAATGAACAAGATGAAAATTACGATTAAGCTATGGATGTTTGCCGTCGTCCTGACATTCGGCGGCGTAAGTGTGCCGACATCATACTGCAAGGCCGACGAGCTGACAGCCGTAACCCCGCAGCAGAAGGAATACTTCACGCTGTGGAACCAGTGCGAGGCGCTCACCGCCCTGCAGGATTACGTGACGGATGTCACCAACCCCAATTCCCCTAACTATATCAAGGAGGAAGACCGCATCGCGACGTTCGACATGGACGGCACCTTCATAGGCGAGCTCTATCCGTCGTATTTCGAGTATAACATGCTCGAATACCGCGCGCTGGACGATTCTGCCTATCACGCTCCCGAGGACGTGATGGAGACGGCGCAGGAGATCCGCGACTTCGTGCGAAACGGCAAGAAGCTGCCCGCCCACTTCGATATGAAGCACGCCTACGCCGCCGCCAAGGCCTATAGCGGCATGACGCTCGCAGAGTTCGATGCATACGTCAAGGCATACGCCCAGAAGCCGGCCAACGGATTCACCGGCATGACCTACGGCGAGAGTTTCTATAAGCCCATGCTCGAAGTCTTCGACTATCTCAGGGACAACGGCTTCACCTACTACGTCATCAGCGGCTCCGACCGCTTCATCTGCCGCACACTCGTGGAGAGCATCGGCATCCCCGCAAATCGAGTCATCGGAATGGATGTCAAGCTTCACTCCACCGGCCAAAACACGGTGGAGGGCGTCAACTACACCATGGGCAAGGAGGAAGACCTCGTGCGCACCGATGAGCTCATCATCAAGAACCTCAAGACCAATAAGGTGCTGCAGATCTCGCAGGAGATAGGCAAGGTACCCGTGCTGTCCTTCGGCAACAGCAGCGGCGACTGCGCCATGCACAACTACTGCATGGGAAACAAGGCATATAAGACCGCCACGTTCATGCTCGTCGCTGACGATGATGCCCGCGACCATGCCGACCTCGCCGAAGGGGCACGGCGTGAGGCGAAATGGCGCGAGGCTGGGTACCATGTCATCTCCATGAAGAACGACTTCAAGACCATCTACGGCAACGGCGTCGTGAAGACCGACTTCCAGTGGGGCGACGAATAGTCCACATGCAAGGATTATCTTCCTAACAATCCCCGATGCAGGAAGAAAAGCCTGCATCGGGGATTGTTAGGAAGACCCTCTTAGTATCTGAAGTTTCCCACCCCATATAGAAGGCGGCGAAACGAAGCCCCTATTGGGGCTGGCTACCCTTATCTGATGCCTACGGCATCGGCAGCGAAACGGGTGGGAAACTTCAGTTAGTATTCTATGTAGGAGGAGATTTTCTTCAGGTGCTGGGGTGTGAAGGAGGGTAGTAGCGAGAGGTCGTCAAGGTTGTTGATGCGGCCTGTGTTGGTGCGCAGACGGATGATGTCGCGTGCCTGCAGGTAGTTGAGCAGGGGATGGCGCTCCAGCTCTTTCTGCGTCATGCTGTTGATGAGGATGGGTGGATAGTTGTGGGAGAGGGTGATGTAGGACAGTGCCGACTCGGGGAAGTTGCGGATGGAGAGCAGCTCTTCCTTGCTCTGGAACTGCTGTCGCTGCCTTCGCAGGCTTATGATGCGGCGGGCGAAGTAGGATCCTATGCCCGGGATGCGCTTCAGCTCTGTGGTGTCGGCGGTGTTGGCATCGACGGTCTGGCCGGGGGAGAGCTTGGAGGAGGCGGAGCGGGAGGCTGAGGAGGAGGCGGAGCGGGAGGTGGAAGCGGAGCGGGGTTGATAATTCCTTTTTGGTCGCTTGATGACATCGGCGGCCATTACCTGGGGCTTGATGCGGATGTATGGCTCAAGGGTACGGTACTGCTCCAGCGTCAGCCCGTAGAGCTGGGCAAAGTCCTCCTTTTGGCGGTAACGGCCTCCACGGGCTCTGTAGCGCATGATGTTGCGCACCTGCCAGGGACGGAGCCCCACGCTGAGCAGGGTGGCGCTGTCGGCGCTGTTGGGGTCGAAGGGGGTGAGCCCACCAGGGACCTCTCCCCGTACCTTCTGAGGGAGGGGGTTGCCGGCGCTTGAGGAGGTTGTGGAGGTGGATGGGGTTGTGGTAGTAGCAGGGATTGAGGCTGTGGCCTCTTCCTCTTTCTCGGGAGAGGCGTAATGAAATAGGATTAGTGCTACTAAGATGATGAGTACCAGTAGCGTTATGCCGTCGCGATCAGGCTTGGACACGGTCGAATTATTTCAAATTAACGAATTAACGAATTATAAGAGGTCGAACCTTTTTTGTCGCGGGCGAGACGCCCACGTCCCTGGGGTTTCAAATTAACGAATTAACAAATTAACGGCTTCGCCACGAAGCGGAGCAATGCTCCTACGAAGCGCGGCTCTTTGAGCCGCTACGAAGCGTCACTTCGTGACTACGAAGGCAGTTTCGAAGGCAGTTTTTGTAGCGAAGCGTTTCGTAGCGCTTTAAGCGCGTTTCGTCTTCGTAGGGAATTATGTCCCGTTTCGTCTTCGTAGCGCTGCAAGCGCGTTTCGTCTTCGTAGTGACTTATGTCCCGTTTCGTAGGTGCACAGCACCGTTTCGTTAAGGCCTCTGGCCTTTTATACTATCGGCAATGCTGTTCCGTTGATTTTCTGGTAGAAGTCGAGTGCGAAGACATCGGTCATTCCTGAGATGAAGTCGAGGACCGCCATGATGCGTGTGTCGAGGTCTGGCGACTGTATCTCGTACTGGCTGCTGACGCGCTGCAGGAGCTGTTTGGAGTAGAAGCGGTGGGGGTTGACGACGGCATCGACGAGCTGCGTGAGTAGTGTCTCGATGATGCGGTAGCCGCCCAGCTCGATGTCGAGGACGGGCTTGGAGTGGTAGATGTTGGCTACGGCGGTCTCTACGCAGCGTTGGTATGCCTGGCGCTGCAGGGAGCTGATATGGTCGATGAGGGAGCCCTGGAAGGTGCCCTGCATGATGGCTTCCTCATTGTCGAGGAAGGCACGCACACACTCGTTCTCTAACTTTCCGATGACGGAGGCGCGCAGGTAGACTATCTGCTCGTTGATGTCGAGGATGTTCTCGGTGTCGATGCGCCGGATGATGCTGCGGCGGGTGTCTTCATCGAAGAATGCCAGCAGCAGTTCCTTGGTGTGCTCGTCGGTGAGGAGGCCCAGCTTGTGTGCGTCCTCGATGTCCATTATCTCATAGCAGATGTCGTCGGCTGCCTCTACGAGATATACGAGCGGGTGGCGGGAACAGGAAGCCTCTTTTATCAGACCGAGTTCGGAGGCTATCTTGTAGTAGATGTCTTTCTCCGTATGGAAGAATCCGAATTTGGGGTGTTTTTCTGTTGCCTCTGTTGAGGGGTAGGGGTATTTTACTATTGAGGCGAGGGTGGAGTAGGTCATGACGAATCCGCCCTCGCGTCTGCCGTTGAAGCGATGGGTGAGGAGTCGGAAGGCGTTGGCGTTGCCCTCGAAGTGGGTGATGTCGCTCCACGTCTCGGGAGAGAGCTTCTGGCGCAGCAGGCTGCCCTGTCCCTCGGTGAAGAAGGCCTGGATGGCTTTCTCGCCGGAGTGTCCGAAGGGCGGGTTGCCCATGTCGTGGGCAAGACAGGCTGTGGCAACGATGGTGCCGAGTGATGCCCCGCCCATACACTCTCCGGTGGGGAGGGGGAAGAGCGCCGCCTCCACGTCGTTGCCCAAGGACATGCCGACGGAGGCTACCTCAAGGGAGTGTGTGAGGCGGTTGTGGACGAAGATGCTGCCGGGCAGGGGGAAGACCTGCGTCTTGTTCTGCAGGCGCCGGAATGGCGCGGAGAAGATGAGACGGTCGTAGTCGCGCTTGAACTCAGAGCGGTCGTCGTGACGCTCCGTATGGCGCAGCTCCTGCCCGAGGCGCTTGTTGGATATGAGGGAAGACCAGTTCAAATTAACGAATTAACAAATTATAAGAGGTCGAACCTTTTTTGTCGCGGGCGAGACGCCCACGTCCCTGGGGTTTCAAATTAACGAATTAACAAATTAACAAATTAACGGCTTCGCCACGAAGCGGAGCTGACGCTCCTACGAAACGCGCTTGCAGCGCTACGAAGACGAAGCGGAGCAAAGCTCCTACGAAGACGAAAACGAAGACGAAGACGAATTAAACTTTAACCATTAACCATTATCGCGGGCGGGAGGCCCACGTACCTGGGTTTTACATGAAGTTCAGCATCTGGGCCGTTGCGTCGGGGTTGTGTGGCGTTGGTGGTTTTGGTGGCTGCTGTGGCTGCTGCTGTGAGGCGGGCTGTGGTGCTGTGGTGCCTGCTGCAGGGGCGGCAGTCTGTGCCTGCGGACGTGCGAGGTGAGCAAGGTTTTCGAGCTGCGGACGGGTGCGCGTGTAGGTGGGGTTGTTCTCTACGGCCAGGATGAGGTCTTCGTTGTCAAGGTCCTGTGGTGAGAAGAAGTATATGTGGTAGTTGCGCTTCTTGGCTGCTATGCTGTTGTCGTCGGCATAGTAGTGGTTGAAGGCATCCTCCAGCTTCTGCTTCGTCTCGCGCTCGTCGGCAAGGCGCTTGAGGTCTTCGGCGGTCTTGTAGTTCTTCATGCGCTCCGACATGCTTTCGTCGATGTCGCTCAGACCGAAGCCGGTAGCGAGGATTGTCACCTTCACCTTGTCGCCTAAAGAGGGGTCGTTGGCAACGCCCCACTTCAGTTCGAAGTCGGTGCCGAACTTATCCATGAAGTCGTGCACGTCATTCATCTCGTCCATCATGAGACCCTTGTGGTTGGTGTCGTCGCTGCGGAAAGAGATGGAGATGAGTATCTTCTTTGAGTTGAAGACGTCGTTGTCGTTGAGCAGGGGAGAGTGGAGTGCATCCTCAATGGCTTTCTTCACGCGTCCGTCGCCTTCGCCGTAGCCTGTTGACATGATGGCCACACCACCATCTTTGAGGACTGTCTTGACATCGTTGAAGTCGAGGTTGATCTGTCCGTGGACGGTGATAATCTCGGCGATGCTCTTGGCGGCCACGGAGAGGGTGTCGTCGGCCTTGGCAAAGGCTTCCATCATCGACAGTTCGCCATAGATGGAGCGCAGGCGCTCGTTGTTGATGACGAGGAGCGCATCGACGTTCTTCGACATCTCCTCAACGCCGTTGAGGGCCTGGGCTATCTTCTTCTTACCCTCGAAGCGGAAGGGGATGGTGACGATGCCCACGGTGAGGATGTCGAGTTCTTTTGAGACACGCGCTATGACGGGAGCAGCACCCGTACCGGTGCCGCCGCCCATGCCTGCCGTGATGAAGGCCATGCGTGTGCCGTCGTTGAGCATGTTGCGAACATCCTCTATGCTCTCCTCGGCTGCCTGGCGTGCCTTGTCGGGACGGTTGCCCGCTCCGAGGCCTTCACGTCCCAGCTGCAGATGGATGGGCACGGGAGAGTCGTTGAGGGCCTGTGCATCGGTGTTGCACAGAACGAACGACACATCGTGGATGCCCTCACGATACATGTGATTGACTGCGTTACCACCGCCACCGCCGACGCCGATAACCTTGATGATGCTTTTCTCTTTAACGACTGGTCCGAAGTCTAATATCTGATTCATTCAAATTAACGAATTAACAAATTAACAAATTAACAAATTAACGAATTATAAGAGGTCGAACCTTTTCTGTCGCGGGCGAGACGCCCACGTCCCTGGGTACAACGAATTAACAAATTAACAAATTAATTTTCAATTTTCAACCTCTGGTTACTCTTCAGCATCGGTGAAGGTGCCGAGCCACTTCAGTATCTTGTTGCCTAAGCCGGGCTTCTTGTTCTTTGCCTGTTCCTCTCTATTTTTCTGGTCACGCTCTTGGGCTTCTTTTTCGGCCCTGAGACGCTCAGCAGCCTCGCGCTCTGCCACTTCAGCCGCTTTCTTCTCCCCTGCCGTCTGTATCACACCCGGTGGCAGGGAGTTGGGGTCGCGAGGTGTGGTGCGCAGTGTGCTGTCAGTATTCTGCTGCCCGAAGAGCGACTCCTGACTGACTGTTGTCGCGTCACCATCATTGAAGAGGTTGTTGTTGCGTGACTCCTCGGGAGCCCAGCAGTTCTGGTCGCCCTTGGCCAGGAGTCCGAGCAGCGTGTTCATCGTGCCGTCGTGGGCATTGATGTCGCTATTGGAGGTGTTGATGGTGTAGGTGACGAAGTTGGCGATGCGTATCTTGTCGATGTGGGTGATTTCGCGGAATGCCACATCGATATTCTTCATGTTGGAACCGCCGCCTGTGAGGACGATGCCGCCCAGTATCTTGTCGCGGAACTCTGCAGGCACCTGGTTCCACACGTTGGAGATAATCTCCTGCATGCGACCCTCGATGATCTCAATGAACTTGGTGCTCTCTATCTTGCGTTCGTTGTCGAGGTCGTATTTCAGCGTGGGGTCAACGTCGGCAGAGGGGGTGAAGGCCGAAGCGTAGCGCAGCTTCAGACGCTCGGCATCGGCTTCGTCAATCTGCAGCGTGGTGATGTCCTTGGTGATGTTGGCACCGCCGAGAGGTATGACGGCGATATGGCGTATGATGTTCTTGTGATAGACCATCACGGTGGTGGTGTCGGCACCGAGGTCAACGAGCAGACATCCGCTGCGCCTCTCGACGGGTGTGAGCACCGCATCGGCAAGCGCAAAGGGCGCGAGGTACATCTCGGCTATCTGCACACCGGCGATGTCGAAGCAGCTGTTGAGCTTCTGGTAGTGGCGGCGGCTCTGCAGGATGTTGAGGAAGTTGCCCTCCAACTTTTGACACTGTATGCCCACAGGGTCGTTAGCGGGCAGCGAGTCGGCGCGGTATTCCTGCAGCTCCACGTCGAGTATCTCCATATCGGGATAATGCATGTCGCGGTTCTGATCCATCATATCGACGATAATCTTCTGCGTGACGGGCATATTGTCGGAAATATCCCTGATGATGGTGTTGAGCTCAGAGTGGATGGACTGTCCGCCCACTCCGATGTATACGTGTTTGATGCCTGACTTCAGCTGACCTTTCAGACGCTGTATGATATTGGTGATGCACTGTACGGTCTTGTCGATGTTGTAAACGACACCTTTACGGATGCACTGTGAGGCATCCTCGCTCATGACTGACAGGACGGCGATGCTCCCGTCAGGCTTGCGCTGACCGGCTATTCCGGTGATTTTGGTTGAGCCAAGCTCAATGGCTACGACGAAGTTCTTTGCTGGCATACTTTAATTTGACTATTTGACGAGTTTGTTATTATGCTTGATGATGTGGAGGGGTTAACCGGCTTAGCCCGGGTTCCCGGTGGTTGGCGGTGCAGGGGTCGTTGTGGCCGTTCCTGTCTCACTCCCCTCGGGTGGGGCTGGGGCAGGGGTCACTGGGGTAGGAGTCATTGTGCTTTCCTTCCTCTTATGGCATACTACCTGATTGATGAATTCAAGTGATATATAGTCGTACTTTGTCCATCCCGCGTATTTCAGTCCTTCGCGGTAGAATGTCTCAAGGCGCGTCAGCTGACGACTGAGATATTCCTCTACCTTCTGCGCACGCTTCCTGGGGTTGGCGTCGGTGGGCAGCGCTCCGATGTTTACGATATGGTCGCCCACGCGGGGTACTATCTCTACTGTCTTGTCGGGCAGCACATTGATCTGCTCCACCTGTCGGCTCCAGAGCTCGCTGTCGTTAACGTGGCGTGCCAGGAGCGAGAGATACTTTGTGGCGTAATGGCGCGTGATGGCTCCCGTGGCGATTATCATGTCGCTGGTATACTGCGAGTTGGGCATGATGCCGCCATTGTCGTCGATGTAGTAGTCGTCGCCGTTATGGCTCTTGACACGGATGATGGGTGTGCGCTGTGTCACGGTGATGCATACGTAGCCATCGTTGGTGGCATAGCATTGTGCGGTGTTGACGAAGGGCATCTGTGTCAGGCTCTGCTCTATCTTGCGGGTGTTGATGGAGCTGATGTCTTTTGACAGGGGATAGAGTCCGTTGCTCTCCAGCAGCCGTTTCACCTCAGTGGAGTTGAGGAAACCGTTCTCGTTCTCATCGGCAATGCTGATGTTCACCTTAGTGCACAGATGGCTCTGCTCCATGGGTTTGTTCCATGAAGTAATGGCCATAACGAGGTAAGCAGCTATTACCACGTCGAAGAGGACGAGGAAGGTTTTCTTCCAGTTGATGTTAAGGTGTATCAATAGTGTTATTCTGCTGTTTTCTGTTTTATGATGTCCACTATCTGTGGCACGTAGTTGTCGAGGTCGCCGGCACCGAGGATGATAAGCACGTCGAAGTCACGCTCCTTCGCCAGTGTCAGCACGTCGTCCTTGTGTATCATGCTTTTCTCCACGCCTGGTGCGAGGCGGTCGTAGATGAGCTTCGAGGTGACGCCCGGTATAGGCTCTTCGCGTGCGGGGTAGATGTCGCACAGTATCACCTCGTCGAGCTGTGAGAGCGCATCGGCAAAGTCGGCATAGAAGTCACGGGTGCGGGTGTAGAGGTGTGGCTGGAAGATTGCCGTGATGTGACGGTCGCGGTACACCTCGCGCATGCTCTTGGCACTCTGGTATATCTCCTTGGGGTGATGGGCATAGTCGGAGATTACGACGTGCCTGTCGTCGCGCAGTGCGAAGTCGAAGCGACGGTCAACGCCTTTGTAGGTCTTCATGCCGTAGCGCAGCTCCTCGGCATTGCATCCGTTGAGCTGGGCCATTGCCATTGCCGCGATGCCGTTGTCGATATTGATGGGCACGGGCTGGCCGAGCTCTATGTTCCTGATGCTCTCTATGGGCGAGATAAAGTCGAACGTTATGGTTCCCTGCCCGATGCGGATGTTCTCAGCATGGAAGTCGCCGCCGTCGATGCCGTAGGTGTAAACCCTCACGCCCTCAGCTACGTCAGGCTGCATCTCCAGTCCTGTATGAATGATGAGTGCCCCGCCCGGGCGGATGAGCGTGGTGTAGTGGCGGAACGACTCCAGATAGGCCTCCTTCGTGCCGTAGATATCGAGATGGTCGGGGTCGGTGCTGGTGATGACCGTCATCCATGGGCGCAGCCAGTGGAAGGAACGGTCGAACTCATCGGCCTCGATTACCACATAGTCGGACTTGGGAGCTATGATGTAGTTGGTGCCGTAGTTCTTGGAGATGCCTCCGAGGAAGGCGTTACAGTCTGGCGAGGCCTGATGCATGATGTGTGCACACATCGTGGAGGTTGTGGTCTTACCGTGAGTGCCGGCTACGCACAGTCCCTTATGGGCCTCAGTGAGGGTGCCGAGCACCTGTGCACGCTTCTGGATGTCGAAGCCGTTGCTGCGGAAGTAGTTGAGCTCCGTGTGGTCTGCCGGGATGGCGGGGGTATAGACCACGAGAGTCTCCTTAGCTTTGCGGCAGGCCTGGGGGATCTGTTCTATATCGTCGGTATAATGTATGAGCATACCCTCGCGCTCCAACTGCTCCGTGAGTTTGGAGGGCGTCTTGTCATAACCGGCTACGACAAGACCTTTCTGAATGAAATAACGTGCTATGGCACTCATTCCGATACCACCGGCACCTATGAAATATACTGCTTTCAAATTAACGAATTAACGAATTAACAAATTAACAAATTATAAGAGGTCGAACCTTTTTTGTCGCGGGCGAGACGCCCACGTCCCTGGGGTTTCAAATTAACAAATTAACGAATTAACAAATTAACAAATTGCGAGTTTGAGCACTTCGTTGGCTATGATGTCGGCAGAGTCGGGCAGGGCGAGTTTCTTCACCTCTGTTTCGAGCTGCCTGATTGTCTCTGTCGCTGATACGAGTGCTACGGCCTGCTCTACCAACAGCTGCCGTGCCTCGTTGTCGGCCACGAACACCGCTGCTCCCTTGTCGGAGAGGGCGCGGGCATTCTTCGTCTGATGATCCTCGGCCACGTTGGGCGAAGGAACGAGTATGGCGGCTTTTCCCAGCAGGCACAGCTCGCTGATGCTTGATGCTCCGGCGCGTGAGATGACGATGTCGGCGGCCTTGTAGGCCATGGCCATATCTGATATGAAGGCCTGTGGATGAACATACTGTGCATTGGCTTCCCTGGCTTTTCGCTCACACTCATCGATGTAGATCTTGCCCGTTTGCCATATCACCTGTATCTGCCTCTCTTCAAAGCGCCCTATGCCGGCAGCGATGGCATCGTTGATGGTGCGTGCTCCCAAGGAACCGCCGATGACGAGGATGGTGGGGAGGTCGCCCTTCAGGCCCAGCTGCTGGCGCGCCTGCTCCTTAGTGGAACTGTTATTGAGCAACGACTGCCTGACAGGATTGCCCGTAAGGATGAGCTTGTCGGCAGGGAAGAAGCGCTCCATGCCTTCGTAGGCCACGCAGATCTTCTCTGCCTTGCGGGCCAGAGACTTGTTGGTGACGCCGGCATAGCTGTTCTGCTCCTGTATGAGACATGGTATACCGAGTGCTGCCGCTGCATTGAGCGTGGGGGCAGAGGCATAGCCTCCCACTCCTACTGCCACCTGCGGGCGGAACTCCCTGATGATGCGTTTCACCTGATGGCGGCTGCGGAAGAAGTCCCACATCACGCTGACGTTCTTCAGGCTCCATAACGGACGGTGTAGCCCGCGCACGGGCAGACCTTTGATGTCATATCCAGCCTCGGGTACACGAGTCATCTCCATACGTCCGTTGGCACCCACGAAGAGAATCTTCGCATTAGGGCGCTTTGCCTTGATGGCATTGGCAATGCTCACGGCGGGGAAGATGTGTCCGCCGGTGCCGCCACCGCTGATTATGATCCTTGGTTCATCCATGTCTATTGTCGTTTATGGGTTATTCAGGCCATCTCCAGCTTCACGTCGTCGCGCTTCTTGGCCGTGCGGCTGATGCTGAGGATTACACCTATATATATACAGTTGATGATAGAGGACGTGCCGCCCTTGCTTATCAATGGCAGCGGCTGTCCCGTGACGGGTGCCAGACTTACTGCTACCATCATATTGAACAATGCCTGAATGACGATGAGCAGGGCCAGGCCCATTGCCAGGAAGGCAGGGAACGTGTTTGTGCAGCGCTTGGCTATCTGCCCGGTGCGGAAGAGTAGCGAGATATAGAGCAAGGCAACGAAGGCTGCTCCGAGCCACCCCAGTTCCTCGAAGATGATGGCATAGATAAAGTCGGAGAACGCCAGTGGCAGGAAGTCGCGCTGCTCGGAGTTGCCCGGACCCTTTCCGATGAACTGACTCGATGCTATGGCGATGTTGGCATGGCCCACCTGGCTGTTCTTGTCAAGGTCATACTTATGCGGCTCAACATACTCGTTGTTGAAGAAGTTGTCGATACGAGCCTTCCAGAGATCCATGCGGTGGAGTATGCCGCCGCGCTTGGTATTCTTTGGCTCTGTTGTCTTCTCTTCGTTTACGGCGATGGTCTCAGTAAGGTGTTTGTCGGTGCTCTCCACACTCTCCGTCAGCTGCTTCTTCTCGGTAGCGGCATCGTCGGCGAGCTGGTTCTCAGAACGTCCCACCAGATATACTGTAGTAAAGGCCAATGCTATCATAACGGCCAACGCCGAGCACAGATAGCCTATCTGTTTCCAGGGCACGCGGCCTATTATCATCATGCAGAAGACGGTGGCTCCCATGAGGGCGGCCGTAGAGAAGTTCTCTGTTATCACCAGTCCCATAAACACCGCCGAGGTCAGCACTATGTATTTGAATGCCTTGGGGTGGGCTCCCTGCGGTGTCTGCAGCTGGCTGAGGATGTGGGCCGTGAGGAGCACCAGCGTACCCTTGGCTATCTCCGACGGCTGTAGCGGTATGCCGAAGAAGCTTATCCAGCGCGCGGCATCATTGGTCTTAGTGCCGAAGATCAGCACCCATAGCAGCAAGGTAGGTGCTATGATGCATAGTAATGGCGTGCAGAGCTTGAAGTATCGGCATGGTATATTGAGCACGAATACCATCACGCCGATGCCCAGGAGGAGGTATGATGTATGTTGAAAGGCGGCATACCAGTAGTTGCCCGACTTGTAGCCCAGCTTCGAGGAGGAGGAATAGACCTCCACAATGCTGATGATACAGAGCAGGAAGAAGATAATCCAGATTATCCTGTCGCCCTTGAATATGTTTTGAAACTTCTTTATGTTCATTTCTCTTATACTATGTCCCACCTTTTAGCGCTGATGGCGAGCATCCACGCAGGGACGTGGGCGTCTCGCCCGCAACATACTCCTACTTTAATACTGCGGCCTTGAACTGCTCGCCTCTGTCCTCCATGTTCTTGAAGAGGTCGAAGGAGGCACAGCATGGTGAGAGCAGCACTACGTCGCCTGTCTTTGCGAGGCTTCGGCATGCTTCTACGCAGTCTTTCATTGAATGGGTGTCGGCAATGGGGAGTCCGAGGTCGTCGAAGGCAGCGTGCAGCTTGGCATTGTCGGCACCGAGATAGACGATGCCACTGCATTTCTCCTTTACCAACTCCTTGATGTCGTTATAGTCGTTGCCCTTGTCCTTGCCTCCGACGATGAGGATGGTGGGCCTTGACATTGCTTCGAGGGCTACGTGGCAGGCATCGACGTTGGTGGCCTTGGAATCGTTAATCCACAGAATGCCATCGACTTCTGCCACTTTCTCCAGGCGGTGTTCCACGCCGGGGAAGTCGAGCAGACACTGTTCCAGCACTACCTCCATCTTTGCCTGCTGGCCTGCCGGGAGATCCATCTTGGCCATTGCGGAGCGTACGGCGCTGCGTGCTGCCATCATGTTGCGCTGGTTATGGCGGCCAGGCAGTGGGAAACGGCTCTCGGGGTCGATGTCGGCATCGCTGAAGGGAAGCAGGGTAGGGCTTCCCATCACGGCTGGACGCGATGACGGCGTGGGCTTGGGAGCATAGCCGTCCTGACGCTTCTGCAGCTCATCGCCGATGTATTCGTCGTCGCTCCAATAGACGAAGGAGTCCTTGGGGGTCTGGTTCTGTATGATGCGCATCTTGGAGTCAACATAGTTCTGCATGTTGAACTCGTAACGATCCAGGTGGTCGGGCGTGATGTTCATGAGTACGGCAACATCTGCGCGGAACTCATACATGTTGTCGAGCTGGAAGGATGATACCTCAAGCACATACCAGTCATGATCCTGTGTAGCTACCTGCAGGGCATAGCTGCGACCGATATTACCGGCGAGACCCACGTCGATGCCCCACTTCTTCATGATATAGTAGATGAGCGACGTCGTGGTTGTCTTGCCGTTAGAACCCGTGATGCAGATTGTCTTGCCTTTACTGTAGCGCTTGGCAAACTCCAGCTCGGCAAGGATGGGCGTACCCTGACGGATGAGGGCCTGCACCATAGGAGCATCATCAGGAATGCCGGGACTCTTCACCACCTCGTCGGCAGAGAGTATCTCAGCCTCAGAATGAGTGCCCTCCTCCCAGCGTATGCCCTCCTCGTCAAGCCTCTTCTTGTATTTCGGCTTGATAGAACCCATGTCTGAGACGAAGACGTCGTAACCCTGTTGCTTTGCCAGAATGGCGGTTCCTACACCGCTCTCGCCGGCTCCAAGTATTGCTAACTTCAGTGTCATTTTATCTATAGCAAATGTCTTAACTACTTAACTTCTTAACTCCTTAACTCCTTAACTCCTCAAGGCTTATCTTATCTTGAGTGTTATGATGGCCAACGCTGCCATTCCGATGGTGACAATCCAAAAGCGCGTCGTAATCTTCGACTCTAACCAGCAGCCTCGTGGCCAGTTGAGCATCACCCTGATGTCGTCGGCCATCTGACCGGGCTTTACGCGGAAGGCGTCGTGGATGGGTGCGCGCTTGAACACCCTCAGCTTCTTGCCGCGTTTGTTGCCGTATTTCGCCACCCTGAGCTGCAGCATCACGGAGATGCTTTCGATGAGGAAGATGAAGCACAGCAACGGTATGAGCAGCTCCTTATGTATTATTATGGCCGTCACGGCAATGATGCCTCCAATGGCCAGCGACCCTGTGTCGCCCATGAAGACCTGGGCGGGATAGGCATTATACCACAGGAATCCTACCAGGGCGCCGACGAAGGCACAGAGGAAGATTACCAGTTCCTCGGACTGCGGTATGTACATTATATTGAAATAGGAGGCATATCCTATGTGGCTGGATACGTATGCCAGTATTCCCAAGGCCACGCAGATGATGGCGGAGTTGCCCGCACACATGCCGTCGAGGCCGTCGTTGAGGTTGCTGCCGTTGCTCACGGCCATCACGATGAACGTGGTGAGCAGCACGAAGAATATCCACCCTGCCGCGCTGCGGTGCTCACCGAGCCATGAGAAGAACACATCGGTATAGTTGAGGTTGTTGTTCTTGACGAAGGGGATGGTCGTGGTGGTAGACTTCACAGGGTTGCTCTTATGTACCACCACCTCCATTGTCTGGCCGCTGCTTGCACTGTTGCGCTGGAAAGAGACGTTCTCGCGTATCACGGCATCGGGGCTGAGCCACAGCGTCAGACCTATCACCAGGCCGAGGACAGCCTGGCCAGCAAGCTTCAGGATGGGTTTCAGACCGTCTTTCGTTATCTTAAGCTTTATATAGTCATCGGCAAAGCCTATCAGACCGAGCCACAGAGTGGTGACTATCATCAGTATCATGTAGATGTTGCGCAGACGGCCAAAGAGCAGACAAGGCACTATGGTGGCTACGATGATTATCACTCCACCCATCGTTGGCACACCGCGCTTCTCCACTCCGAACGGGTCGATGCTCCTGTCGCGCTGTGTCTCAGTGCCGCCGTGAGTGCGCATCCACTTGATGAAGTACTCGCCAAACCACACGGAGATTATCAGCGAGAGCACCAGGGCAAGCAACGAACGGAAGGAGATGTAGCTCCACATGCCCGAACCGGGAATGTTCCATTGCTCAAGAAATCTGAAAAGATAGTACAACATATTCTGAGGTTTTGATGTTTACTGTAATGCCGACAGCTTGTCTGTCCGGACGTTCTGAGGCGTAGAGGCCATAACCCCGCCTTATATCCCGAAGGCTTTGCGCAGCTCTTCGCGGTCGTCGAAGTGATGTTTCACTCCTTTTATTATCTGATAGTCTTCGTGACCCTTGCCTGCCACAAGGATAACGTCGCCTTTCTGAGCCAGCATGGCGGCGGTCTTGATGGCCTCGCGCCTGTCGCTGATGGCCAACACTTTCTTCATCTGGCTGGGGGTGAGGCCCGCCAGCATGTCGTTGATGATGTCCTGTGGCTCTTCGTTGCGGGGGTTGTCGCTGGTGATGATGACCTTGTCGCTCTGCTTGGCAGCCTCCTGAGCCATCAGTGGGCGCTTGCCCTTGTCGCGGTTGCCGCCACAGCCGCAGACGGTGATAATCTGTCCGCCCTTCTTCTCCATTACCTCATGGATGGCATTGAGAACATTAACCAGGGCATCGGGGGTGTGGGCATAGTCCACGAGCCCCGTCACTCCCTCGGGAGAATGGATGGGCTCAAGCCTGCCGGCAACACTCTTCAGCGTGCTCAGCACTACGAGGATATCGTCGGCTTCCTTACCCAGCATGCGTGCAGCGCCATAGACGGCAAGGAGATTGCTGACATTGAACTTGCCGATGAACTGCACTCCCACCTCGCGGCTCTCCACACGGCTCTCGCCGCTTTCCTCTATACCGAGGTACATACCCTCGAAGTGACACTCAAGGATGTGGGCCTTATAGTCGGCCATGGTACGGATGGAATAGGTCTTTACCCTCGCCTTCGTGTTCTGAGTCATGAAGAGACCATTCTTGTCATCAACGTTAGTGATGGCAAAGGCCGTCTTTGGCAGGATGTCGAAGAAGGCTTTCTTAGCATCGCGATAGTTCTCAAAGGTCTTATGGTAGTCCAGGTGGTCGCGTGTAAGGTTGGTGAAGAGACCTCCTGCGAAGGTCAGCCCGCCGATGCGCTTCTGGGCTATGGCGTGACTGGAGCATTCCATGAAGGCATACTCACAGCCTGCCTCCACCATGCGGCTCAGCAGCTGGTTCAGCTCTATGGGGTCGGGGGTGGTATGTTCGGTTGGGATTGCCTCATCCTCTATATAGTTGCAGACCGTTGACAACAGTCCGCACTTGTGACCCATCCTGCGAAACATATTGAAGAGCAGGGTGGCTATGGTCGTCTTGCCATTGGTGCCTGTTACGCCAACGAGCTTCAGCTTCTTCGTGGGGTCACCATAGAACGTGGTGGCAGCAATGCCAACAGCATCCTCTGTACTCTTCACTACTACGAAAGTGACGGTTTCATCGGCCACAGAGGCAGGCTTCTCCTCGCACAACACAGCTGAAGCGCCTTGCTCGATGGCCTTAGCGATGAACTGGTGACCATCAACCTGAGTGCCGCGCATGGCCACAAAGAGATGACCATGCTCTACCTTCCGTGAGTCGATGTTGATACCGGTGATATCCTTGTCGGTGCTCCCAACAATCTCCACGGGCTTTAATTGTGAAAGAATCTCTATGAGTTTCATGTTAGTTGAAGTACTATCTTTTCGTTCTTCTTTATCTGAGAGCCGGCAGGCTTGCTCTGCTGTCTTACCTTGCCGGTGCCTTGGATGATGACTTTAGCACCGCGACTTTCGATGATATACACCGCATCACGCGCGCCCATACCGATGACATTGGGCATCTGGTTTTTGGAATACCTGACCTCCGAACGTCTCTCACCCTGCTTCAGATTAAAGTGGGAGAGGATGAAATCGGCAGCCTCATTGTTGCCCGTCTTGATGTCGGGAACCATGCTGTAGTAGGAGTCTTTGGCCAGCACGAGGTCATACTTGATGTTCTTGGCCATGATACCCTCTGCTATATCGTGAAACACCTGGCCGCTCATCGTACCGCCAGAAGCAGGCAGGCCTGCCTTGTGGATACATACGATGCAAGAGTATTTTGGCTTGATGCGCTCACCCGTCTTGGGATCTTTGCCCGAGGGGAAATATCCGCAGAAGGAGAGGAGATAGTTGACGGTGCCGTTCTTGTAGCCGCCTCCTGATGCCTTTTGGGCCGTGCCCGTCTTGCCCGATACTCCGAAGTTTGGCGATCCGGCTCTTTTGCCAAGTCCGATGGACACTACCTGATAGAGGATGTCCTGTATCTCGCGCAACGCCTTTTCGTTTTTGTATATTTTCTCCTTTATCACTTGCACGGGGAACTCCCTTACTATCTCGCCGTCATTCTCTATGCGCTTTACGAAACGAGGTCTTACCATCTTGCCGTCGTTGGCTATTGCGTTATAGAATGTAACGACAGAGATGGGCGGCACCTGCGTCTCATAGCCGATACTCATCCACGGAAGGGCTGTTGCACTCCAGTTGAGCCACTGTCCGCGGTCGTTCTTCTTTGGCATACGAATGCGCGGAGGCTCATATTCGCTGAAAGGCAGCTTGAGGTCTTCGGCAATGCCTATCCGCCTCAACCCCTCCACGAACTTCTCGGGTCTGCTGTGATAATATTTGTCTATAAGGACACTGACTCCAATGTTGGAACTCACCTGCAGTGCCTTGGGCACATTGATGACTCCATATCCGCCGCGATGCCAGTTGTGGTCTCTCATCTTCGCGCCATACATCTCGCGTATGCCACACCCGGTATCGATGAGCATCGTGGTGTCGATGACCTCATCGTCGAGGCCTACGAAGAAACTGGCAGTCTTAAATACAGAGCCAGGCTCAAGCAGGTCGGCAATGGCATGGTTGCGGCTTTCACGGTATTCGCCAGTCTCTCTGTCAAGATCCATATTCACCATGGCCTTGATGTCACCCGTCTCAACCTCCATGACAATGGCCACACCAGTATAGGCTCCGTCTTTCTTCAGCTCCTTGATGAGTGAACGCTCGGCCAAATCCTGAATGCCTACGTCTATCGTAGTCACGATATCCATGCCGTTGACAGCGTTGGAATCGACGATATTCACATTGGTATCAAGCACCTTGCGGCGATGCATGAAGCCCGCACGTCCTTTAAGGATGGTGTCGTAGGCCAGTTCCAGACCTGAAAACGCAGTGCCTTTTTCCTTGTAGGTGTCGCCAATGACCGACGATGCCAGCGAGCCGTAGGGACGGGTGCGCACCATATACTCATCGGACGTGAAGCCACCGATGCCCGGTCTGAGGCGGAAGATAGGCAGTGCCTTCACCTTCTTGAAAGTGTTGAAGTCTACGCGTTGCTTCACGATGGGCCAATAGCGGCTCTTCTTTGCGTAGCCCTCCTTCAGATGAGCCCTGAAGTCGGCGGCAGACTTATGAGGGAAGAGGTTATGCAGTTCATTGCATATAGTGTCAAGCACCTTTGTGTCATTGCCTAAAGAGTCGTGCCACAGCGTGTCGGCCTTGCTCTCCTGCAGAGCCACAAAGTCCATGTGCATACGATATTCCGGCAGGTTGCAAGCCAGTTGCTGACCGTTCTCACCGAAGATGGTGCCTCGCATGGGCTTCATCGGAATGCTGTCACGCTTCACCAGCGAGTCAACGGCGCTCCAGTAAGCACGCTGGACAGTCATTATATAGAACCCCTTGGCAAGCACGGCTACTGCCACCATCGTAAGCAGTACCGCAAAGATGGTGTAGCGTAAGGTCGATTTATTGTTATCGTATGAAGCCATGTATGTTTTTGTGTTTATATTAACTAACCTATTCCTTTATACTATCTATTCTCTAACTGATTCTCTTCCTTTGTACTATCTTATTCTCTCTTGGCCGCGTCCCTTTATCTCTCACTCCTGTTGTGTCTTATTCTTGCACACGTATGAGGAACGGAGGCTCACGGGGTATTGTCAGAGTACTGTCGCCATAACTGCTGAGGAGTCGCATGACGTTACTTTCCCTGCTTTTCTCTGTCAGCATGCTGGTGCAGGCAACCGCTTTATTGTGGGCATCGCGCATCTTGCGCTCTACTTTCGCTATCTCTACCATTTTCTTCTGACAAAGATATCGGTTGCTTATATATATAATAAGGAACGCGCAAACGAGTAGTACCAGTCCTATCTGTCTCTGCACAGCTCGGGCAATGATGACACCGCCCAGGGTTCGGGAGATAGAGAAGGGAGAAGAAACATCCTGTTCCTCCTTGGCCTCACGGGCTATGACGTCCTCTATCGTCTTGTCGCCAAGTACGCCGAGTTTTGGTGCGGGAGCCTTGGGGGCGGAGTCGTCGGGGAGAACATCATCATTCTCCCATACCAACGTACTTCCGTCTGCGGTATCGGGCTCCGCTCCCTGGGGTTGTCCTTCAGCCTTTGACTGCAGGTCGTCAGAGAGAACGTCCTTGTCTTTTATGTCGTCTTCCTTATGCATTAACAATGTTTTTTCCTTCTTTAGGCGGGTTCTATTAATTCCCACCGTAGTGATTAATTAAACTCTCGGTTTGTCATCTTTTTGTTTTCTTTCGGTGCATACTGTCAGTTAGATAAGATGCTCACGCTCGGCATAGTCCAAGCAAGCTTGGC
>CAJOOC010000166.1 GCA_905236165.1 uncultured Prevotella sp. | reverse complement strand
TCCTCAGATTCGGAACCACACCCTTGGGGCGACGTCTCGTTCCTCTACCTCGTAGGGGAATTAAGCCAGTAGTCTACTGTACTTCGACTAGGCAGCGAGAGCATACTCGTTGTTGCCAATTAATTTTCTGACCGAAGTGATTATGGAGCCTACAGTCGCCGCTCCGCGTGCTTACGTACCATCTCGTCTCGCCGTCAAATCCAGTCAACCCCAAAGATATTTTGCGATTTATCGAGATTTCGAGATAACGATATATCGAAACATCGAAGTAACGAGATACCGAAACATCGAGATAACGAGATACCGAAACATCGAAATAACGATATGACGAAATAACGATATGACAATTCAACGAATAACGATTCAACGATGACGTCTTGCATCATGTTCCTTCGCTAAGGGAGTGCAAAGGTAGTGCTATTATACTTAACGCCAAAATCTTTAACCATAATTAACTGTATGGCGAAGGCTAAATCCTTTAATTCCGTTAAAATCAGACGTTTTCTTTTGTCGTATCAGGGGATATTCGTATCTTTGCACACACATAACCCCGACGTGAAGCGCGATAAGCACCGATAACACCTAAAATAATTTTACTATGTTCGACAAAGAAAGAGGGCTATACATTGCCCATTGTGACAACGGCAATCTTTGCATTACAGGCAAGATGGCCAACCGCCATGGTCTCATCGCAGGAGCCACAGGCACAGGTAAGACAGTGACGCTGCAAGTGATGGCAGAGACGTTCTGCCAGGCAGGAGTGCCATGTTTCATGGCTGACATGAAAGGCGACCTCAGCGGCATCTCGCAGGCTGGCCGCTTGAGTGGCTTCATTGAGAAGCGTATGCCGGAGTTCTTCGGAGGAGACCAACTACCAATGGACTTCCAGGCATGTCCCGTACGCTTCTACGATGTATACGGTGAGCAGGGCCATCCCATGCGTGCCACCATCTCGCAGATGGGTCCCATGCTGCTATCGCGTATGCTGGGACTGAACGACACGCAGGACGGTGTGCTGAACATCACCTTCCGCATCGCCGACGAGCGCGGACTGCTCATCCTCGACCTCAAAGACCTGCGTTCCGTGCTTGACTATGTCTCGAAACATGCCAAGGAATACACCACAAAGTATGGCAACATCGCCCCGCAGACCATCGGTGCCATCCAGCGCGCCTTGCTGCAGCTT
The DNA here is from genome assembly GCA_905236165.1 of uncultured Prevotella sp. Taxonomy (GTDB): domain Bacteria; phylum Bacteroidota; class Bacteroidia; order Bacteroidales; family Bacteroidaceae; genus Prevotella. The sequence goes on along the minus strand of CAJOOC010000166.1, from coordinate 5,426 downwards.
GAGAACCAAGGTGCCAACCAGTTCTTCGGCGAACCTGCCTTTGACATCCAGGACTTGCTGCAGGTTGAGGGTGACAAGGGTGTGATGAGCGTGCTGGCTGCCGATAAGCTGATGCTCCAGCCAAAGCTCTATTCGACCTTCCTGCTGTGGCTTCTCAGCGAGCTCTACTCTACCCTACCCGAGGTTGGCGACCTGCCTCTGCCCAAACTCGTATTCTTCTTCGACGAGGCCCACATGCTGTTCAACGACACTTCGAAGGCTTTGCTCGACAAGATTGAGCAGGTCATACGCCTCATTCGCTCGAAGGGTGTCGGCATCTACTTCATCACCCAAAGCCCGACGGACATCCCCGAGGTGATACTCGGACAGTTAGGCAACCGTGTACAGCATGCCCTGCGCGCCTACACGCCCAAGGACCAGAAGGCCGTGAAGGTAGCCGCCGACACCTTCCGTCCCAACCCCACCTTCAAGACTGATGAGGCTATCATGAACCTTGAGACGGGCGAGGCTCTCGTCAGTTTCCTCGACGAGAAGGGTGCACCCGGCATCGTGGAGCGTGCAAAAGTGCTCTTTCCCCTGTCGCAGATAGGCGCCATTACTGAAGGTCAGCGCAACGATATCATCCGCCAAAGCCGCATCTATGGCAAATATGATACGATGGTGGACCGCCAGAGTGCCTACGAACTGCTTGAAGCCGAAGGCAAGGCATTGGAAGAGGTGAAGAACAAGGAGGTAGCGGAGGCAGCCGACGACTATGAGGAAAAGGTGGAGAAGAAGAAGCCCGGCCTTATGTCCAAGGTGTGGAAGGCTGTCATCACCGCCGTCACCTCTACCCTCGCCACCATCTTAGGCACCTGGGTGAGCGACAAGGTATCGGGGAAGACCACCAAGAGCACCAAGTCGGCTAAGGAGAAAGTGGTCAAAAACGCCACATCGGCCGCCACCCGAACCATCACCCGTGAGCTGTCACGCGACATTCTTGGCAACCTCATTAAATAAGACCAATAACCATTCTCACACTTTGAGCCGTTCAAGCACATTGCTTAAACGGCTCAATGTTTGAGTTCCCGCGGAGGGAACTGGGAGTTTCCACGGAGGAAACTGGGAGTTTCCACGGAGGAAACTACCAGTTCCAACGTAGGAAACTCAGGGAGACATTTACTAAAGCTCCGACGAATATCTATCCAATCTGTTGTTCAGCTTATTCCTTATATAAATAATGGTAAAGAAAAAAGTGAAGATTACAGCCATTCGTCAGACGGTCTATGCCGACCTGATGGCGAAATATGAAAACCCTATTGAACATACCTGTGACGTAAAGGAAGGACAGGAATGGATTTCTGTTGACGGACAGTGCCCGGAGGGTATGTGTCCCTCGGCCTGGTCTTCCATGCGGGAGTTTGTTGAGTCGTTGTCGCGCGGCGAGGGCAACTTCTTCGACGGCTGGATGAAGAATCCGATGAGTGCCATGATCAGCTGCAACGACGGTTTCCGGCCGTTTAGCTTTTATATAGAAGTTATGGACTGAACTGTCAGCGTCCGTAGGCTGTCGGGCTGTTTTAATAGGAGGTCTGCCCCTACTAAAAAAAATTAAATAATTTGGCGTTTACAACACTTATTAGTACCTTTGCAGCCAATTATAACGTTATAAAACTATTTTATGAAAGGAATAGTGTTGGCAGGTGGGAGCGGTACACGCCTCTACCCGATAACTAAAGGAGTGAGCAAACAGCTGATTCCCATATTCGACAAGCCAATGATTTACTATCCCATATCGGCCTTGATGCTGGCCGGTATCAGGGAGATACTCATTATCTCCACACCTTACGACCTTCCCGCGTTCCGGCGTCTGCTGGGCGATGGAGCAGAGTTGGGCGTGCACTTCGAGTATGCCGAGCAGCCATCGCCTGATGGACTGGCACAGGCATTTATCATTGGCGAGAAGTTTGTTGGTGACGACTGCGCCTGCCTTGTATTGGGCGATAACATCTTCTATGGTTCAGGATTCACTGGATTATTGAGGCAAAGCGTGGAAAACGCTGAGAAACACGGACTTGCCACCGTGTTCGGATATTATGTCAACGACCCAGAACGCTACGGTGTGGCTGAGTTTGACCGAGAGGGCAACTGCCTCAGCATAGAAGAGAAACCCGAGCATCCTAAATCGAACTACGCCGTTGTGGGACTCTATTTCTATCCTAACAGCGTGGTGGATATTGCCAAGCACATCAAACCCAGTGCCCGCGGTGAGCTGGAGATAACGACGGTGAACCAGGAGTATCTGGCTCAGAAGAAGCTGAAGGTGATGACCCTGCAGCGGGGCTTTGCATGGCTGGACACAGGTACCCACGATTCACTGGCTGAGGCTTCGACCTTCATTGAGGTCATTGAGAAGCGACAGGGGCTGAAGGTGGCTTGCTTAGAGGAGATTGCCTTCAAGAAAGGCTGGATCAGCAAGGAGCAACTGCTGCAGCTGGCAGAGCCGATGAAGAAAAACGATTACGGCAAATATCTCATACAGTTGGCAGAAAGCGGAATTTGACAAGCAAAATTCCCCACAGTTGATGAAATACACATTAATATATAATTAGAGAACAAAACAACAAAGATAAAAATGGAAGACAACAAAAAGTACGATGCCGTACAAGAAGAACTGGAAATAAGGAACCAGAAAGAAGAAGAGGCATCATTCGACATTAAAACCATTTTCACCCTCGTGGTGCTTAACTGGCAGTGGTTCCTGCTGTCAATGTTTATTTTCGTGTGCGGCTCGCTCATCTACCTGCGCTATGCTGACTCCGTCTATCAGGTATCGGCAAAGATGCTCATCAAGGAAGAGCAGCAGAACCGAGGCAGGGCCGGACAGATGCTCGCCAACATGCAGGACCTTGGATTCATGTCAAACTCCGCAGGTATCGACAATGAGATTGAGATTCTTAAGTCGCGCATACTCGCCTTGGAGGCTGTCAAGGACCTGAAGCTCTATGTGGAATACCGCTCTGAGGGTAAGATCAAGAAGATGCTTGTCTATAAGTATCAGCCCATTAACGTAGACCTCGATGCCGACCATCTCAAGGCACTTGAGAAGAGGAGAGGTGCTATCCAGTTCAAGCTGTTCAAGAATGGTGAAGACTTCATGGTAGAGGGCGCTGACTTCAGAGGCAAGTTCAAAACATTGCCCGCTGCTCTGAAAACCCCTCATGGCACACTTACCTTCACCAAGAACATGGCCTATGAGCAGGCTTTGGCAGAAGCAAGAATGGGAATGTCAGAAGAGGAGGCAAATGAGTTGAAAGACACCTTTAGGGGTACATACCACATCACCATCATGTCGCCCACAGCTGTCGCTTCGCGCTATGCCAACGCTATCAGTATCGAACCAACTTCGAAGCTCACATCAATAGCTTTGCTCTCCTTGAAGGACAATAGCCCCGAGCGTGCCTTCGACTACCTCAAACAGATTGCTGTCTGCTATAACCGTCAGGCTAACGCAGACAAGAACGAGATAGCCTACAAGACCGAAGAGTTTATCAACTCACGTCTGGAGAAGATTAGCGCCGAACTGGGAGCTACCGAAAGCGAACTCGAGTCGTACAAGCGTAACAACAACCTCGTGCAGATGCGTATCGATGCCACGCAGACTATGACTCAGGCCAACCAGTATTACGGACAACTCATGCAGGCCAATACGCAGTTGCAGATTCTCGACGAACTGCGCCGTCACATCGACAATCCTACAAACCGCTATCAGATTATCCCGTCGAACGTAGGTCTTAGCGATGGAGCATCATCGGCACTCATATCGCAGTACAATAAAACCGTGCTCGACCGAAACCGTCTACTGGCAGCCGCTTCAGAGAACTCACCTATCGTTATGGCTCAGACAAGCCAGCTCGACCAACTCGAAGTGAGTATCAAGGAAGCTCTGAGACAGGCACGCCGCACTGCTGACATTCAGCAGCAAAGCATTGAACGCCAGTACAGTGAGTTCCAGTCGCGTATTGCCAACACTCCTGAGCAGGAGAGAATTCTCACCCAGATAGGACGTCAGCAGGATGTCAAGTCAGGACTCTACCTCATGCTTCTGCAGAAGCGCGAGGAGAACAGCATCTCACTGGCTGCTACAGCCGACAAGGGTAAACTCATCGACGAACCTGCATACGGAGGAAAGGTAAGCCCCAAGAGCTCTATCATCATGCTTGCCGCCATCGTACTCGGTTTTGCCCTGCCGTTGCTCATTGCCTATATCATTCAGCTGCTCCGCTATAAGATTGAAGGCCATGAGGACGTTGCTAAGCTCACCAACCTGCCCATCATTGCCGATGTGGCCGTGGCCAGCGATTCAGTGAAGGACGCTTCGGGCATCGTGGTACATGAGAACCAGAACAATCAGATAGACGAGATATTCCGCTCCATGCGAACGAACATACAGTTCATGATGAGCGAAGGACAGAAAGTCATTCTCTTCACTTCTGCTACATCGGGTGAGGGAAAGACCTTCAACGCCGCAAACCTCGCCGTGAGCTTCGCGCTCCTGGGCAAGAAAGTCATACTTCTGGGTCTCGACATCCGTAAGCCCGCCCTCGGCCGCCTGTTCAACATTACCGACCGCCAGCATGGTATCACCCCGTTGCTTGTTAAGGACCATGTGACCGACGAAGATATTAAGTCACAGATTTGCCCGTCGGGAGTAAACAAGAACCTCGACCTGCTTCTGGCCGGTCCCACACCGCCCAACCCAACTGAGCTGCTTGCACGTAAAAACGTGAGTGAAATTCTCGAGAGACTTAAGAGCTTCTACGACTATATCATTCTCGATACAGCTCCTGTAGGACTAGTCACCGATACCCTGCAGATTGGTAAGTATGCCGATGTCACAGCGTTTGTCTGCCGTTCTGACTACACCCCGAAGGCCAGCCTGGGCATCGTCAACTCGCTCCATGATGATAAGAAGCTGCCGAACATCTGCATCGTCATCAATGGTATCGATATGTCGAAGAAGAAGTATGGCTACTACTACGGCTACGGTAAGTACGGCAAGTATGCCCGCTACGGATATGGTCGCTACGCCAGCAACTACGGTAACTACGGTAGCTATGGCAATTATGCTAACAGTCACTATGGCAAGAAGGAGGATAACTCCATCAAACATTAATTAATAATTGTATAGTTAATAGTGAATAGACTCCTGTGATTGGCAGGGCTATTCACTATTAACTTTTAACTATTCACTGTAAACTATAAACTATCATGACCATAGCTGTAGACTTCGATGGCACCATTGTGGAGCACCGTTACCCCGAAATCGGCCAGGAGCTTCCCTTTGCCACTGAAACACTGAAGATGCTTATCAAGGACCGACATAAGCTTATCCTTTGGACTGTGCGCACCGGAAAACTGCTTGACGAGGCTGTCGAGTGGTGTCG
>CAJOOC010000165.1 GCA_905236165.1 uncultured Prevotella sp. | reverse complement strand
TTTGGGGAGGGACACACTACTCATAGTTCTTGTTTATCCACTCGATAATCTTGAGGAAAAAGGTAATGGCCGATGTCTCATGATTGGTGGCACCAAGTTCCTTTATAGTTTGGGAACTGTACTCTTTGGCAAGCCCCTCTGTCTTGATATTATTGTCCTCAAGGAACTTCTTCATGGCGTAGTAGTTCTCTACTGGCACAACATCGTCTTTCGTATCATGGAAAAGCATCACGTCGAAGTCGCTGCGTGGTGTCCAGCCGCTGGTGAGTGCATCCGCACTGAAGGCTTCCTTGAATCGGAGCGACAGGGGGCTGCTGGCATCAAGGACGGCTGCCGTACAAAGGTCGGTAGTCTTTTTTGTCTTGATAAGTTCCTCGTCAAGGGCCTTACGCTTGTACTTCTTGCTGAGGAACCACTCATCGAAGTTCGAGGCCACAGGTTCTTTCAGATAATCGTGGATGTCGTAACCCAGACTGAAGAAGTGGTTGAAGGCCCAGAGTACATTGCATACTGTGCTGGGCATCTCAGTGTCGCCTTTGGCAATGGCATCATACATCGAGTTGATGTCGTAAGGACCATCACCGGCAAAGGCCCGTTTCACCTTCACCTCCGGATGGCGCTCCGAAATCTCGCGCAGCACGCTCATCGTGGTCTGTCCGCCCTCCGAATAGCCTACAATGATAAAGTCATCATTTTTCTTCACCTGCAGGTCTTCTATCAAACGTTTGGCAGCCAGATAGGCATCGAGCGAGGCACGTCCGTTGGCCCGTGAGATACAGTAGGCCTGCGGCTCTTTCTCCGTGATGCCGAAACCGTAGTAGTCAGGGGCTACAATGATGAAACTGGTGAGGGCTGCCCCTGTGGAGAACTCGACGGCTCCGCGTGACGGTGCCTGCGTGGTGGCATATATGGTGAAGTGATTGAAGAGCATGATGCCGCGGAAGGGCGCGTTTTCCGCCAAAATCCTCTTATCCACCGTGATAGTACCGCTGAGTGTGCAGGGATTGCCGAAGGGGTCTATCGAAGGGTAGTTGAACACGTAGTTCATATAGCTGGGGAAAAGCTCCACAGGGATGCTGTCGGTGATGCAGGCTCGTGGTAGAGTCGACTTCGCCATCCAGTCCTGAATCAAATCGCCCTTGCCACTTGGAGCCTGGCTCAGCGAACCCTCATAGGATGCATTGCTGAAGGTGATACTCCCTTGTCCGTAATTCATGTTTATCTGACTAATATCGACAAAGTCATTGTGATCCCCGTCAGTACGTGTAGAGACCGTGCCTGCATTCTGGTCCTTCAGGATGATATGCCCTCCCTCTGTCACCTGCCATGTGAACGGTGCATCCTTCGGACCGCCATAAACCCGGAGCGGTTCGTTGAATTCATCGTCAAAAACAGCCAGCGCCAAGTAACCCGTGTGGTCGGCCTTGGTCTCCACGACAATCATGGCACGGCTGAAGGGCTTGCCGTCCTCTGTTACGTCCTCATACTTGAAATCCTCATACCACAGGCCAACAAGGTCGTTTTCCATCACCTTCTGGATGGAGTCATCACTGTCTGTACAGGCAGTGAATACACTTGCACCGCTAATTGTCAGGATGGCGGTGAGCACCCACAACTTCATCTTTTTCATAACATGTTCTTAAGGTGTTTTGAGTCCCTACACCACCCTTTCTTTAATCTCCGCCACATGGCCGTAGATGTTTTCGGGGTCGATGCCGCTGGCGAAGCGTCCGTTTTGGTATAATATGCGTCCGTCAATCATCGTCATTATGACATTCTGCTTCGAGCCGCTATAGACGATATTCTTGGCAATATTGTTAAGCGGCTGCATGTTTGGCTGGTGAAGGTCAAGCATGATGATGTCGGCCTTCTGACCAGGGGAGAGGGTCTCACAGTCATCGAGGTGCATGGCCCTCGATCCGTTGACGGTGGCCATAGTGAGCACCTCCCGGGCATCAAGTGCCGACGCGTCGTCCTCGCGAAGCTTCGCCAAACCCGTTACGAGGAACATCTCGCGGAAGAAGTCGAGGCAGTTGTTTGAGGCGGGGCCGTCGGTACCTATGGCAATGGGTATTCCGCGGCGCATATACTCCGTCAGCGGGGCTATGCCGCTTGCAAGCTTGGTGTTGCTGCCGGGATTGGTAACAACGAACATGCCGCGACGCTTCATCACCTCATAATCCTCCTCTGACATATACACGCCGTGATAGATGCCGCCGCCGTAGTCGAAGAGACCGAGGCTGTCGAGGAAGGCTACGGGTGTCTTGCCATAGCGCTGAACACAACCCGCCACCTCTTCCCTCGTCTCGCAGGCATGAACATAGAGCGGGGCGCGGTTTTTCTGAACCACCGAGGCAATGGTCTTCAGGTTATCGATGTTGGTGGTATATTCGGCATGGAAGCCCAGCTGGTATGACTGCAGGGAACCCGCCTGGTTGTACTTATTATACATATAGTCAATCCACCTCACGTCCTTCGAGAAATCGTTCACACCACCCGTCTGTACGCAGCGGAACCCCATATCGTCCATAGCGCGCGCCACATACTCCTGCTCCATATACATGTCGAAACATGCTGTGATGCCGCTGGTAAGGTATTCCAGCACGGAGAGCTGCGAAGCCCAATAGATGTCCTCGCCGCTCAGGCGTGCCTCCACGGGGAAGATGTCTTCATTGAGCCACGCATGCAGCGGCTTGTCGTCGGCCAGAGAGCGCAGCATGCTCATGCCGCTATGGGCATGGGCGTTCTTAAAGCCCGGCATGAGGATATTGCCACGACAGTCGATGTCGGTGACAGGCTCCCCACTTTCAGAAGCAGCATGTGACCCGTCTCTGTCGCCAGGGCCTACGTATGTGATGCGGGAACAGGCAACGTGCACCTCCCCAAGGAATATCTCGCGCCCAGGTTCCATCGTCAGGATGCGGGCATTATGAAAACGATAAGACATTGTTCGAATTAACAAATTAACAAATTAACAAATTAACGAATTAACAAATTAACAAATTAACAACTGGCATGCTTTTTAAGAAGCATTGAGAGCGGGGCGGCGTAAGCCAATTATCAGATTAACAGATGCAAAGGTACTAAGATTTTTCGGGATGGAGGATATTTTGGGGGAAATAGGGGTATTTTTTGTGAATTAAACTGAAAAATGCCGTGTTGTGTGTTGGTGTTTGGAAAAAAAGTAGTATTTTTGCAAAATAATGGATACGGAAACTATATAAACAACTAACTCAAAATGATACTCACAATGAAGAAATCTTTACTTACCCTTGCCTGCATGGTGGCTTCGCTGCCGCTGTTGGCAGGCAACAACATCGGCCCTATTGGCTGGGCTACCTGCTCCGACGAGGCCGGTACGGCCTTCACCCTCAGCGGCGGTAACTTCTCCGATGCTAAGACTGTGACGCTGAGGGCTCTGGGCGGCGGCCAGAACGACGACAACCAAATCAAGTCTGCCATTGCGAAGAACGACATCATCATTCTTGACGGTTCCAACGGCGATTTCACCATTGAGCAGAACATGAAGCTCACGTCGGTGAAGAACAAAACCATCATCGGCATCAACAATGCACGTCTCTGTACGAAGTTCTACCTTACCGATGCTGACATAGCATATCTTAAACAGCAGAACCTGGAAGGACTGAGCAGCACGAAGCAGATTTCCGGCACGCTGCCTGACGGCACATACAAGGAGTCGGTGGACGAGCGCGCCTTCTACACCATGAAGGCCATGATGGAACTGCAGTATCAGAAGACCGGCGTATATGCCCTCCCCAACAGGAGCGGCATCTTCCACATCGAGAACACCTCACAGAACATCATCATCCGTAACCTCTCGCTCATCGGTCCCGGTTCGGTGGACATCGACGGCTCCGACCTCATCACCAATCAGGGCAAGAACATCTGGATAGACCACTGCACGCTGGTAGATTCTCAAGACGGCGCCCTGGACAGCAAGGTATGCGACTGGTCCACATACACCTACAACCACTTCTACTACACCTCTCGCAGCTATTCACATGCCTACACCTGCGGCTGCGGCTGGGCTGATGGACAGATGATACTCCACCTCACCTTTGCACGCAATATGTGGGGCGAGGGCTGCGTAAGACGTCTGCCACAGTGCGGCGACTGCTACGTACACCTCTTAAATAATTACCACAACTGCCCAGACAATAGCGCCGGCATGACCATCAATGAAAATTGTAAGGCCCTGGTGGAGGGTAACTTCGCAGCGCCTGGAGTGAAAAATCCTCTAACGGGCAATTATAACGGCTCCAGCCTCACCTCCCGCTACAACAACTTCGTAGTAGCATCATTAGGCCAGGCGGTGACGGTGCCTTATCAGTATACTCTGATGGCAGCAGCCGATGTGCCTGGCCACCTGACAGGAGCAGAGGGTGCCGGTGCCACGCTGGGCAACGACCCACAGTATATCATGGCCAACATCCCTACCGTGCAGCGGCAGAGCAGCGAGGGTTCAGCAAAGCTCTATTACTTCATGGACGGCAGCGTGGATACCAATGCCAGCGGACTCTCTGTGATTTCCTTCGAGGACGGCGCATACGCCGTGCTGAACAATTCTGCCAAGACATGGTCGAACGGCACCAGCATCACCCTTGACGACGAGAAGTACACATCAATAAAACTGTCGAACGGTGCGGAGAATATCTTCTATGCTCCTGAAGGCAAGAAGGCCATAGGCGTAACGTTCTACTCTTACGTCAACATCAAGGAAGAGAATATCAACTATGATAAGTATCCCGGCACAGGTTTCCGTCCAAGCTTCTGGGCAACCATCAGCGACCAGAAATATTCTGCCAACGGCGAGGGCGTGACGATGCTCGTCTCTCGCGACCCTGCCGCCCCCGACGTGGCCGCATTCACCTTTGCTCCCGTTACATCTTTCAGCTTCAAGAACAGCGGTGAGCAACTTTGCTTCCTCATGAAGGTGACTTACGGCGACGGCAGCACAGGCATCGTCAGTGTCAACAAAGACAATGGTGCTGTGCAGCAGAGCGACGTTTACTACAACCTGATGGGCCAGCCAGTAGCCCCAGGCACCCGAGGCATGCTCATCTATCAGGGCAAGAAGATAGTGAAATAGGCTGTGCAATGACTGTGATGTGTGTGTTGTGCGCGTACACAAAATCACAGGAAAAGTGTTAACGGAACTTAACCGACAAACGTCTACCCGTTAAGCGATGTTAAAACACAGTTGAAATGATATATCTCAAGTTAGCGAACTATTGCCTATTAGCAGATAAAGTGTTAACTTTGCACCGTTAATGCTTCTTAAAAGGCAAGAACAGATAGTGAAGGAACATAACTAACCTACAATATCTGCGCGATCCTTGGGAAAGGCTTGACGCACACAGTGGCCATGTTCAGTGAGACACGGAACTCACGAGACATGGCCATTGCAATTCATACGCGCGCGTAACATTAATAATGTGGGGGAAGGCGCGGCCCCCTTCACACAGATATGACAACAAAACGAAATATCATCACATTACTTGCCATGCTGCTCCTGATGAGCACATCGGCAATGGCACAGGGCGAGAAGAAGGCTGCTGACGCAACGCTGCAGAAAATGCTCATAGCCATCATGGCCACAAAACAGCTGTATGTGGACAGCGTAGACGACAAGAAGCTGGTTGAGGATGCCATCAAGGGCATGATAGAGAAACTCGACCCACATTCTTCATACGCTACGCCCAAGGAAGTGAAGGCCCTCAACGAACCGCTGCAGGGCAACTTCGAGGGCGTGGGCGTGCAGTTCAACGTGCTCGACGACACGCTGCTCGTCATACAGACCATCAACGACGGACCATCGGAGAAGGTGGGCATCCTGGCCGGCGACCGCTTCGTATCGGTCAACGACACCGCCATAGCCGGCGTAAAGATGTCGAAGGAGGAAATCATGCGTCGCCTGCGCGGCCCCAAGGGCACAAAGGTGAAGATTGGCGTGAAGAGAAACGGCATCAAGGACATAGTCTATTTCACCGTGGTGCGCGACAAGATACCTCTCAACACCGTGGAGGCATACTACATGATACGTCCCGGCGTGGGATATATAAAACTGTCATCCTTCGGTGCCACCACACATGAGGAATTCCTTGGAGCCCTCGACAAACTGAAGGCTGAAGGGATGAAAGACCTCATCCTCGACCTGGAGGATAATGGCGGAGGCTACCTTCAGGCTGCTGCCGCATTGCTTAATGAAATACTTGACGAGGATGACCTGCTCGTATATACCGAGGGCCGCTCTGCCAAGCGTCAGGAATTCCGCGCCAGGGGCAACGGCAAATTCCGCGACGGACGCATCGTTGTGCTCGTCAACGAGTATTCGGCCTCAGCAGCAGAGATTGTCAGCGGTGCCATACAGGATCAGGACCGCGGCACCATCATAGGCCGCAGAACCTTCGGCAAGGGACTGGTGCAGAGACCCGTGGACCTGCCCGACGGCTCTATGATACGTCTCACCGTAGCACACTACTACACCCCCTCGGGACGCTGCATACAGAAACCGTACGAGAAAGGCAAGAACAAGGACTATGCTATGGACATCGCAAACCGCTACAAGCATGGGGAGTTTACCAATGCCGACAGCATACACTTTGCCGACTCACTGAAATATGAGACGCTGAAGAAGCACCGCACCATCTACGGCGGCGGTGGCGTGATGCCCGACTTCTTCGTGCCACTCGACACCACACGCTATACCAAATTCCACAGGGAACTCTCGGCAAAGAGCGTCGTCATCAATGCCAACCTGAGATATGCCGAGAAAAACCGCAAGGCACTCCTCAAGCAGTATGGCAAAGAAGCCAACCCACAAAGCGAGACAGCCGCTGAAGGAGTAACGGGAGCCACACCACAGGGCGGCGCTGCCGAGTCAAAGATGGGTCTGGAGGCCTTCAGGAGAAACTATGAGACCCCGCAGAGTCTGATAGACGAAATCTATGCCGAGGGCAAGAAGAAAGGCATAGAACCCAAAGACGATGCCGAGCTGCAGCAGACGACCAAGGAGCTGAAGCTGCAATTGAAGGCGTTGATGGCAAGGGACCTGTGGACTATGACGGAATATTATAAGATTGTGAACGAACACAGCGACATAGTAAAATGCGCCTTGGAGCATCTGAAATAGGGTTTAACTGCTTGATATGCGGCAACAAACATGCACAAAACACAGTAGAATGTGCATAATTAGGTGCTTTTTCGTACAAAATATTTGGTAGTTCGGAATTAAATAAGTAATTTTGCACCCGAATTCAAAAAAATGACCCACAGGCGGTAGGGAAAAGCACCAGTTTCCCGAGGCCATACAGATAACAGAAATAGACAACAAATTAAAAATTAAAAAACTATCATTATGTCTGAAATTCAATCAAAAGTAACAGAGATTATTGTTGACAAGCTGGGTGTAGACGCAGCAGAAGTAAAGCCAGAAGCAAGCTTCACAAATGACCTGGGTGCTGACTCTCTTGACACTGTAGAGCTCATCATGGAGCTTGAGAAGGAGTTTGACGTGCAGATTCCTGACTCAGAGGCCGAGAAGATACAGACCGTAGGCGATGCTATCGCTTACATCGAGAATGCCGGCAAGTAAAGAATGTTATTTCTTGCATGCGTAATCGACGTATGATAAAAAGGTGATGGTAGGGTGAAATGATCACCGAACCATCACCTTTCTTTTGTTTTTATAGGTGGGTGCTATTAATTCGCTCGTGCTGATTTTTGTAATTTAGGCAGTGACAGATTGTAAGTTGAAGAGCGCCTGCGGCCAGCGGAAAAGAAAGGCTTAGCCTTCTTTGAGCAGAAGATAATACTTCTGTGCCTTTGCAAACAAAGGCGTAGCGGGCTACATGACCGATGAGACTTGACAAGATTTCACGCATAAAAACAAAAAGCAGCCGAAAAGGAAGAATACCCATCAATGTTAAACTCTAAGTGGGAATTAATAGAGCCCACCTATAACAGGCTATGCGCTATAGAAGGCCTTTCCTGCCGTAGCAGCATAGCCACATCAATGAACCCCGAAACATTTTTATGGAATTAAAAAGAGTAGTAGTAACAGGACTTGGTGCCGTTAGTCCCCTCGGACTCACTGCCGAAGAAACGTGGAAGAATCTGCTTGCTGGTGTCAGCGGCGCTGATAACATCAAACAGTTTGATGCAACACCCTATAAGACGCACTTCGCATGTGAGGTAAAAGACTTCGATCCCTCTCAGTGGATAGATCGCAAGGAGGCCCGTAAGATGGACAAGTTCTGCCAATTTGCCATGGCAAGCGCTACGATGGCAATAGAAGACTCTCAGATGGACCTTGAGACGATAGACAAGAACCGCGTTGGCGTCATCTTCGGCGTCGGTATCGGCGGACTGCGTACCATGCAGGAAGAGATAGAATATTTCGCTGCACACAAGGATGCCCCAAAGTGGGGACCTTTCTTCATACCAAAGATGATTGGCGACATAGCACCAGGAAACATCTCCATCAAGTATGGCTTCCATGGTCCTAACTATGCCACGACAAGTGCCTGTGCCTCATCTTCTAACGCCCTGGCTGATGCCTTCAACCTCATCCGTCTCGGTAAGGCTAACGTCATCGTCAGCGGCGGGGCCGAGGCCGTCATCACCGACCCAGGCCTGGGAGGCTTCAACTCCATGCATGCCCTCTCTACCCGCAACGATGAGCCACAGAAGGCCAGCCGTCCTTTCAGCGCTTCACGCGACGGATTCGTCATGGGCGAGGGTGCTGCATGCCTCATACTGGAGGAGCTGGAGCACGCCAAGGCACGCGGTGCAAAGATATACTGCGAGATGGTAGGAGCCGGGATGAGTGCCGATGCACACCATATCACCGCGTCACACCCCGAAGGACTGGGAGCAAAAATCGTGATGTCGGAGGCCCTTGTCGATGCAGGCATGAAGCCCGAGGATATCGACTATATCAATGTTCACGGTACGTCAACACCCGTTGGCGACATCTCTGAAGCCAAGGCCATCAAGGAGCTCTTCGGAGAGTGGGCCTATAAGCTCAACATCTCTTCCACGAAGTCGATGACAGGACACCTCCTCGGTGCTGCCGGAGCACTGGAGGCTATGGCGTGTGTCAAGTCAGTACAGGAAGACATCGTGCCTCCTACCATCAACCATGAGGAGGGCGACGAGGATCCGGAGATTGACTATAACATGAACTTCACATTCAACAAGGCGCAGAAGAGGGAGGTAAGAGCAGCCCTCAGCAACACCTTCGGCTTTGGAGGACACAACGCATGCGTCATCTTCAAGAAGTATGCTGAGTAATATTATCGAACGAATAAAGCTTCCCTTCCGCAAGGAAAAGGAGCTTTATTTGGCTTTATACGACATCCTTGGCATCCTTCCGCATAAGATAACATATTATAAGGTGGCCCTGATGCATAAGAGTCTGGGGCACAGAGCTACAGCTCAGGAGCTGGCCGTACTCGAAGGCAAGAGGGGCAAGGTAGCGCGCAAGGACAAGGATGCAGGCGACGACGGCAACGTTCGCAATGGCCGTGGAGGCCGCAAGGGACGCCGGAACAGCAGCAAATACCAGGACCAGAACAATAAGGGAGGCTTGGGCAAACAGCTGAACAACGAGCGTCTGGAGTTCCTGGGCGATGCTATCCTTGATGCCGTAGTGGGCGACCTGGTATACCAGCGTTATCCCGGCAAGCCAGAGGGCTTCCTCACCAATACACGCTCCAAACTGGTGCAGCGCGAGACTCTGGGCAAGCTGGCCAAGGAGATGGGACTGACAAGGCTCATCATGGCCTCAGGACGCTCTGCCTCACACAACAACTACATGGGCGGCAATGCCTTTGAGGCTATCGTGGGGGCACTCTACCTGGACCATGGCTACGATGCATGTATGAAGTTTTGGAAAGACAAGGTGATGGAAAAGTTCCTCGACATCGACAGGGTGGCCTACAAAGAGGTCAATTTCAAGTCGAAGATACTGGAATGGTCGCAGAAGAACCGCATCAAACTGGAGTATCGTCTGGAAGACCAGACTCAGGACAGGAACGGCTCACCTAAGTTTGTGTATACCACTGTATTGGAAGGCGTTGACGGCTGTACTGCCGAGGGTTTCTCGAAGAAGGAAGCGCAGCAGCTGGCCTCAGAGCAGACGCTGAAGAAGCTGCGCAACGACATGGCGTTCCAGGACAGCATCTTCGCTGCCAAGTCAGCCCGCACACAGATGGAAGAATCGCCGGCAGTGGCTGCCCCAGATGTGGAGGCCGAGAACGACATAGTGCTGAAGAACCCGTCAGAGACCCCTGCCGCATCACAGGGCAGAGGCGAGGATATCACATCGGAAAGCGCACCTCAGAGCCGCATGCACACTATGCAGGCACAGCGAGTGGCCGAGGCTGAACAGACGGTGGATGCGCTGACCCTTGACGACCTCACGGCAGAGGAGCAGTCGAGGGAGGACATCATCGCAGCAGCCGAAGCAGCGGCATATTCAGAAAAATAAACCGTTATAACGTGATAACGAAATAACGTGATAACGAAATAACGCGACAACGTTAAACCATAACCAAGAAACGACAATGAAGATAGCACTTATAGGCTATGGCAAGATGGGCAAGATGATAGAGCAGATAGCCATTGCCCGTGGCCACGAAATAGTAAGCATCATCGATATCGACAACCAGCAGGACTTCGACTCTCCCGAGTTTGCTTCTGCCGATGTAGCGATAGAGTTCACCAACCCCAAGGTGGCATACGACAACTACCTCAAGGCCTGGTCAAAGGGCGTGAAGGTTGTCAGCGGCACTACGGCTTGGCTCAAAGACCACGGCAACGAGGTGCGCAACGCATGTCAGAATGAAGGCAAGACCCTCTTCTGGGCCTCCAACTTCTCAGTAGGCGTAGCCATCTTCTCGGCTGTCAACAAGTATCTTGCAAAAATCATGAATGGCTTCCCACAGTATGATGTCAACATGGTTGAGACCCACCATGTGCATAAACTCGATGCACCATCGGGCACGGCCATCACCCTTGCCGACCAGATTGTGGAACGCCTGGAGCGCAAGGAGAAGTGGGCACTGCACGAGACAGCACCCGAGATACTGCGCATTGACGACATACGCCAGGGCGAAGTGCCGGGCATTCACACCGTGACCTACGACTCTCCTGCCGACTTCATCACCATCACCCATAGCGCCCACACACGTCAGGGCTTCGCACTGGGTGCAGTCCTCGCTGCCGAATATACCGCGCAGCACACGGGACTGCTCACCATTGATGACATGTTCAACTTCTGACCGTAGCAACGGAGAACGTAATGAAAGTAAAGAATCAACCAAACATGAAGGTGCAATGGACGAAGTTCATCATCGTCCTGGCACTATACCTGCTGTTCCTCTGGTGGCTGAAGAGCTGGCTGGGACTCATCGTAATACCGTTCATCTACGATGCATACATCTCGCGTAAGATACGCTGGGACTGGTGGAAAGACCTTGAGAACCCCATGCGCATGATAATGTCGTGGGTGGATGCATTGGTATTCGCACTCGTTGCCGTATACTTCATCAACCTCTTCTTCTTCCAGAACTATGTCATCCCTTCCAGCTCTCTTGAGAAATCGCTGCTGACGGGTGACTATCTGTTCGTATCGAAGGTGAGCTATGGTCCGCGCATACCGCAGACGCCATTATCCATGCCGCTGACACAGCACACCATGCCGGTCATCAACACTAAGTCATACATAGACTGGCCACAGTGGGACTATCGTCGTGCACCAGGAATTGGAAAGGTGCAGGTCAACGACATCGTAGTGTTCAACTTTCCTGCCGGCGACACCGTGGTAAGCGAACCACAGTGGCAGCCACAGGACTACTATCAGATGTGCTATGGCTATGGCACGCTGATACTGGAGAAGAACGGCCTGAACATCAACCCCGATTCGCTCTCTCCACTGCAGCTGCGCAAGTACTACGAGACGGTATATAATGCTGGCCGCACCTATCTCCTCAGCCAGCCTAACGAATATGGAGTGCTCATGTCGCGCCCCGCTGACCGCAGGGAGAACTACGTGAAGCGCTGCGTGGGTCTGCCAGGACAGACGCTGCAGATAAAAGACCGCATCGTATATCTTGACGGCAAACCAAACAAGGAGCCCGACAATGTGCAGTATACATACATCGTGAAGCTGAACGAACGCCTTCCAGAGGAGTTTATCAAGGAGAACGGCATCACGCAGGAGGACCTTGTGCAGCTGAACCAGTACGGCTATATGCCACTGACGCAAAAGGCCTACAAGGCGATGCTCTCACGTAAGGACCTGGTGAAGAGCGTTTCGCTCAACACCTCCAAGACCGTCGGCGACATCTATCCCCTCAATGCACGCTATGGCTGGACCCGCGACAACTACGGTCCGGTATGGATTCCTGCCAAGGGCAAGTCTGTCAAGCTTACATTGGAGAACCTGCCTATCTATGAGCGTCCTATCAGGGTGTATGAAGGCAACGACCTCACCGTGACCGATGATGGCAAGATTCTCATCAACGGCAAGGAGGCGAAGGAGTATACCTTCAAGATGGACTACTACTGGATGCAGGGTGACAACCGCCACAACAGCGCCGACTCACGCTACTGGGGCTTCGTACCTGAGGACCATATCGTGGGTAAGCCGATATTCATCTGGTGGTCGAGCGACCCTGACCGCAGCGGACTCGCAGACGGAGTACGCTGGAACAGGCTCTTCCGCATGGTAGATAATATCAAGTAATTCAAATTGTGGAAGTAGGGTGTTCAATTTGTTGTACCCAGGGACTTGAGCGTACC
>CAJOOC010000164.1 GCA_905236165.1 uncultured Prevotella sp. | reverse complement strand
GCCCGCTATGCTCCATCAAGAAACTGCCACTCTGCACTCGAAACAAAATCAAAAATCTGACAAAGCTAATTAATAGAACCCACCTTAAGTTACTTCTTCAGTTTCTTCATCTTCAGCTTCGGTATCTTTATCTTCTGACCGGCCTTTACCTCCTTCACACCGTTGTATGCCTCAACATAGCATTCCATTCCCGGACCGAGATAGGCCTTGGAGATAGAGCGTAGCGTCTGACCCTTCTGGACAGTCACCTCCGTCTCTGTACCGATGATATAGTATGCTCCAGTCTTCACGCGGAAGTCATTGTTATACTGGGTAAGGGGGTTATCCGCAGCAGGCTTGGCGGTCTCCTTAGTGACAGGCTTGGCAGTCTCCTTAGTAACAGGCTTGGCGGTCTCCTTAGTGACAGGCTTGGCAGTCTCCTTGGTCGCAGGCTTGGCAGCAGTCTTCGATGCTTTTTCCGCTGATGTAACCCCTGCCGTATCTTCCTCGGCATCCTCGGTGGCTGTCGTATCAGGCAGAATCTCCGGATGCTTGACCTTGACAGAGTCTACTATCATTGCCGTTCTCCTTCCCAATGATGAGAACAAACCTTCTGCGCCTGCGAGATATCCCAGGGCAAAGAACACTATCGCTATAGCTGCATATTTTAGTGCATCACAATACTTGCATTTCTTTTCTTCCATCTCTTCTGAAGTCTTCTTGGTTTCTGTAACAGTAGCAACCAGACTGTCTGCCTCGTCGCTTACATCTTCATTTTTATTACCTGTTGCAACAGCTTCGTTTTCGTTTTCGTTGTCGTTATCGTTAACGTTAACGTCATCGTTTTCGTTTTCGTTATCGTTTTCGTTTTCGTTATCGTTAACGTTAACGTTAACGTTATCTCTGTCCTTGGCCACAACGGTAACGCTATCGGCAACCACCATTATCTTCTCGGCCTTAACCTCTATGGTCTCCTTGACAGCAACAGGCTCCTTGGGAGTTTCCGCAGCCTCTGACATTACTGGAGTAACAGGGGCTTCAGGAGTTTCCGGTATCTCTGGTTCCACCGGAACTTCAGGCTCTGCTGGAGTTTCGGGCTCTGCTGGAGTTTCGGGCTCTGCTGGAACTGATGGCTCTGCGAAGTCAGCCAAACCTACTGGCATTACAGGAGTTTCAGGTTCTACCGGTTCTTCTGGAGCTGTCGGAGCCTCTGTTTCTTCGGGTGCAGCGACCTCTTCCTGAACAACCATCTCTTCCTGAGTAACAGTCTCCTCAGGGACTGCACTCACTTCGGGTGCAGCAACCTCTTCCGAAGCCTCTGATACCTCCAGTTCCTCGTCGGCGTCATCAAAGTCTTCTGTCAGCGCGCCCTCCTTGAGCAATGCGCTGTCATCATCAATCACCACCGTCTCAAACTGTGAGAACGGCTTGTTGACAATCTCTTTCATCACGCTATCGGGGGTGAAGGTCACCTTGTCGTGCTCTCCTATCACCACCTTCTCGCCGGTATGCACATTAACGCTGGCACGCTCCTTGACAGCCTGCAGCTTAAAGGTGCCGAACCCCTTGATCTTTACCACACGATCCCGAAGCAGGCCCTCATTGATAACCTCTACCATCTGTTGAAGGAAGCGTTCGGCATCGGCGCTCTTCACCTTATGGCGGGACATCAGTAGTTTAGCTATGTCTTTTATCGTAGCCATCTGTCTCAACTGTTGGTTTTAATTTTCTCTTTAAGAGTGGAAAAGGGTTTGAAGTTTGTAACGAGTTTCGGTGGCACAAGCATCTTCTGGCCTGTTCCGGGATTATTGATGATGCGCTCCATGCGCTTCTTCACCTCAAAGGTTCCAAGGCCACTAATACTCACCGACTGTCCCATGCTCAACTCATCCACTATAGAGTAGACGGCTGTGCGCACCATATTCTGTGTCACATCAGACTTGTATCCTGTCATCTTCGACAAGGCCGCTATAAACTCTTTGTTGTTCACGATGATTGTATGTTTATTTTATTTTTATTCCTATTTCACTACGCTGCCATAGAGGTCGAACTCTTCTGCTCCGGTAATTTTCACATTATAGAAACAACCGCGCCTGAGTTGCCTCTCCTCTGCCGGAATGAGTACCTCGGGGTCTATCTCGGGCGAGGAGAACTCTGTGCGTCCGATGTACCAGTCGCCCTCCCTGCGGTCGATTATGACGGGGAGCACCTGTCCCACACGTTCCTCCATCAGCTCTGAGGAGATACGCTGCTGTATCCTCATCAGCTTGTCAAGGCGCTGGTGCTTCACGTCCTCCGACACGTTGTCTTCGTAATGCTCGGCGCTGTAGGTGCCCTCCTCCTCTGAATAGGCAAAGGCTCCCATACGCTCGAAGCGGGCCCATTTCACGAACTCCACCAGTTCGGCAAACTCCTCGTCGCTCTCTCCGGGATAGCCTACCATCAGCGTCGTTCTCAGCGTGATGCCCGGCACCTCCTGTCTCAGGCGAGTGATGAGCTCCATCGTCTCCTCCTTCGTCGTATGTCGCTGCATGCGTTCAAGGACAGGGGTGGAGATGTGCTGAAGGGCGATGTCAAGATACTTGCACACGTTCTTCTTCTCACGCATCACGGCAAGCAGCTCCATCGGGAAATGATTAGGATATGCATAGTGCAGCCTTATCCATCTCACGCCCTTCACGTCGGCCATCCTGCTTACCAGTTCGGCTATGTGGCGCTTTCCGTCAAGGTCGATGCCATAATAGGTCAGTTCCTGGGCAATGACATTAAACTCCTTCACGCCCTCGCTGACTCTCTCGCGCACCTCGTTGAGGATGTCCTCTATGCTGCGGCTCTTGTGCTGCCCGGTCATGAGAGGGATGGCGCAGTAGGCACACTTGCGGTTACAGCCTTCGGAAATCTTTATGTAGCACGTTGCCGAAGAATAGGTGGTGTTACGCTTTGCCGATGTGGTCTTCGCGGCATCACCTGCCGCAACGCAGGTGCCTCGAGCTTCTCGCATGTCGGCAACAAGACCCTTATAGTCGAACTTACCGTAGTATTTGTCCACCTGAGGTATCTCCTCTTCCAGTTCCGCCTTGTACCTCTGCGAGAGACATCCCATGACGTACAGGGCATCGATGGCTCCCTCTTCCTTGGCTTTTGCGAACTGTAATATGGTGTCTATGCTTTCCTGCTTGGCATCCTCAATGAAGCCGCAGGTGTTGATGACAACAATATTACCCCTCACCACATCGGCATCCAACACGCAGCGGTACCCTTCTTTTTGGAAAAGGCGCTGCAATGTCTCGCTGTCGACGAGGTTCTTCGAGCAACCCATCGTTATGATGTCTATCTGTTGCTGCATCTAGCGTTATTTGTCGTTACCGAAGAGTGAATCCACAAACTCACGGCGGTTGAAGAGTTGCAAATCCTTCATGCCCTCACCGAGTCCCACGAACTTAACAGGGACTTTGAGCTGGTCGGAGATGCCTATCACCACACCGCCCTTCGCCGTGCCGTCAAGCTTCGTGATGGCGAGGCTGCTTATCTGGGTGACGGCAGCAAACTGCTTCGCCTGCTCAAAGGCATTCTGACCCGTTGAGGCGTCGAGCACGAGAAGCACCTCGTCAGGAGCCTCGGGAAGAACTTTCTTCATCACCTCCTTGATTTTCTTCAGCTCATTCATCAGGTTCACCTTGTTGTGAAGGCGACCTGCGGTGTCGATTATCACCACATCGGCGCCGTTGGCCTTAGCCGAAGAAAGGGTGTCGAAGGCCACGCTGGCCGGATCGCTGCCCATTGCCTGCTTCACCACCGGGACGCCCACTCGCTCACCCCAGATGCACAGCTGCTCTACGGCAGCAGCACGGAACGTGTCGGCAGCACCAAGGACAACCTTCTTGCCAGCCTCCTTGAACTGCCACGCCAGCTTGCCTATCGTCGTGGTCTTGCCAACACCGTTGACACCAACGACGAGTATCACGTATGGCTTATGGTCACTGGGTAGGTCCCATGAGTCGGTGTCAGAGGTGTTGTTCTCTGCCAACAGCTCCACTATTTCCTCGCGAAGGATATTGTTCAGCTCCGATGTGGAGACATATTTGTCGCGAGCCACACGGGCCTCGATGCGTTCTATTATCTTCAGCGTTGTATCAACGCCGACATCGCTGGTGATGAGCACCTCCTCAAGGTCGTCAAGAACATCGTCATCAACTTTGTCCTTGCCTGCAACAACACGGGCAATCTTGTCAAACACACTCTGCTTCGACTTTTCAAGACCCTTGTCAAGTACTGTCTTCTTTTCTTTGTTAAAGAAACCGAATATTCCCATTTTATCGCCTTTATTTTTACAATTTAGTTGCAAAAGTACAAAAAAAATATCAAAATCATGCCGTTTACGAACATTATTATATATTTTTTTGAAGAATTGCACACTTTTGTTTGTTAGTGTGCAAAAAAAACTTTACCTTTGCACATAATTAGAAAAACTGTGCACCGACGCCAACCCAAAATGCCGCCACACGCATTTGGTCTGGACGCCGGAATAAAAAACTATTGTGAACATGTTCAATCAGAATAAGACAAAGCATTCTATCACTATGGAAAAGATTCCTAGTTTCAATGAGTGTATCGAATCGAGTATCATAAAACACTGGAATTTAGATGCTCTGACCGACTACAAGGGTGCGACACTTCAATATCAGGATGTAGCCCGCAAAATCGAGAAGCTGCACATTCTTTTCGAGAACAGCGACATCCGGCGTGGCGACAAGATAGCCCTCTGTGGCCGAAACATGAGCAACTGGGCAGTTGCCTTCCTCGCCACACTCACCTATGGTGCCGTGGCGGTGCCCATACTGCATGAGTTTACCGCCGAACAGATACACCATATCGTCAACCACTCTGGTGCACGACTGCTCTTTGTGGGCGACGTAGTGGCACAGCAGATAGACCCCGACAAGATGCCCGACCTTGAAGGCATCGTCAACATTCCGGACTACTCGCTCATGATATCGCGCTCAGAGAAGCTCACCAACGCACGCGAGAACCTCAACCGCTTCTTTGGCGAGAAATATCCCAAGTATTTCCGAAAGGAGTTCATCAGCTACTACAAGGAGCAAAGTCCTGATGAACTGGCACTTATCAACTACACCTCAGGCACCACGGGCTTCTCAAAAGGCGTGATGATACCTTATCGCGCCCTGTGGTCTAACCTCGATTTTGCAGGAGTAGTGCTTGACAAGGAGCTGAACGCGGGCGACAACACCATCTCCATCTTGCCAATGGCCCACATGTACGGTATGGCCTTCGAATTTATCAAGGAATTCGTGACGGGATGCCACATCTTCTATCTCACGCGCATACCATCTCCGGCAGTAGTGGCCCAGGCATTCACCGACGTGAAGCCTATCATCATCATTGCCGTGCCGCTCGTCATTGAGAAGATAATAAGGAAAAAGGTGTTCCCAAAGCTCACCCCGTCCATAAGGATGATGATGAAGACCCCGGTTCTGGGCACCAAGATAAAGGAGAAAATCCGGCAGCAGGTGTACAACGCCTTTGGCGGCAACCTCTACGAGATTATCGTTGGCGGAGCAGCTCTCAACCAGGAGGTGGAACAGTTCCTCAAGGACATCAAGTTCCCCATTACCGTCGGCTACGGCGCAACAGAGTGTGCACCCATCATCACCTATGCCGACTGGAAAGACCACAAGGCAGGCTCCTGCGGCAAGGAGGTCGTCCACATGGAAGTGAGGATCGACAGCAAGAACCCGCATCGCGAGCCGGGCGAGATACTGGCACGAGGCATGAACGTCATGCTGGGCTACTACCGAAACGAGGAGGCTACGGCTCAGACCATCGACAAAAACGGATGGTATCACACCGGCGACCTGGGCATCATGGACAAGAAAGGTAACGTCTTCATCAAGGGACGCTCAAAGAATATGCTCCTCGGACCATCAGGACAGAACATCTTCCCCGAAGAGATAGAAGACGCACTCAACTCCCTGCCGATGGTGATGGAGAGCATCGTAGTGCAGCGCGACAGCAAGCTCATCGCACTCGTTCATCCCGACATCGAAGCCTGCATGGCACAGAACATGTCGAGCGAAGATGTGGAGAAACTCATGAACCACAACCTGGAAGTGCTCAACAACTCACAGCCCGCATACTGTAAGGTGAAGCACATCGAGATCCACGACGAAGAATTCGAGAAGACACCGAAGAAGAGCATCAAGCGCTACCTCTATCAGTAATCCGAACAATCGCGAAGAAACTCTATTCCTGTCGCCAATAATGTTAAGCAAAGCAACAATAAAATATATCCACTCCCTTGAGCAGAAGAAATACCGTCGGCTTGAGGGAGCCTTTGTAGTAGAGGGTCACAAGAGCGTCGGCGACATGCTCAGGGCAGGCTGGCAACCACGCATGCTGCTTGCCACAGAGGAATGGACGAAGCCAGCAGGATGTCAGGCAGAAATCATGGAAGTCACCGACGAAGAACTGCGACGCGCAAGCCTCCTCCAGCATCCGTCACAGGTGCTGGCTGTCTTCCCAATACCAAAGACATCACCACTCCCATCCTCACGTCCCTCCTCCGTCAGAGAGTCTGCGATATCATCGCAGACACCACCGCCATCTTCACTCTTGCTCTGCCTCGACGGCGTGCAGGACCCGGGAAACATGGGCACCATCATACGCAGCGCCGACTGGTTCGGCATCACCGACATAGTATGCAGCCCCGACACCGCCGACGTCTACAACCCCAAGGTGGTGCAGGCCACGATGGGAAGCATAGCAAGGGTAGGGATACACTACACCAACCTGCCAGAATTCCTCCAGTCACTTCCAAAAGACACACCCATATACGGCACCCTGCTCGACGGCGAAGACATCTACACCCAAAACCTCACGCCGGGCGGCGTAATCGTGATGGGCAACGAGGGTAATGGTATCTCGCAGGAAGTCAGGACGTTACTCACCCATAGGCTCCTTATCCCATCGTTTGCTGCAGCAAAAGCCGAAAGCGCCGCAACAGGCTCGCCCGAAAGCCTAAACGTATCTGTAGCAACGGCAATAATACTGTCAGAATTCCGTAGTAGAGTTAAAAAAACTTAACAGCACAACATTTTTCCACTTCAACGTTACGACCATTATAAAAGAATTTTGTAACTTTGCAGAAAATAAGACATCATATAACTCCAAAAATAGAGACATGCGACATATCCTGACCATATCCCTCCTAACATTAATGCTGAACAGCATGCCCGCATTCATTGCTGATGCCTCGGCTCGCATCGAGCTTATCGATGTGGAAGCTCAGCAGGTTAAGATATCCTTCCGGGGCAATGTGGTTTGCGTCACCGGAGCAATAGGAAAGACCCTGCATGTCTACAATCTTATCGGCATGGAGGTAATGACGGTGAAGATTGACTCACAGGAGAAATACATCGACCTCAGCCATCTGCCTAAGGGAGCTTACCCCGTTAAGGTCGGCAACGTTTCAAAGAAAATCAACCTGTTGGGCAGATAACAATTGGCTGCTGGGCAGATAACAAGCTGGGCAGATAGCGAATGGACGAGCAGCAGTTACTGAAAGCACTTGCCAATCCTTCCGAAAGGGAGGCCGCTTTCACCATGCTTGTCAATCAATATAGCGAGAAACTTTACTGGGTAGTGCGTCATATCGTTGGTACACACGAAGATACCGACGATGTGATGCAGAACACGTTCCTCAAGGTATGGAAGAAACTCGATGAGTTCCGCGGCGACTCGAAAATCAGCACGTGGCTGCATCGTGTGGCTGTCAACGAGGCCATCGACTATCTCAGGAGGCAGAAGAAGCACCAGGGCGACACCTCCGACCCTGAGGCGCTCAGAACTGCCAGCAGCATGCATACGGACTTCAACGACCAGTACTTTGACGGCGATGACATCGAGCGACTGCTTCGCGAAGCCATCAACACCCTACCCGAAGCACAAAGGGTGACATTCACCATGAAATACTACGAAAACATGCAATATAGCGAGATAAGCCAAATCCTCGGAACGTCAGAAGGAGGACTCAAAGCCAACTACCATCATGCTGTTGAGAAGGTAAAACACTACATCTTGGCAGCACAGAAGTAGGTTCTCCAACGGAGCGCAAGAAGCTCGGAGCGTGGTAGAGAATAATGCGTAATGTGAATATCAGTGCGCAGACCTTGCCATCTCTTGTTATAACAAAATTGACATGGCGCGAAGTGGACACTGCGGGGATGTCCGGGCCGCAGCTGTCTGTCGCAGTCTGGAATAGCCTTCGTAATAAACTGGTATTCAGAGTGTTGCAATAGACGGTCTATTGCCTTGTAAAAGTTACTCTTTTACCGCCTAAAAGTTACTCTTTTACCTCCTAAAAGTTGCCCTTTTACAACCTAAAAGTTCCCCTTTTATTTTGCAAGAGTTTATCGCCCGTT
>CAJOOC010000163.1 GCA_905236165.1 uncultured Prevotella sp. | reverse complement strand
TTTTGGGGTGCCCGGTCGGGCTCGAACCGACGACATTCAGAACCACAATCTGACGCTCTAACCAACTGAACTACGGGCACCATGTTGACTTTGTCTTCGAGCTTCGCGACTCGGCCAAATAAGCAAGCTTAATGGCTCTCGCTGCTCCGCTCGTTGGTTTTGCGGGTGCAAAGGTATAGCTTTTTTCTGAATTGACAAAATTTTTTGTAGTTTTTTTTCGTATAACATGCTAATAAGATTAATTTATTATAATTTTTTCGATGCTCCGTCAAGTTTCTCTTTTATATCATTGGCCGTTTGGTTTTTTTTGCTTACTTTTGCATCCGAAATGAAGTTAATTATTCAGACTCTGCCCACGTTTTTCGTGGAAGAGGACAAGATACTGACGGCCCTGTTTGATGAGGGTATGGATGTTCTGCATATCAATAAGCCGGCTTCTGAGCCGCTGTATGCGGAGCGTTTGCTGTCTTTATTGCCATCAAATAAGTATGGCAAGATTGTGGTTCATCAGAACTACTATCTGAAGCAGGAATATGATCTTCGCGGCATTCACATCGATGATCCCGATGCTCCCGTTCCGGAAGGCTTTCGCAGGCACGTTACGCGTACCACTAATAGAATTAGCGACCTGAAGGAGATGAAGAAGCAATGCGACTATGTGATGCTCCATTCGCTATTTGACTCGCTTCACGACGGTGTGAAAGCCTCCCTGACGGTGGAGGAGATGGTGGAGGCGCGCAAGAAGGGCCTCATAGACCGTCACGTGTACGCTCTTGGCGGCATGAGCCTGGAGAGCATCCAACAGGCCAAGGACTTGGGTTTCGGCGGTGTGGTGATATGCGGGGATTTGTGGAACAGGTTCAATATTCAGCATGAGCTCAATTTCCATGAGCTCATTAATCATTTCCGCAGGCTCAAGAAAGCCGTAGGGTGAGAGTGGGGGGACGAATTGAAAATTGAAGCCCCGCCCCGGCCCTCCCCAGAGGGAGATGTTATCGCGGGCGGGACGCCCACGTCCCTGGGGTTGACGAAGTCAAGAAAGAAAAAAATATAGATATAATGGCAGAAGAGAAAAATTTCATGGTATGCTCGGGTACCGCTACCCGTTATTTGGCAGAGAAGATTTGTGCCAGTCTCGGCTGTTCGCTCGGCAATACCGTTATGACAAAATTCAGCGACGGTGAGTTTGCCGTCAGTTATGAAGAGAGTATACGCGGCAGGGATATCTTCCTCGTGCAGAGCACGTTCCCCAGTTCTGACAACCTCATGGAGCTGTTGTTGATGATTGACGCAGCCAAGCGTGCTTCGGCCAAGACCATCAATGCGGTCATCCCTTATTTCGGCTGGGCTCGTCAGGACCGTAAGGATAAGCCCCGTGTGAGCATCGGCGCTAAGCTGGTTGCCGACCTGCTGAGCGTTGCCGGCATCGACCGTCTCATCACGATGGACCTGCATGCCGACCAGATACAGGGTTTCTTCGATGTGCCTGTGGACCATCTCTATGGCTCGGGCGTACTGCTGCCTTATCTGGAGAGCCTGAAACTGAAGGATCTAGTCATCGCCTCTCCCGACGTGGGCGGTGCGAAGCGCGCCAAGAGCTATGCCAAGTATCTTGACTGTCCGCTGGTGATGTGCAACAAGTCACGTGCTCGTGCCAACGTCGTTGCCGAGATGCAGATTATCGGCGACGTGAAGGACAAGGATGTCGTTATCGTTGACGATATGGTGGATACTGCCGGTACTATCACCAAGGCTGCCGACATTATGAAGGAGGCCGGAGCGCGCAGCGTGCGTGCCGTTGCCAGCCACTGTGTGATGTCAGGTCCGGCAAGCGAGAGGGTGCAGAACTCTGCCATTGAGGAGATTGTCTTTACCGACTCTATTCCTTATTCGCACCGTTGCGCAAAGGTGAAGCAGCTCAGCGTAGCAGAGATGTTTGCTGAGACTATTCGCCGCTGCCTGAATAACGAGTCGATATCGTCGCAGTACATTATTTAAGCGTTAAGCTTTAAGCTTTAAGCATTAAGCATTAGGATTTGTCGCGGGCGAGACGCCCACGTCCCTGGGGGCGAAACGGTGCTTTGCACCTACGAAGACGAAACGGCCTTTCAGGCCTACGAAGATTTCTGCGTTTTCTGCGTTTTCTGCGAGACATCTACAAATTGAAAATTATCGCGGGCGAGACGCCCACGTCCCTGGCTACGAAACGGTGCTTTGCACCTACGAAGACGAAACGGCCTTTCAGACCTACGAAGATTTCTGCGTTTTCTGCGATTTCTGCGAGACCTTATCATCGTCAGCGGGACGTTGTTGTCGCGGGCAGGATGCCCACGTACCTTTAAGCTTTAAGCGTTAAGCTTTAAGCATTAAGTATTAAACATTAAGTTGGGAAAAGCTAATAACATATGGTCGTATTTGTCCCGGCACAAGTATCTTATAACAATAGTGCTGGGATTGCTGCTCATCGGCTTTGTCGGCGAGAACAGTCTGCTTCATTTTATGCAGCTGCAGGTGCGCCTGTCGGAGGTGACGAAGGAGCTGGAGGAGTATGAGCAGCAGTTTGAGCGTGACTCTTTGCGCCTTCGTGCCTTGCAGTCGAACCATAAGGGAGTGGAACGCATAGCGCGTGAGAAATACTTCATGAAGCATCCTGACGAGGATGTCTTTGTTCTCAGCAACGAATATTATAAACCAACAGAGGAGCAATGAACGAACTGAGCCGGCTTCAATCGATAATCCTTGCCATAGGCGGGACGTTAATGGTGACAGGTACGGGGTGTGTGGTCTTCGGCTTGATGCCCAAGGTGGCCGCCATCGTCTTTGCCATAGGGGCTGTGGCGTTCGTGGCCATGCAGGCACAGAACGTATATACGGGCAGCAACTTCGTCATCAAGCGCCTTCGCAGGACGATGCTCATTGCCGATGCCTGCTTTATCATTGCTGCCCTGTTGCTGCTTGAGAATGTGTTCCGCATCATCTTCCCATACGTAGCGACGAGCGTTGACGGATATAACAATTATCTGCGTTACGTGAACAACAACTGGGTGGTGGCACTGCTCATCGCCGCATTGCTCGAGATGTATACCACACACAGGATAGCTTACGAGCTGAAGAAGGAGCAGAACAGCTAATGATGGCTACAAGGAGCGTTATGCTATTTGTTTATAAATCATAACGCAAGGCTCTTATAACATAAAAAATGCTTAAACACATATTGATTTCTTAAAAGAGCATTAATTTAATTTTTTTAGTTCGATAATTCTGCATACCTTTGCATTACTATTTTATCTTATTATCAGAATGCCGAAAGGTTTTATGAAGAATTATTTACTTGTATTATTTGCTGTCATAGCAGCAACATCTTGTTCAAAATACAGCATCACGGGTTCATCCGACCTGCAGGATGTGGACGGGCGTATGCTCTTCCTGAAGACTGTAATGGGTGATGAACTGCTGAATATGGACTCGTGTGATGTTGTTCACGGCAAGTTCAAGTTTCATGGTTCATTGGATACGGTGCGCGTCGTTGCCCTGTATCTTGACAATATGCCCGTCATCCCCGTCGTATTGGAGGACGGTGACATCACCGTTACGCTCAACTCGCAGAAGCAGGTATGCAAGGGTACTCCCCTTAACGACACGCTGGCTGTCTTCAACGAGAAGTATCAGCAGCTGTTGTTCCAGCTGCAGGATTTGTCTCACGAGCAGAGCCAGGCAATCATGAATGGCGAGGATATGGACGAGGTCAACGCCCGTCTGGCACAAAAGGAGCGTGACCTCTTGCTGCAGGAGGACAAGCTTATTACCACTTTCATCTCAGAGAACTTCAACAACTGTCTCGGGCCTTACGTCTTTGAGATGGCCACCAGCAGCTATCAGTATCCCACCCTCACACCATGGATAGAGGCCCTGATGACGAAAGCTACAGAAGAATTCAAGAATGCGCCCTATGTGAAGGAATACATGAAGATAGCCCATGAGAATCAGAATATCATGACCGGCGTGACCGAGGTGGCCCCACCCCCTATGCCCACTACGCCGCTTCCACAGGGACCTACACCTAACGAGTTGGCTCGACCGGCTCAACCCGCGAAAGAATGACTACACTAATACACGGAGGTACCATTGTCAATGACGGTGAGCAGCAGAGGGCTGACATCATCATTGACGATGACGTGATACGAGATATCATACCAGGAGGGATCAGTGCTGACGGCATTGATTCCTTGAATTTTGTTATAGACGCAACGGGCAGCATGGTGTTACCCGGCATCATCGATTCGCATGTTCATTTTCGTGAGCCCGGCCTGACGTACAAGGCCGATATGGACAGCGAGAGCCTGGCAGCCCTCGCAGGAGGCGTCACTACCGTCTTCGATATGCCCAACACCAAGCCTCAGACCACCACGCTTGAGGCGCTGAGGCAGAAGCAGGAGACGGGGCGCTATAAGATGCACGTGAACTATGCCTTCTTTCCCGGAGCTACCAACGATAATGTGGGCGAGCTGCGGCAACTGGATGTGCATGGCGTGCCTGGAATAAAACTCTTCATGGGGTCTTCTACGGGCAATATGCTTGTGGACCGCGAGCAGGCCCTCGACGAAGTCTTCGCCCTCGCTGCAGAGAAGGACCTGCCGCTGATGGCCCATTGCGAAGATACGGAGACCATCAGTCAGCGTATGGCCTATTACCGTCAGCTGACAGGTAGTGACGACCCTGACGTGAGGCTCCATCCTCTCATCCGCGATGAGGAGGCCTGCGTGAAGTCTTCGGAGCTGGGCATACGTCTTGCCGAAAGACACCATACCCGTTTCCATATAGCTCATGTGACGACGTCACGCGAGCTGGAGATGGTGCGTGCTGCCCAGGCACCGGTGACGTGTGAGGCTACTGTAGCACATCTGCTCTTCTCGGTGGTGGACTATGACACCCTGGGCTCGCGCATAAAGTGCAACCCCGCAGTAAAGACGTTCCTCGACCGTGAGGCTCTGCGGCGAGCACTCACCGACGGCACCATCACCACCATCGGTACGGACCATGCGCCACATCTCATTGAGGAGAAGGCAGGAGGTGCGGCCAAGGCGATGTCGGGAATGCCGATGGTGCAGTTCTCACTCGTCAGCATGCTGTCGCTCGTTGATGAGGGAGTGCTGACAATAGAACAGATGGTAAGGCTGATGGCCCATAACCCCGCAACGCTCTTCGGTGTTGAGGGGCGTGGATTCCTTCGCAAGGGCTACAAGGCCGACATCGCCATAGTGAAACGTATGGATGCTCCCTGGACAATTACTCCTGACTGCATTCTGAGCCGTTGTGGATGGAGTCCCCTTGAAGGGCGCCAGATGCACTGGCAGGTTCAGACTACGCTGCTCAATGGGCAGGTTGCATACCAGGATGGTCAGGTGAATAGGGATGTTCATGGTGAAGCGGTGTTGTTTAATTGAACAGTGAAGCCCCACCCCGACCATGAGATTGACGAATTGAAAATTGTCGCGGGCGAGACGCCCACGTCCCTGACTACGAAGCGGGACATTCGTCCCTACGAAGCGGTGCTTTGCACCTACGAAACGAGGCTTTCAGCCTCTACGAAGACGAAAACGAAAACGAAGACAAGGAGACTACAAATTGAGAATTGAATCCCGAACGAGGCGTTTCCGCGTTTTCTGCGTTTTCTGCGAGACCTTCAATAAGTTAATGATTTAGTTGAGAGGTGTTAAGAATTAATGTTTAAGGTATACCAAATATTCGTCCTTGCTCCAGTGATGTTTTTTGCATCTGTATTTGCTGGCACCACTATGGCCGTTATGTGTCCTCTGACGGGTTGGCTGAAGGGGCTGTTGCCTTTCAGCCTGGGTGTCTTCACCCGTCCCGACTGGTGGGGCAGCATGGCCTCGCGCCTATGGGCCAGGAGCATCATCCGTGCTTCGCTGCTCAAGGTTGAGGTGCAGGGTAGGGAGAATATAGAACGCGGACGTTCATATATCTTTGCCGCTAACCATCAGGGTGCATACGATATCTTCCTCGTGTGCGGATACTTGGATGCAGAGATACGATGGATGATGAAGCGTTCCCTGGAGAAGATACCTTTCCTGGGCATAGGATGCCGGCATGCGGGATATATCTTCGTAGATAAGGGCGGCGCAGGTGTTACGCGTGCCACATACCGCAAGGCAGAGGAGGCTCTGCGTGGCGGTGCGAGCCTGATGCTTTTCCCTGAGGGTGCCCGCACCTGGACGGGTGAGATGCGCCCATTTAAGCGCGGAGGCTTCATGCTTGCCGACGAGCTGCAGCTTCCCGTGGTGCCGATGACCATCGATGGTTCGTTCCAGGTGTTGCCGCGCATGAACGACGGTGGCTTCATACGCCGTCACAAGCTGACGCTGACGATACACAAACCTCTGTACCCCACCTGTAAGGGTCCGGAGAACGTTGCGCGAATGATGGACGAGTGCTTCAAGGCCATTCAGGGAAGCGTTAAGCGTTAAGCGTTAAGCATTAAGCATTAAGCATTAAGATTTGTCGCGGGCGAGACGCCCACGTCCCTGGCTACGAAGCGGTGCTTTGCACCTACGAAGACGAAGCGGAGCAAAGCTCCTACGAAATTGAAAATTGAACCCCGAACGAGGCGACTATGAAACGCTTGCCGTTTCAAGGAGCGTCCTGAGTGGGTCAACGAAGTTAACCCCGAGCGAAACGACCATGAAGAGCGTGCCGATGTTGCCCCTGCGGGGAGGCACAGCTATTCAGGGAGTATCCTGAGTGGGTCAACGAAGTCAAAATTAAGCTGGCGCATGACGCCCACGTCCCTGGTTACAACAAATTGAACGCCCTAATTTAGAAGCCGATTTGTTTGAAGGCGTCTAATCCTACGAGTATTCCTGTATAGACGTGGCCCTCATCGAATTTCTTATATGTCACGTCAGCATTAACGCTCTGCAGATATTTGTATAGCTCATCTCCGCATTCTGTCGGCACATAGGTGTCGTTGGAAGAGTGGTAGAGGTGTACCTTCGCTTTGGGCACCCAGTCGTTAGGGATGGTTTTGTTATCCAAGACTTTTCTTAGCCTGAGATAATCTGCATTGTTGTTGTTGAAGAAGTCGAAGTTGATGTATGAGGAGATTTCCTCTCCCAGCATCTTGGTGAGTTGCGGTACGGACATTGTTCCCTCACACCATTCCTCATAGTGGTCGAGCAGTTCTCCCTTGAAGACTTTGCTGAAGTCCAGGTTGAGGTTGTCGTAATAGTTCATTGACCAGATGATGTTGGGCATTATGGCATATTCAGAATGTCTTGATGCGATAAAAGAGTCCAGCGCCTTTGTTGGTGTGTATGCCCCGCCTCCTACGAATATCTCCGTGATGTTGACGTCGCGCTCGGGGTGCAGCTGGTAGAATCGTGCCAGAGCCCACGCCCCTGATCCTCCGAGAGAGTAGCCGAAGATCATGCTTTCTTTACTGAGATTCAGGTTGTATCTGTTTAGCAGGAACTCCTCAGAGGCTTTTCGCATGTCGGCTCCTACCCTTGCCACATTGTCGTGCTGCATGTAGCTGATGGGCAGGTTGGATGTTTTGCCGCAGCCTATGAGGTCGGGGATGATGCAGATGTATCCCAAGAGAGCGGGTGTAGCCTCAAAGGTGTACATGTATTTTGATGCACAATAGTCTTTAGACTTGTTGATAGGAGATATTTCTATCACACCTCTGATATTGTCTGTTTTTGGTACGTACACTACGCCTGATGCCACCGTGGGTGTTCCCTGTGGCGTTATGGTGTGGTATGATATAGCGTGGGCTGTGCACCTTTTTGTGAGCATACGCAGCATCTGCAGCCTGCCGGAATAGGTTTTGAGGTCTTCGTCAGAAATGCCAAAGTTCTCTTTTTCATGGTCAAGAATCTCGTCTAACGTGATGGTTCTTTCTTCGAGTTGTTCTACGAAGACAGCGGTCGATTCTGGCTCTGGCTCTGGTGCTGGTGCATTGTCACTTTGGCATGATGCAAAAAATATGGGCAATGCTACCCACAGGAGATGGAGAGCATTGCCCTTGAGAGAGATGTTAATGTTCATGGTTGTACTTATTGAAATTTCGTCAGAGACACTTAGAAGCGGTAGTTGAAGCCGAGCAGCAGGTTGTTGCTGTCAACATCGAATCCGAAGCGGCTGAGGCTTGGCTTTGTAGCAGCACCGATGTCGAGCTTGGCATTCTGATAGCCCAGAGAGCCAATCTTTGCGATAATCTGAGCATGGTCGCTGACATTAAGGGCGATACCTGGCTTGATGCAGAACTCAAGGAGCGTTACTGATGGGTCCTTGGCATACTGTGATGTCTGCGCATTGTCGCCGTTGTCTATCTTAATGCTGCTGAATCCTACGGCTCCCTCGAGGAAGAACTGCACCATTCCAACTGTTGCAACATTGTAGCGCGCATAAGGAGCAACACGGAAAGCGTTGAGCTTGAGTCCTACACCATCGTCACTTGCTACGTCCATAGCTGTACTTACTATGGAGTTTGCGAGAGCCTTAACATCGTTAACGTCGAAAGAGCCCAGTGCGGCATAGCCGTGAGAATAGCCAACAGAGATACCTACTGACCAGTTGTCGCTGAGCTGATAGCCTACCTCAGGGATAATCTTGAATGACGTGCCGCCTATGTCATTACCGTTAACGTCTATCGAACTGTGTGTTACGCCTAATGAACCGCCGACGTACCACTGAGCGTTTGCTACCAAAGAGAAAGAAGCAAACAGAATTGCTAATAATTTCTTTTTCATAAGGGAAAAATATTAAGGGTTAATAGTTAGTTGTTGGTAAAGTTATGAAAAAAATCTGTTGTTTGCAAATTTTTTCCAAATTATTTTACAAAAAAATGCATTTTTCTACCATATTTCCGCAATAGTCGTTATGTTTTCTCTTTTTTGTTTACCTTTGTACCCAAAATAAGAAATAGAACTCCATCAATGGAATACATGTCACAAGAGGGCTATGACAAGCTCGTAGCTGAATTATATCAGTTGGAAAACGTGGAGTATCCCCGCGTGAAAGAGGCCCTCGTTGAGGCTCGCGATAAGGGCGACCTCAGCGAGAACTACGAGTATCGCGCAGCCAGGCGTGAGCAGTCGCGCCTCTTGGGCCGTATACGCTTCAAGCAGCGCGTGCTGGAACATGCCCGCGTCATCGACATGAAGAGGCTGAAAGGTGATGTCGTAGGCCTGCTCAGCAAGGTGGGTCTTACGAATATGGCCAACGACAGCCACATGACATATATGATAGTGAGTCCGCATGAGGCTAACCTGGTGGAAAAGAAAATCTCCGTCAAGTCGCCCATAGCCTGTGCGCTGTTAGGCAGAAAGGTCGGCGACATCGTTGAGGTCAGCGTGCCCGCAGGCATACAGCGACTGCGCATTGACAGCATCACGCTATAACCCTGACTGTTCCGCTTGCTCCTCATGCTCCTCTTGCGCAGCGTACAGACCAGATCAACTGGGAACAAGATTGAACTGAAAGCCTACAAGGCCAAAGCCAGCAAGTGCACAGGCCTCCTCTTCAAACCTGGCGACAAGACAATACAAACCGTATAGCGATGAAACGAAGAGTGAAGAGTAAAAAATCGTGAAGTCCACGATAAAAAAAAACGTCCCCCAACGGTTGTCGTTGAGGGACGTAATATTTTTAAGTTATCTTGTCGTGTTTAATATGGCTGATATGGTACGGTGAATGAGCGTCCGTCGTTGAGGACGAAGGTGATGGACTTGTTGTCGTCAGATACGATGATCTGCTTGAAGATGTCTTCCTTACCGTCAGGACCAGGATTACCGTCCTTACCGTCAGCACCGTCCTTACCATCCTTACCGTCAGCACCGTCCTTACCGTCTTTACCGTCAGCAAGATATCCTGTGCTGTGCCATGTCTGGCTGCCGTCGGTGGATATCTCCCAATAGCGTGTTACGGGGTTGATGCGTACCTGTGGTACTACAACGTATCCTGATCTGCCGTTGGCGCCGTCCTTACCGTCAACGCCATCCTTGCCGTCAACGCCGTCCTTACCGTCAAGGCCGTTGGCGCCATCCTTGCCGTCAACGCCGTCCTTACCGTCAACGCCGTCCTTACCGTCAACGCCGTTCTTTCCGTCAACACCGTCCTTACCGTCCTTGCCGTCAAGGCCGTTGGCGCCGTCCTTACCGTCAACGCCATCCTTGCCGTCCTTGCCGTCCTTGCCGTCAACACCGTCCTTGCCGTCTTTTCCGTCAATGCCTCCGGCTCGCA
Organism: uncultured Prevotella sp.; assembly: GCA_905236165.1. GTDB lineage: Bacteria > Bacteroidota > Bacteroidia > Bacteroidales > Bacteroidaceae > Prevotella. The sequence continues at coordinate 10,698 of CAJOOC010000163.1, read as the reverse complement.
TCTTGTTGCCGTTGTCGTCAAGCAGCCAGCTTCCGTTTATGGTCCAATACCATATATTGTCTGTGGGGTCTTCAGCAGCGCTGATGTCCAGCCGGCCTGATACACCGTCCTTGCCGTCCTTGCCGTCCTTGCCGTTGCGCAGGGTGAAGGTTTTTCCGCTGTTGAACGTTACGGTGGTGGAGCCGTCGGTGTTCTTTACTGCGTTGGTGACGTAGCCACGTTTCTCAATAGTGATAATCAGTTCGTTAAGCGCTTCAATCTGAGTGTTGGCCTCAAGGGTCATCTGTTCCAGTATTTCCACGCGCTGACCTAACGCTTGCAGGTCGTCAACATAGTAATATTTATCGCATGATATGAAGCCTGTCGACGTAGAAGCCATCAGGGCCGCACATATAGCGATTTGTCTGATATGTCTCATAGTTATACTGGGCGTTATTAGTTTTTGTAAATAGGAATTCTGAATGTCTGGCCAGACATGGTGGTGATAACCATGAACTCATTCTGGTTAGCATCGATGGTGTAGGTGACGTTCATGAAGAACTGTACGGCATCCTTACCAGGAGCGCCGTCCTTACCGTTGGCGCCGTCCTTACCGTCCTTACCGTCAGCACCGTCCTTACCGTCTTTACCATCCTTACCTGAAGCGTATGTGCCGGTTGATACCCAGTTGGTACCTCCGTCGATAGATATCTCCCAGATGCCGGTAACGGGGTTGATGCGTACCTGTGGAGAGACGGCATCCTTGCCGTCAACGCCGTCCTTACCGTCCTTACCGTCGACGCCGTCCTTGCCGTCCTTGCCGTTCTCGCCGTCCTTACCGTCAACGCCGTCCTTACCGTCTTTGCCGTTAATGCCGTCCTTACCGTCAACGCCATCCTTGCCGTCGACGCCGTCTTTACCGTCTTTACCGTTCTCGCCGTCTTTGCCGTCAACGCCGTCCTTACCGTCGACGCCGTCCTTACCGTCTTTACCGTTAATGCCGTCCTTGCCGTCCTTACCGGTAGCGCTGACCTTCTTGCCGTCGACAATCAGCCATTCGTTGTTGACAACCCAGTACCACTGGCCGTCGGAGGGGTCCTGCTCAATAGAGATGTTTGGAGCCTGAGCGTCCTTACCATCTAAACCGTCAACGCCGTCGATGATGTAGATGGGGCCGGCCTTGTAGAAGTTTACGAGATAGCCGTTCTCTGTCTCACGGACACCTGTGATGTAGTCGCCGTTCTGTATTGCGGTAACGGTAACTTGCATTGCCTCGATGTTGTTGTTGATTTTCTTCACCAAGTTCTCCAAAACGGTTACGCGATAGTCAAGAGCGTCGATCTCGTCCTGATAGTCGGTACAAGAGATGTTGGTGGCAGCACCTGCTACAAGCAAGGCAGCACACAGTATTTGATATATCTTTTTCATGTTTTTTTTTTGTTATTTGCGATGTATGAATTATTTCTGATGTTTGCGCTATGAATTATGAATGATGTTTACCATATTATATCCTGGCGTACAGGATTGTCCGGGTCATAAACATAGCAGATGCAGACGCGGTTGTCTTCAGGTATATCGAACGGCTGTACCTTGTCGCCCTTTGCGAAACGTCGTATGCGCCATTCCTGTATACCTGCATCCTGCAGATACTTTGATACAGCCTGAGAGCGTTCGATAGAGAGACGCATGTTAATAGCAGGTGTACCAGTATCCTTGTCGGCATATCCTGAAAGACGGATGAATGCTCTTGGGTGTTCGTCAAGATACTTCAGCAGGCGTGTGAGCTTTGGTATCTGGTTGGAGCGTATGATACTCTGGTTGATGACGAAGTAGATGTTTACGTTGAAAGAAATCTTCTCAACAGGCACGTCGATGAAAGTATCCTTCTTCTCTACGATAGGCTGTGGCAGTGGTTGTGGCTTTGGCTGTGGCTTCGGTTGTGGCTTTGGTATCTCATAAACGGGCTCTGTGCGTCCGAAGCGAGAACCGAAGGTGTACCTGATTCCAACCAGAGCGTTAATGTGCCAGTCACGGTTGTCGTTGCGGCCCAGCTTAGAGTTGAAGTGGTCGGGCATCATGTGAGCGCTGATCTCACCTCCTACGGCCAGGTTGTAGCCGACGAAATACTGGTATCCTATGCCTGCACGGGCTACGAGATGCCATCTGTAGTCTCTCCAAAGCTTTTGGAAGTCAACGCCATATCGCTTGTCGGCTTCCTCTGCGTCATCATTGTTGAATGAGTAGGCTGCGCCTCCACCGACGAATGCGTAGAGGTAGTTGTTGCGGTCTGGCTGACTTCCCAGGATGAGTGATGTCAGGTTGAGCTGTGCATCAATCGTTGCCTGAAGGAAGTTCCAGTTGTATTTTGCCTCAGGATAGGCATAGCGATTTCGGGCCCATAATCCGTTGAGGCTGCCTCTGAAGCCTAACTGCTCCATGGGCTGATAGCCTATAGACAGCTGCAAGGCTGGTGATAGCAACTGTGAGAATTTGGCTTCTCCGACGTCATAAGCACCACCAAAGTGTATTTCTCCAAACCAATGAGGTACGAAAAAGAGCGTACCGGGAGAAATCAGCCTTGGCGAAGTCGCTGTGTCATTAAATTCCTGGGGTGTTGCAGCAGGTGTGTCAACTGCCTTTTCATAAGCATTAGCCGATAGTGGTAGGAGGCATCCTAACAAAACGGCTAAGGTTATGAGATGTTCTCTTGCCTTTGCTTTCATATTGTTTTTTTTTAATATCTCCGTTGCTGTGAGGGTCACAGTTTTAGAGACAATTTGGATATTATTAACAATCTGGGGGCAAAGTTATAAAAATTATGTTAATTAGTCCCAAAACTTATGTGCCTTTTGGGCTAGATTAGCGTTTTTTGATTTATATCAACGGAATTTACAGCTCTACGGCTGAAATATCGACCAATTTGTTGACAATTGCGTAAATTGTGAGTCCTGCTGTGGAGTGTATCTGTAGCTTGCGTGCTATGTTGCGTCGGTGGGTTATGACGGTGTTTGGCGCTATGAACAGTTTCTCTGCAATCTCTTTGTTTGTGAGGCCCTGTACTACGCCGATGATGACGTCTTTCTCACGGTCGGAAATCTGTTCGGTTCCCTCACCGCCCTGACTTATCATGCTTGAGATACGGAGACTGACATCATCGGGGCTTTGGCGCTTCTCGAGCAGCCTTACTGCGGGTTCGAGTATGAGCTCTTCAACATTGGCATGCAGGGTGAGCCATTCCTCAAGGTTGTAGATGTCGTAGAGGGTGGCTGTGAGCATGTTGCTGCGCTGACTGTCGGAAGGCAGGTATTTGATGATGATGCTCTTGAGTTCCTTGAGCTTGTCGCCTGTCTGTTCGTGATGCTTTGAGAAGGTCTCAATGTCAAGGCTGTCATTCTTTACGCCGGTCATGAGAGTCTCGACGTAAGGGAAGAGTGTCTGCTCTTCTTTTTTCATGTGTTGGCTGATGAATCGCGCGTATTCATCGAAGATCTTCATGATGAGCCTTCCGAGGTTGTCGCCCTCGTCGAGTGCTTCCCGCAGCTCTCGGCGAATGAATGGTAACTGGAAGTCGAGATAGTATGAATGTGAGGCACGCAGATACTTCAACAACGTTGAGACATCAAGGTGCTCTACATCGTTCTGCGAGTGATAGCCGTTAATAGTGAGGTTTACCACTGCAAGGAAAGTGAAGGTGTCGACGTGCTGCTCTTCGCACACTTCGCTCACGGTCTTGTCGCCAAATCCGAGGCTGATGCCAAAGGCGCTAAGACTTTGAAGTACGGAATAGTTGTCTCTGATGAGCGACAGCATCTTGTCGTCTGCCTCATACATCTTGAATTTCTTCATTGTATCTTTTGGAGTTTTGCGAATTTTAATAGCAGTTGTTTCGTTCCGGCATTGTCGAAGTCTACGATAGCCTTTGCGCTGTCACCCTTGTCGGTGAGTTCCCTGATGACACCCCTGCCAAAGCGATGGTGCATGACAGCCTGACCGACGGTGAAATCCCATCCGGGTGCGGAAGCGGCAGAGCCTCCGACGGCTGCTGGCCGCGAAGAGGGTGTTGCGGTATAAGGGCTTGGCTTGCCAAAGGGTGAGCCTGTAGCGGGTCTGGGTGAACCAAAGGAGCCTGTAGCGGGTCTGGGTGAACTGAACGGCAACCCGAAGGACGATCTGTTGGGGTAGGGGTTTCTTGGACGTGAGACGCTTGCTGACGTAGTGTTGTCGCCGTATGTCAGCAGCGCAGGGTCTATGTCTCGCAGGAAACGGCTTGGCGGGTCGTATTCCATCTTGCCAAAGCGGTATCTGGAGTTGGCGTATGTCAGCGTGCACAGCTTCTCGGCCCTTGTGATGGCTACATATAGCAGTCTGCGCTCTTCCTCAAGCAGACGTACGCTCTGTGTGCACATTGGCGACGGGAAGAGATTCTCTTCCATTCCCGCAACATAGACGTACGGAAATTCCAGTCCCTTTGCACTATGTATGGTCATAAGGGTTATCCTTTCGTCGCTGGCATCGTCGCTGTCACGGTCTGTGAGCAGGGCTACTTCATGCAGGAAGTCGAGGAGATGGTCGGGCTCGCCCTCTTCTCGACGGTCTTCTACGAAGGCCTGCAGGGATGAGGCGAACTCCTCGAGGTGCTCCTGCTTCGAGATATAGTCGGGGTCGCTACAGGAATAGATGTCCTTTGAGATGCCTGTGTCCCTTATGATGTCTTTGCCAAGGGTGGCAGCATCGTCGGTAATGAGGCGCGCCATGAATCCCTCTATCATAGTGCGGAATGCGAGGAGCTTGCTCAGCGTGCCTTTATTGATGTTCAGCGAAGCGAGGAGGGCCTGATCGCCGATTCCGCCCTCGGTGGCTCTGGCTATCACCTGCCACAGGCTTATGCCCATCTCGCGTGCCGTGTCTGTTATCTTCTGTATGGTGGTGCCGCCGATGCCGCGTGCGGGATAGTTGATGATGCGCTTGAAGGCCTCCTCATCGTCGGGGTTGGCCACAAGGCGCAGGTATGCTATGATGTCTTTTATCTCTTTGCGCTGATAGAAGCTCATGCCTCCATAGATGCGGTAAGGCAGGTTTTGCTTCATGAACTCTTCCTCGAAGGTGCGGCTTTGGGAGTTGGTGCGATAGAGGATGGCGAAATCAGAGTATGCGGCACCTTCCTTGCTTCGCATGATGCGCCGGATGTCTTTGCTGATAAAGAGTGCCTCCTCGCGGTCGCTTGACAACTCGGCCACTCTGACCTTGTCGCCGGAGGCGTTCTCAGAGAATACCTCTTTCCTGATTTGCCTCTCGTTCTTGTGTATGAGGCTGTTGGCCGCCGCCACGATGTTTTTCGTGGACCGATAGTTGCGTTCCAGTTTGAAGAGGCGCGCCTCGGGGTAAATCCTCTGGAAGTTGAGGATATTGTCGATGTTTGCCCCCCTGAACCCATAGATGCTCTGTGCATCGTCGCCTACGACGCAGATATTGTGATGTACAGACGTCAGCTGCTGTATTATCTGTTGCTGTGCATAGTTGGTGTCCTGATACTCGTCGACAAGGAAGTAGCTGTAGCGCTGTGCATACTTCTCGCATATGTCCGGATGCTGGAGGAAGAGGCAGTAGGTGTTGAGTAGCAGGTCGTCGAAGTCCATTGCGTTGCTCAACTTCTGGCGCTGGCTATATATATTATATAAGGTGGCCATCTCGGGCATAGCGTTGTCTTTGTCGCGCGCCCTGATGGCGGCATGGTCCGCATAGTCGGCAGGGAGCATCAGGCGGTTCTTGGCTCCGGAGATGCGGCGGTGCACTTCTGCGGGTTTGTATATCTTCTCGTCCAGCCCCAGGTCTTTTATGATGGCTTTGCAGAGCGAGCGTGAGTCGGCTTCGTCATAGATGGTGAAGTTGTCGGCGTAACCGATGGCCTTAGCCTCATATCTCAGCAGACTGGCGAAGATGGAGTGGAACGTGCCCATCTTCAGATACTGTGCCTCCTTATCGCCCACCAGGTTAGAGATGCGCTCCTTCATCTCGCGTGCCGCCTTGTTGGTGAAGGTGAGGGCCATAATCTGCCAAGGTTTCACGCCGTTGAGCAAAAGGTAGGCTATCTTGTAGGTGAGCACGCGTGTCTTTCCCGACCCCGCACCAGCGATGACCAGTGAGGGACCGTCGATGTATTCCACAGCAGAGCGCTGCGAGTCGTTGAGTTGGTTAAGAATATCTGCAGATTGCATGTGATAATACCAAGGCTAATGCTAAGGATTCCACTTTACGTGTTTCATTTGTCTGAGGATGAAGCGCTGCCGCTTCAGCATATAGCTGGAGGGCTCTTTCGATGAGAACTTTCTGGGGTTGGGGAGCGTTGCGGCTATTAGTGCGCAGTTGCGTGGTGTGAGCTCGCCGGCCTCCTTGCCGTCAAAGTGGTATTCGGCAACGGCGCTGACACCATAGATGCCCGGACCCATCTCGATGGAGTTGAGATAGACCTCCATGATGCGTTCCTTGCCCCAGATGAATTCTATCAGTACGGTGAAATACATCTCTAAGCCTTTCCGCAGCCACGAGCGCCCGGGCCACAGGAACACATTCTTTGCTGTCTGCTGGCTTATGGTCGATGCCCCGTATTTCTTCTCCCCAGCCTCGGCGTTGCGCTTGACGGCCTGTTGTATGGCATTGAAGTCGAAGCCGTGATGCATGAGGAAGCGCTGGTCTTCGCTGGCCATTACGGCAACGGGTATCTCGGGGCTCATCTCGCTGAGCGGAACCCATGAGTGATGCCAGAAGGGCGATTCCCCCTTGCCGATGCTCTCCACGCTGCGTATCACCATCAGGGGAGTGACCAGCACGGGCATGACCTTATAGGCCACAACGACAAGGATAGTAGAGGCGAAGAATGCCACTACTATCCCTATCAGTATCTTCTTTATCCAATTAAGCATCTGATTACTGCTGTGCCTGTGCAGCCTTAATCATTGCCTCAGAAGCATACATATATACTTCCACGCGGCGATTCTCACGCTGTCCGGCAGCGGTAGAGTTGTCAGCTACGGGATTTGCCTCGCCAAAGCCCTGTACGCTCTTAATCTGAGTAGCAGGAACAGCCAGGCCAATCAGGTAAGAAGAAACGGCCTGTGCGCGATCCTGAGAGAGAGCACGGTTCTTCTCCTGGCTCTGGGCAACGGTAGAGTTCTTCCAACCCTGATTGTCGGTATAGCCCTGAATGGCAATATCACAGTCGGAGTTGTTCTTCAGCACGGTAGCAAACTGTGACAGTGACTGTTTGGCTTCTGAAGAGAGGTTTGACTTACCTGTAGAGAAAAGGATACCTGAGTCGAAGGTCACTTTCACAGCTTCCAGACCATTGGCGTCTTTGACGGTCTCCACCTGGGCGTTCTTCACAGCCTCAGCTTCCTTCCTGGCCTTGTCCATCTTCTTGCCGATGATGGCACCTGTGCCGGCACCTACGGCAGCGCCGATAGCGGAACCCAATGCGGTATTACCGGCAATAGCACCGATAGCAGCACCAAGAGCAGCACCACCGCCTGTACCGATGATGGCACCCTGACCTGTCTTGCTCATGTTGTTCCAAGTGTTACAACTTGCGAGACATACGCAAAAGCCCAATATGAGGGCAACAATCTTCATTTGTTTCATAGTTGTCGTATTTTAATAAATAATGGTGTTATTTGCAAAATTGACTTTGCAAAGTTACTTATTTTTCTTAAGAAAACGAAAGAAATCTTTGATAAATGCTGTTTTTTAGATTTTTTTTCGTATTTTTGCACTTGGATTTGTTCATAACGTGACTCAAAGAATAACACATTAAAACATATTAAACCACAAGAACAGAAATGGAAAAAAGCGCATTACAGATTGCCCGTGCGGCTTATCAGCCCAAATTGCCCAAGGCCCTTCGCGGTGCTTTGAAAGTAGTGGAGGGAGCTCCAACAGAGTCAGTAGCTGATCAGGAGGAAGTAAAGAAACTCTTCCCCAATACCTACGGCATGCCAAACATCACCTTCGAACCCGTTGAGGGCGAGATGCAGACGGCACAGATGAATATCGGTGTCATCCTCTCCGGAGGTCAGGCGCCTGGCGGACATAATGTCATCTCAGGCCTCTTCGACGGTATCAAGAAGCTGAACCCAGCCAACAAGCTCTTCGGATTCATCCTTGGTCCTGGCGGCCTCGTTGACCACAACTACATGGAGCTTACTGCCGACATTATTGACGAATATCGCAACACGGGCGGTTTCGACATCATCGGCTCGGGCCGTACGAAGCTTGAGAAGAAGGAACAGTTTGATAAGGGCTTGGAGATACTTAACGAGCTCAATATCAAGGCACTCGTAATCATTGGTGGCGATGACTCTAATACCAATGCCTGCGTGCTGGCCGAGTACTACAAGAGCATCGGCGCAGGAGTGCAGGTGATAGGATGTCCGAAGACTATTGACGGCGACCTGAAGAACTCAGAGATTGAGACTTCTTTCGGCTTCGACACCGCAACGAAGGTTTATTCAGAGGTTATCGGCAATATCATGCGCGACTGTAATTCTGCAAAGAAGTACTGGCACTTCATCAAACTCATGGGCCGCTCAGCCTCTCACGTGACGTTGGAGTGTGCTTTGCAGACCCGTCCGAACATCACCCTCATCGGTGAGGAGGTAGAGGCAAAGAACCTGACCCTCGACGATGTAGTGACCTATATGGCCGAAATCATTGCCAAGCGTGCCGAGAAGGGTATGAACTACGGTGTGGCACTCGTGCCTGAAGGCATCATTGAGTTTATTCCTGCCATCAAGAAGCTTATCGCAGAGCTTAACGACCTGCTGGCATCTCCAGAGGCTCAGAACCTGGGTCGCCATGAGTCCATCGACTATGTCAAGACTCACCTCGCACCAGACAACCTTGCCGTCTTCAACTCGCTTCCTACAGCCGTTGCACGCCAGCTGGCCCTCGACCGCGACCCACACGGCAACGTCCAGGTATCGCTCATAGAGACAGAGAAGCTGCTCTCAGAGATGGTCGGTGCCAAGCTCGTTCATTGGAAGAAGGCAGGCAAGTACAACGGAAAGTTTGATACGCAGCACCACTTCTTCGGCTATGAGGGCCGTTGTGCTGCTCCATCCAACTTCGATGCTGACTACTGCTACTCGCTCGGTTTCAATGCCGCTATGCTTATGGCAGCAGGCAAGACCGGCTATATGTCATCAGTAAAGAACACTTCGAAGCCTATTGACGAGTGGATTGCCGGCGGTATCCCCATCACTATGATGATGAACATGGAGAAGCGTAACGGTGAGATGAAGCCAGTGATAAAGAAGGCGCTGGTGGAGCTCGACGGCAAGCCTTTCCAGTATTTCGCATCACAGCGCGAGCAGTGGGCCGAGGAGACATGCTACTGCTATCCTGGTCCTATACAGTATTTCGGTCCAACGGAGGTATGCGACCAGCCAACCAAGACGCTGCGTCTGGAGCACGAATAGCTTTAAGGCATAGCGAGTGTCGGAAAAGGCACACTGTGGCATAGACAACATTATGACCAAACGAAGAAGCAATAACAGGAAATCCTCTCATCTGCTACCCAAATGGGCCTGGTGGATGGGAGGATTCTTCGTGGCCGCCGTCTACGTCGCCGTGTTCTATTATTTCTTCGTATCGCCAACTGGCTTCAGGTGGAGAGCACTATATGGAGACCCAGAATATCCTCAAGGTGAGGGATACGAAATACAGGGAATAGACATCTCCCACTATCAGGGCGACATCGACTGGGAACGCCTGCGCAACGCTATGATTAACAAGGCGCCCGTGAGGTTCGTCATCATCAAGTCGACGGAGGGAGCAACGCTCATCGACGATAAGTTTCAGGATAATTTCTATAATGCCCGTGAGTATGGCTTCATCCGCGGAGCATATCACTTCTACTCCACGAAGTCAGGTGCCAGGCAGCAGGCATATCATTTCCTGAAGAACGTGCAGCTGGAGGAAGGCGATCTGCCCCCAGTGCTCGATGTGGAACACATTCCTGTCGGGATGCCCACGCAGGAGTTTCAGAAAGAGATTCTTACGTGGCTGCATATCGTGGAGGATCAGTATCATGTGAAGCCGATACTCTATACCTATTACAAGTTCAAGCAGACCTACCTCTCCGACCAGCGCTTCGACAGCTACCCCTATTGGATAGCACATTACTATGTCGACAAGATGGAGTATGAGGGGGAGTGGAAATTCTGGCAGCACACCGATGCCGGCAAGCTCTCGGGGATAAAGGGATATGTCGACTTCAATATCTACAATGGCTCCTATTACGACCTAAAGCAACTGTGCATAGAGTAAAAAACATGCTCTCATCTTGATGTAGAGCAATTAAATACTCGTCAAGAATGGAAAATCCCCGTCTCATAGCTCGCGTTCCAATAAATAATAGTACCTTTGCACCGCAATATCGCGGAGTGGAGCAGTTGGTAGCTCGCCAGGCTCATAACCTGGAGGTCGTTCGTTCGAGTCGAGCCTCCGCAACAAAGTAAAGTCGCAAAGTCTTTCAACAAAGGCTTTGCGTTTTTTTCTTTTAAGGTGGGTTCTTGCGCTCCGTAGGTGCTCAGGCGCGAGCGGAACTATTAATTAGCTTTGGCAGATTTTTGGTTTTGCTTCGAGTGCAGAGTGGCAGTTCCTTGAAGGAACATAGCGGGCTATGCGACTGAGAGAAAGATGCGATTAAGCGAGAGCAGAGCCAAG
>CAJOOC010000162.1 GCA_905236165.1 uncultured Prevotella sp. | reverse complement strand
TCAGGTGCTCTACCGTCTTGGCTTCCAATGGCCGACGACTGCAGCCGACTATGTCCATCGCTTTGTTGACACCATTGTAGGTTTCGGATTCTTTAATGTATGAATTGTGAATTATGAAGAAAGAAATATCATTTAATACTGAGTTCTATCGATTCCTGTGGTCGTCCATCCTGATAGCCCTCTCGGCTTGTCTGGGCAACGTGGTGGACTCCATCATCGTTGGCAACCTGATAGGCGAGAACGGCGTGAGCGCCATCAACCTCTCCAAGCCCGTCACACAGTTCATGTTCACCATCAGCATGCTACTCTCTACCGGTGCCGGCATGCTGGTGGGCATGGAGCTGGGCAAGAAAGACTACCGGTGCGCCTCGTATATCTTCACGCTATCGACGGCATGCTGTCTGGCTTACGGCGTGTTGCAGACGGTGGCAGGCCTGTTCTTCACCGACGACATCACGGGCTGGCTGTGCAACCATGAAGAGCTATTCGGTGCCACGCGCGACTATCTCTTCCCGCTGATGATAGGTTCTCCGGCCTACATGATGTCGTGGGCATTGGCCACGATGGTGGGTGTCGACGGCAGTCCGCGATTGGTTTCTGTGGCCATTCTCATCGACAATGCCGTAAACCTGTTCCTGGATATCGTCTTCATACAATGGCTCGGATGGGGCATCGAAGGCTCGTCATCTGCCACCGTCATCGGTCATATCGTAGGCATCATCATCATGTGCTGGCACTTCCGCTATCCCAGCCATCGCCTCAAACTCGTGACATTGAGTAATGACAATGCAGCTGCCTCTCCCTCCCAGGGGAGTTCCGGGGTGGGGGCTCATTCTTCACTCTTCACTCTTCACTCTTCACTTAAAAGCATCATCTCCCAGGGCGCGCCACTGGCCTTGTCTTCAATTAGTCTTACAGCCCTGCTGTTCTGCGCCAACAGCATCGTGCTCTCAACGATGGGCCGAGTAGGCATCTTTGCCTTCTCCGTGTGTATGAACATCCTTTACATCTATAATCTCTTCCTCTCTGGCACGTGCCGCACCGTACAGTCTTTGGGCTCCATCCAGGTGGGTAAGGGCGACAACGAGAAGTTCCGTCTCGTCATCAGCAAATCGTTCCGTTTCATCACTGTGGCGATGCTGATAACATGCGCTACCATTTGGATAATGCCAGAAGAGATAACCCGTTTCTTTGGTGCTAACGAAAGGGAGCTGATAGAGGAAGGCGTGCGGGCCTTGCGTATATTCTCACTGAGCTTCATACCCTTCTGCTATATCTACACCCTAATGGTGGTATATAAGCTCTACGGCTACCACAAGATGGCGCTGTTCATTTCTCTCGCGCTATCGCTGACTGTCATCCCCATATTGTGGATAGTATCTGAGGCAGCACCCAGCTTGCTATGGTACAGCTACCTCATAGCCTACCTCATAGAAGCCATACTCATAAGCACCTTCCACTATCTGGGACACGTGAAGTTCAAATTAACAAAATAAGATAAATGAATATACAAACGCTCCCCATTCCAGCACAAGGGACGGGGAGCGTTATTGTTTGTCGCAGGCATACTGCCCGCGTTCCTTGGTGGTATGTATTACGGATAGAGATAGAATATCCTTTCCATCTGTTGCCATTTCTGGTCGCTGGTGGCGTCGGCGTTACAGTTCTGGAACTTGGCTACGAAGGCCTCCCACTCTGCCTGGCGCGGCAGGGTGGCAAGACGTGCGAAGGCCTCATCCCAGTTGAAGTCAGCTGGCACCTCAAGCACCATTACTAACCGACAACCCAGGAGATAGATTTCCATCTCAAGGATACCTACCTCTCGGATGCCATCACGTATTTCTTTCCAATTGTATTCCTCGGAGTGCCACTTGCGGTAGAGGTGTATCAGTTCGGGATCGTCACGAAGATCCATCGTCTGTACGTAACGCACAGTCTCACCAGGGAATTTCTTTACTTTGTAGGATGACACTATTTGAATATTGAATATTGAAAATTGAAAAATGAGAATTATGAAAAGTCTACGAGTATTCTGAACACCTTGCCTGGGTTCTGACTCCACCAGCACATGGTATCGTAGGCCTCTTCGGGACGTATCACCTTTGTGATGAGTTCCTCGGTAGGACAGGTGCCTTTCTCCAGATAGTGTATGACAGCACGGAAGTCGCTTGGCATAGCGTTGCGAGAGCCGCGAATGTCGAGTTCTTTCTGCACGAAGTATTTCGTCTGGAAAGACACCTCTGACTTAGCATATCCTATGCATATCACGCGCCCCGTGAATGCCACCTCATCGACAGCCATCTGATAGGTCATCGGGCTTCCTACGGCCTCTATCACCACATCCGGGCCGAAGCCGCTGGTCATCTCCATTAGTCTGCTGTGCACATCCTCGGTCTTTGTGTTGATGACGTAAGTAGCGCCCATCTGCTTGGCAAGGGCCAGCTTCTCATCATCGATGTCTGCAGCTATAACGGTAGCTCCACGGCTGGCACTACGCACTACGGCTCCCATGCCCACCATTCCGCATCCTATGACGAGAACCACGTCAATATCGGTGACCTGTGCTCTACTTACAGCATGGAAACCTACACTCATCGGCTCGACGAGTGCACATGTCTTGGTGGAAAGCAGTCCGGCAGGTATCACCTTCTCCCAAGGGAGGGTGATAAATTCACGCATGGCACCATTGCGCTGCACGCCGAGTGTCTCGTTGTGCTGACATGCGTTGACGCGCCCGTTGCGGCAGGAGGCGCACTTATTGCAGTTGGTGTAAGGATTACACGTGACTGTCATGCCAGGCTTGAGCCCTTCAGGCACGCCCTCGCCTACTGCCTCAATGACGGCACCTACCTCATGTCCGGGGATGACAGGATTGAGGGCCATCGTGTTACGACCCATGAACGTGTTGATGTCTGAGCCGCAGAAGCCAACGTAATGCAGGCGCAGCAGCACTTCACCCGCGCCAGGAGCGGCAGGGGCATCTAACTGAATAATGTTTAACTCTTGATTGTGTGTAAGTTGTATTGCTTTCATTGACAAATTAACAAATTAACGAATTTAAAAAACAAATTATTCACTCATATTTTTTATATAAGGAAGCTCGGGTAGGTTCTTGAAGCCATAGAATGCTACTGCGTTGCGTCCGAGGAACATTTCTTTCTCGTCCTGGCTCAGCTCTGTGGAGCGCAGTATGAAGTCGTAGGACATACGATAGGTTATGGCCGTGATAGTGCGCGGATAGTCAGAGCCCCACATCAGGCGCTCCATGCCCACGAGGTCTGCCGCCTCGCGAATGGCCCGGATGGCTGAGGGATAAGGATAAAACTCCTTGTGGAAGAGCCACGTGATGCCTCCTGACTCCACCATTGCGTTACGGCTCTCGCGACAGAGAAGCACCTGCTGACGGAAAGATGGCGTGGTGACCATTCCGAAATGGCCTATGGCAACACGCAGCGAAGGACATTCCTGCAACACTTCGCGCATCTCAGAAATCTGATGCTCATCGTCGGCAAGACAGATGGATAGCAGCATATCCTCCTGTTCCAAGTAGCGGAATAAGGGCATTAGCGATAGCAACGAAGTCGTTCCGAGTCTGTGTGCAGGAATCGCCACACCCTTCAGTCCCATAGCCTTAACGGCCTTGGCCTCATCAGGCGTCATCGCCATTCCCATGCAGCAGAAACGGTCTGGCCACGACTGCTGTACGTGAGTGAGATACTCATTCTGATTGCCGTCGATAATCTCCTGCACCACTACCGCTCCATGCACCTGCGCATAATCCATATTGGAAAGGAACACCTCAGCGCTGTTTCTGCCGTCAATCATGAACGGCGGCAGCATCTGCACCTCCTCGTCAAAGAAGATGCTGCGTCCGTTTTTCAATGAAAGGATACGCTTGCCCTCAATAACGGTATCCTGCTTAAGCCACAGATGGGAATGGGCATCGATGATTGTCATGAATTTCTCCATGTCACCCTCCTTTGGTCGCCAATGATTTCCTGTACTTTCCTTACCAGCTCATCGTCAATCGGAGCATTGGCCCACTCTATGTTGCGCTGCACATTCTCGGGATTGGCCGAAGAGAACAGCGTGCCTGCTATGCGTGGCTCGGAGAGAGAATACTGCACGGCCAGCTTTTCGATGGGATAGCCCTGCTCGCCGCAATAGGCAGCAGCACGCGAACACGCCTCACGCAAGGCCTGCGGTGCCGGATGCCAGACAGGGGCTCCGCGACTGCTCAGCAGTCCCATGCTCAAAGGTGAGGCATTGATGATGCCCACATGATGCTGTTCGAAGAAATCAAGATAGTCGGCCAGCTCATCGTCATTAAGACAATAATGACAAAAACTCAGCACCGACTCTACAACGCCTTCGTCGCAATGCTCTATCACCCAGCGGAGGTTCTTCAGCTGAAGGTCGGTGATACCAACATGACCTACGACACCCTCTTCGCGCAGAGCTACCAGCGCCGGCAGCGTCTCGTCTACCACTTTCTGCAGCCCTCCCGGGAGGTCGCCCTGAAACTCTACGTCGTGAACGTTGATGATGTCAATATAGTCAATGCCCAGGCGTTCCATACTTTCGTACACACTCGCACGGGCACGTGAGGCTGAATAGTCCCAAGTGTTAACACCGTCCTGACCGTAACGCCCCACCTTGGTGCTGAGGATATACTTGTCACGAGGGATATTGCGAAGAGCCTTTCCCAAGACAGTCTCTGCCTTATAATGACCGTAGTAAGGACTGACATCGATGAAGTTGATGCCGCCCTCAATGGCTACCTCTACGGCACGAATGCTATCAGCCTCTTTAGTGGAATGAAACACGCTGCCTAACGATGAGGCACCGAAACAAAGCCTGGATATCCGCAGACCGGTATTTCCGAGTTCTGAATAAGTCATGAAGATAATAGAATAAACTAATTAGCGAATTAACAAATTTACGATTTATGCGACTGCAAAATTACTCTTTTATTGAGAAATGACATTGCACAATCGCATTAAGAGTATAGGACTTTATTATCTTTTTCTCTAATTATAGCATACATTAATGTGTTTTTCTTCGATTTTTGTGCACGTCATTGCAAAAAAAACATTAATTTTGCGCTGATAATGTGATGAGATGCTGCCATCAAGCGTCTGTTACAACTATTATAGTAATCAACCAAAATACTAACCATTATATTATTATGTATCCAAAAATCGGTATCCGTCCAGCCATCGACGGTCGTCAGGGTGGCGTAAGAGAGAGTCTTGAAGAGAAAACAATGTTCTTGGCACAGGCTGTTGCCAAGCTTATCAGCGACAACCTTCGCAATGGCGACGGCAGTCCTGTGGAGTGCGTCATCGCCGACACCACCATAGGCCGTGTGACTGAGTCGGCAGCATGCCAGGAGAAATTCGAGCATGAGGGCGTAGGCGCTACCATCACCGTAACATCATGCTGGTGCTATGGTTCTGAGACGATGGACATGCACCCCTACTGGCCTAAGGCTGTATGGGGCTTCAACGGTACGGAGCGCCCAGGTGCGGTTTACCTTGCTGCCGTGCTTGCTGCACATGCGCAGAAGGGGCTTCCTGCCTTCGGCATCTATGGTCACGACGTCCAGGACGTTACCGACAACAGCATCCCCGCTGATGTGGCAGAGAAAATACTGCGCTGGGCAAAGGCCGCACAGGCTATGGCCACGATGCGCGGAAAGTCATACCTCAGCCTCGGCAACACCTGCATGGGCATAGCTGGCAGTATCGTTAACGCAGACTTCCTGCAGGACTATCTCGGCATGCGAACAGAATATGCCGACCTCGTAGAGATACTGCGCCGCGTGGATCACGGCATCTACGACCCTGAGGAATTCAAGAAGGCTATGCTGTGGATAGAGAAATACTGCAAGCCCAACGAGGGACATGACTATAACGAAGACCGTCCACTCTTCCCAGGTACGCCAATGACGACATTCAACGGTAAGGGTAAGGGCAAGAACCGCGAAGAGAAAGACCAGGACTGGGAGTTCACCGTAAAATGTATGATGATAATCCGCGACCTGATGTATGGCAATCCCAAACTGCTCGAACTGGGATATATGGAAGAGGCCCTTGGCCATAACGCTATCCTGGGAGGCGTGCAGGGACAGCGCCAATGGACGGACTACAAGCCTAACTTCGACTTCCCAGAGTCGATGATCTGCTCCTCTTACGATTGGAACGGCATACGCGAGGCAGGCATTCTGGCAACGGAGAACGATTTCCTCAACGGTATCTCAATGTTGTTTGGACACTTGCTGACAAATAAAGGCGTAATGTTCTCAGATGTAAGAACTTATTGGAGCCCTGATGCAGTAGAACGTGTAACGGGTCAGAGGCCTGAAGGCGGTGCTGCCAACGGCTTTATCCACCTCATCAACTCGGGTGCCACAACGCTCGATGCCACAGGAGCTATGACCGACGAGAACGGCAATCCAACGATGAAGTGTCCTTGGGAGATGACCGATGCCGATGCTGAAGCGTGCCTCAAAGCCACCAGCTGGATGCCAGCAGACCGCGACTACTTCCGTGGAGGTGGTTACTCATCACACTTCGTGACAAAGGGCGGCATGCCAATGACCATGCTCAGGCTGAACATCGTGAAAGGTCTTGGCCCTGTACTGCAGATAGCTGAGGGATATACCGTAGAGCTGCCTCAGGATATGCACGACATTCTTGACAAGCGTACCGACCCCACATGGCCAACCACTTGGTTCGCACCACGTCTCGACCCGACGAAGGATGCCTTCAAGGACGTATACAGCGTGATGAACAACTGGGGTGCCAACCACGGTGCCATAGCCTACGGACATATCGGAGCCGATCTCATCACTCTTGCCTCTATGCTGCGAATACCTGTATGCATGCACAACATAAAGGATGAGGACATCTTCAGACCAGCTGCATGGAATGCCTTCGGAATGGACAAGGAAGGGGCTGACTATAGAGCATGTCAGAACTTCGGACCAGCGTATTGATAATTAAGCCCCACCCCTGGCCCTCCCCTCGGGGAAGGGAGTGATTATCGCGGGCGAGACGCCCACGTCCCTGGGGGCTGAGGTAATCATAATTTGTTAATTTGTTAATTTGAAACGGTTCGTAAATTCGAAAGATGATACATAAACCTCACAAACAAACCGAGGAGCACGTAGTGACACGACAGTATCTCGTGCCCTTCTGCCTTATAACAAGTCTCTTTGCATTATGGGGATTTGCCAACGATATCACCAACCCTATGGTGGCAGCATTCCAGACTCTCATGGAACTGCCGGCATCAAAGGCCGCATGGGTGCAATGCGCCTTCTATGGAGGATATGCCACAATGGCCGTCCCTGCGGCGCTGTTCATAAGGCGATACAGCTATAAGAGCGGCATATTGTTAGGATTAGGACTATATGCCGTAGGTGCTTTCCTCTTCATTCCGGCAGCGATATATCAGGAGTTCCTCTTCTTCTGCTTCTCGCTCTACATCCTGACCTTCGGACTTGCTTTCCTTGAGACGACGGCCAACCCCTTCATCCTTTCTTTGGGAAGCAAGGCAACCAGTACGCGCCGACTGAACTTCGCACAGGCCTTCAACCCAATGGGCTCGCTCTCGGGAATGGCTGTAGCATCGCTCATTGTGCTCCCGTCGCTATGGTCAGACAAACGCGATGCAGCAGGACAGATAATTTATCACACGCTCTCTGAGGCCGAGAAGGCTGAGATACGCCTTCATGACCTGGCCGTGATACGCAATCCTTACGTAGCCATAGGCATAGTGGTGCTTATAGTATTCACCGTCATCGCTTTGACAAAGCTACCAAGCGGTAAGGAAAACGAAAACGGGAACGAAAACGGGAACGGGAACGAAAACGTTAGCGGGCCTTCTGCCATGCAGACTCTGAGCAACCTGTGGCACAATAGCATCTACAGGGAGGGAGTGGCAGCACAGCTCTTCTATGTGGCAGCACAGATTATGGTATGGACATTCATCATTCAGTATGCCGACCATCTGGGCATCAACAAGGCTACGGCTCAGAATTATAACATTCTGGCTATGTCAATGTTCCTCTGCTCAAGGTTCATCTCCACATTCCTGATGAAATACCTCAACGGCAGGTTGCTGCTGTCAATCTTCGGTGTCGGCGCCGCATTGTGCACCTGCGGAACAATACTTATTGACGGAATAGCCGGACTGTACTGCCTCGTGGCCATCAGCATCTTCATGTCGCTGATGTTCCCTACAATCTATGGCATAGCCCTCGAGAATGTGTCGGCAGAAGACAGCACCCTCGGAGCAGCATTCCTCGTGATGGCCATCGTGGGAGGAGCGCTGATGCCACCGCTGCAAGGAGCAATCATCGACCTTGGCACGGTATTCTCACATCCCGCCGTCAACGTGTCCTTTGTCCTCCCACTGATATGCTTCATCATCATTTCCATATACGGCCTCCGCTGCTACAGGAAACTGAAGATTGCATAAAATGATTGAACCATTTGGCGGAATCAAAAGTCACTCTCCACTATATGATGACATTATGCGAACAGGAGTAGCTGTATAAAGTACATAACTTGAGCATGTGTCACATAAATATACATGGATATCGTGACAATTATTAAATACAAAACTGTCTGATTTTCCGTCAGGCAGTTTTTTTGTTTCCTATAGAGCCGATGGTGAGGAGCAGGGCTGTTATGAGTCCGTTGACTATTAGCAGTTCATAGCCCATTTTGTATCCCCCGAACCATACCTCGCTGTTGGTGTCAAGGATATAGCATATCAACGGAGATGCCACACAGGCAAGCGGTATTAGGCTGCGACGTGGATGTACATTCGTCAACAGCCCCAGGAAAAACATTCCGAGTAACGGACCATAGGTGTAGGATACGATAACATAAATGGCATTGATTACCGAACCTGAGCCTACGATATGGAATACATACATACCTACGCCGACGAACACGCAGTTGAGCAGATGGACCACGAATCGGTTATGTGCACGAAAATCCACCATCACGGCTGTGGTGAGGGATGTTACGGCACTACCCACCGAGGAGAATGCCGCAGCTATGAGTCCTATCACGAACAACACAGTTACCGCCAATGGCAGAACATTCTGTCCGCTTATGGGGTTTACCGCTGTGGCGAGATAGGGAAACAGCTCATCGGCTTTCAGCGTCGTGCCTGTCAGGCTGTGGAGAGACCTACCGTCCTGACCTGTCATGCCCAGGGTTCCGGCATAGGTATAGAGGAGTATTCCCAGAGCAAGAAAGATGAAATTGACTGGGATGAAGCAGAAGCCGTATGTCACCATATTCTTCTGCGCATCATGAAGCGTCTTGCACGACAGGTTCTTCTGCATCATGTCCTGATCAAGGCCCGTCATAGCAATGGTGACGAACATTCCACCGAGAAACTGCTTCCAGAAATAGTGCTTGCTGTTGACATCGTCGAAGAACCAAATGCGGCTCATGTCGGAGTCGGTGATAGTGCGGTATAGCGCCCCAGCATCAAGCCCCATAGCATAGCTGACACAGGCCACTATGCCGACCATTCCGCATACAAGGCATAGCGTCTGGAGCATATCTATCCACACCAGCGTCTTCACACCACCCTTGAAGGAGTAGAGCCACACGATGAACATCATGATAAGTGAAGAGTGGAGAGTGAAGAGTGAAGAATCGGCCTGCGCATGCGGGAAGAGCACTACCAGCAGTACTGTGGCTGTAAGATACATCCTCACGGAACAGCTCAGGAACTTGCTCAAGAGGAAGAATGCCGTTCCTGTGATATGGGCATAGGTGCCATAACGCTGTTCCAGCCACACATAGATGCTCGTGAGGTTCAGACGGTAATACAGCGGCAACAACACAAAGGCAATGACGAAATATCCCGCCCAGAAGCCCAGCGCCATCTGCAGGTATGCCATCTGACTCTCGCCCACCATACCCGGCACACTGATATAGGTAACGCCGGTTATTGACGTTCCCACCATAGCTATCGCCACTACCCACCACGGGCTCTTCCTGTCTCCACGATAGAAAGAAAGGGCATCACGCTCGATGCCCCGTGTGGTATACCAGCTGACGAGAAAGACAACCAGGAAATAGAAGGCTATGATGCCTAAGACAAGTGCGCGATACATGAGTGACTGTCTGCGATGGTATCGCAGACTCTTCGACAAAAGTGATAGGGGTTAATTGAAATCATCGAAAAGGTTGAGCTGGCCCGTGAGCTTGTCGGCTACCTCCTGCTGTGACAATCCTGCATCGGGATCAAGGTTTTCAATCTCGTCATCGTTTCCGTTGTCGTTCCCGTTATCGTTCCCGTTATCGTTCCCGTTATCGTTCCCGTTATCATCAGTCTCAGGCTGTCGCAGAGGCTCCAATTCCTCCACAGCCTCGATATTGAAGGTACTGATACGCTTACCCTTAGCCTTGAATCCCTTGACGGCCACAAACTCCTCACAGTCTATCTCCATCGGCTCACGGAAAGAATCATTGCCGCCAAAGGTGACCCTGATGTACGGATAAGGCACATCAGAGAGCATCAGCAGACGGCTCTTGTCGTTCTCGCCAAGGAAGTTGCGGTGGTTCTTGATGGCCTCCATCTCGAAGCGTTTCACGTATCCGAAACCGTTATTGTCGGCATCCAGCAGCACAGCCGTCCACACCTTATGCATGTCCCACTTCTCTATGCGCAGGATATTCTGCTCGAAATGGTTGTTCGGATCGGCTGAGGTGATATAGAAATCGCCATTGGCCAGCACTACAAGTATGCTCTCCTCCTCCAGGAATTTCCCGAGATAGCGCCCGTGACCGTCAGCATTGAGACGGTTAACGTCGTTATCCCACCATATATCACGCCCTCCGAGGGTAGAATGCCCGTGACTCTTCAGACCTATCTTGTGTACAGGCAGCTTGGTAAGCACGTACCCCTTGGACCCGCGACGCCTTACCTCAAGAGAAGAGAAGTCGAAGTCGAAGAAAACTTTCTTCACCTTTGCTCCTGGCACATGGGTTATCTTTATCACCTCTGCCTCACCATTGGGGTTAGCGGTGAAATAAACCACCCTGCTACCAGGTGTACCGCGAGTGATGTCATACTCCTTGTCGCGCGTTACGGCATCAACGCAGAAGCGATTGACGAAATAGCGTCCAGCCTTTCCGTCACGATATACATAATTGTAGATGGTGCGCTTGTCGCCGCGCTTCCATACCTGCACATGCATTACGTTCTTGCCCACGTCAATCTTGTCGGCAATACGTATCACCTTAAAGCGTCCGTCGCGATAGAATATTATAACATCGTCAATATCAGAGCAGTTACATACAAACTCAGCCTTCTTCAGTCCTGTACCGATAAAGCCTTCCTGACGGTCTATGTACAGTTTCTGATTGGCCTCAACAACCTTCGTGGCCTCTATGGTGTCAAACTTCAGTATCTCAGTGAGTCGTGGATGTTCTGCTCCGTATTTCGTCTTCAGGTGCTCAAACCACTCACAGGTAATATCCACCATTCTACCCAAGTCGCGCTCTATCTCGGCAATCTCACCCTGTATGCGTGCTATCAACTCGTCTGCCTGATCTTTCGAGAATTTCAGGATGCGCTTCATCTTTATCTCCATGAGGCGCAGAATGTCTTCCTTCCGAACCTCACGCACCATCCGAGGATAGTATGGTGTGAGTCGTTCATCAATATGCTCGCAGGCTGCATCCATGCTTGCGGCATTCTCGTATTTCTTGTCCTTATAAATGCGCTCCTCTATGAATATCTTTTCCAGTGAGCAGAAGAAGAGCTGTTCCAGCAACTCCTCACGCCGTATCTCCAGCTCACGTTTTAGCAATTGTAATGTCTGGTCGGCACTGTATCGCAGCACGTCGCTTACGGTAAGGAACTGCGGCTTACGGTCCTTGATGACGCAGCAGTTAGGCGAGATGCTTATCTCACAGTCGGTGAAGGCATAGAGGGCATCGAGGGTTTTGTCTGATGACACCCCCGGTGCGAGATGTACGAGTATCTCCACGTTGGCAGAGGTGAGATCTTCAACTTTGCGCACCTTTATCTTGCCTCGGTCAACAGCCTTGGTGATGGAGTCGATGACTGTCTCTGACGTCTTCGAGAACGGAATGTCGCGTATTACGAGCGTCTTGTTGTCTACCTTCTCTATCTTTGCCCTCACCTTGATGGTGCCGCCGCGCTGACCGTCATTATACTTGGACACGTCAATAGAGCCGCCTGTCGGGAAGTCCGGATAGAGATGGAACTCCTCTCCACGAAGGTAGCTAATGGCTGCGTCGCATATCTCGCAGAAGTTATGGGGCATGATTTTCGAGTTCAGGCCCACAGCAATACCTTCCACTCCCTGCGCAAGCAGGAGCGGATACTTCACTGGCAGCGTGACGGGCTCTTTGTTTCTGCCGTCGTATGACATCTGCCATTGCGTCGTCTTGGGATTGAATACCGTCTCAAGGGCGAACTTACTCAGTCGCGCCTCGATGTAACGCGGGGCAGCAGCGCTGGAACCTGTCAGGATGTTTCCCCAGTTTCCCTGAGTATCGATGAGCAGGTCTTTCTGTCCCAGTTGCACGAGGGCATCGCCGATGGAAGCATCGCCATGTGGGTGGAACTGCATGGTGTGGCCTACGATATTCGCCACCTTGTTATAGCGCCCGTCATCCATTCTTTTCATCGAGTGAAGGATGCGTCGCTGCACAGGCTTCAGACCGTCTTCTATATGCGGCACGGCACGTTCCAGTATGACGTATGAAGCATAGTCAAGGAACCAGTTCTGATACATCCCGCTCAGGTGATGTACCGCTGAGGCATCGAAACGGTTGATAGGACGGGAAGCCGTGCTCTCAACGGGCTCCTGTCCCTCCTGTTCCGTGGTCAATGTGATATTATCGTTGTCTATCGTGTCCATAATGATTTAGGTAGGGATATATAAAGGTGGATTGTGAGGAGACAATGGTCTTGTCACCTCACAACAGGTAGTGCTTTTCCCGGCTTTCCTATTGCCATTAGCGTTACGTCGAAATTCAGCGTGCTATATGCCGGCACGTTGGTGGTGGAAGATGTGTTGTATCCCAGCTTGTAGGGTATGCAGAGCTGCCAGCGGTCTCCCACATGCATCTGCATCAGCGATGACGACATGCCGACAATGAAACTTGACAACTTCATGTTGGCGGGTATCATCGTCTGAAGGTTATAGTCGCCTATCCATGAGGAGTCAAACTGGAACCCGTCGGCGTAAGAGGCTGAGGGCATGAGTCTTCCTCGATAGTGTATCTGCACAGAGTCGGTGTATTCCGGGTTCTCCGATGCATAGCTGCCGTCCCATTCATCATGAGGCGTAGCCTGACTGATGACATGGGCGATGACATAGTCCGTCGGGCTACATATATCGTCGCTCACCTTTGAGTAAACACGTATCAGCTTCCAGTTGCGGTTGCCGGCAGCGATGCTGTCCTGGGCTTCCTTGTAGCGCTGAGTGAAGTAGGTCTCATTGCGCGACTGCCAGTTCTCATACTCATTGGCGGTATCGTCCTCCTCCGTGCATGATGTCAGCATACAGGCGAAGAAGCAGAAAAGTCCCCACGCCACCATAGCAGCGCGGGAACTCTTGATTATTTGTCTTGTTTCTATCATTGCAGTTTCTTCAGCAGTGAGGTAATCGTTACCTGGTCTTCAATAATACCTCGCAGGTCAGCTATCTTCACTCGCTCCTGCTTCATAGAGTCGCGGTATCTCAGCGTAACGGTCTCGTCTTCCAGAGTCTGATGGTCCACGGTGACGCAGAATGGAGTGCCTATGGCATCCTGTCGACGATAGCGCTTGCCGATCTGGTCCTTCTCCTCGTATTTGCAGTTGAAATGGAACTTCAGGTCGTCGATGATGGCGCGTGCCTTCTCTGGCAGGCCGTCCTTCTTGGTCAGCGGGAAGACAGCCAGCTTGACGGGTGCTATGGCAGCAGGCAGATGGAGCACCGTGCGTGTCTCGCCGTTCTCCAGCTTCTCCTCTTCGTATGCATGACACATGATGGAGAGGAACATACGGTCAACGCCGATGGAGGTCTCGATGACATACGGTGTGTACGACTCATTCAGCTCTGGGTCGAAGTACTTTATCTGCTTACCAGAGAATTTCTCATGCTGCGAGAGGTCGAAGTTGGTGCGGGAGTGTATTCCCTCCACTTCCTTGAATCCGAATGGCATGTGGAACTCTATGTCGGTAGCGGCATTGGCATAGTGCGCCAGCTTGTCGTGGTCGTGGAAACGATAGTTCTCAGCACCGAAGCCAAGGTTCTGATGCCACTTCATGCGCGTCTCCTTCCACTTGGCAAACCAGTCAAGCTCCGTGCCGGGCTTGATGAAGAACTGCATCTCCATCTGCTCAAACTCACGCATACGGAAGATGAACTGGCGCGCTACAATCTCATTACGGAAGGCCTTGCCTATCTGTGCTATGCCGAAAGGTATCTTCATGCGACCGGTCTTCTGAACGTTGAGGTAGTTTACGAAGATGCCCTGGGCCGTCTCCGGACGAAGGTATATCTTCATGGCATTGTCGGCGCTGGCACCCATCTCCGTAGAGAACATCAGGTTGAACTGACGCACGTCGGTCCAGTTGCGTGTGCCGCTGATAGGACATACTATCTCCTCGTCAAGGATAATCTGCTTCAGCATCTCAAGGTCCATCTTGTTCATGGCCTCGGAATAGCGGGCATGGAGGTCGTCAAACTTCTTCTGGTTCTCAAGCACGCGGGGATTGGTCTGACGGAACTGTGCCTCGTCAAAGGCATCGCCGAATTTCTTCTGGGCCTTGGCTATCTCCTTGGCTATCTTCTCCTCATACTTCGCCATCTGCTCCTCTATGAGCACGTCGGCGCGATAGCGCTTCTTGGAGTCGCGGTTGTCTATCAGAGGGTCATTGAAAGCATCCACGTGGCCGGAAGCCTTCCATATCGTAGGATGCATGAAGATGCTGGAATCGATGCCGACGATATTGTCGTGCAGCAGCACCATTGACTGCCACCAGTACTGCTTGATGTTGTTCTTCATCTCTACGCCGTTCTGGCCATAGTCGTATACGGCTCCAAGGCCGTCATAAATCTCACTTGAAGGAAAGACGAAACCGTATTCCTTACAATGACTGACAATCTTCTTAAATACGTCTTCTTGCTGTGCCATTATCTTTGTTTGCTTAATATTTTTTCTTTGTATAACGATGGAATCGCTCCATGTTTTTTCTAACCAAAGGCAAAGTTACTAAAAAAAAACGAAACGGCCAAACACCGACTTCAAGAATTATACACCTTTAACAACTTCTGCCCTGCTTCTCCCCCACCCTTGCGGTTCTCTGTCATTATCTCATATACCATATTGCGGCTTTCTCTATCATGGGCACCACTATCTCCTCCCTTGTGCTGTCGGCATACTGCAGTGTGAGGAAAGCGTCAGCCACGCGTATGGTACTGTCCTGCCCCTCTCGGTTCTTGATGCCTTTGAGCGTGATGGTGTCACACTTGGCACGCAGGGCCTCAACGGCTGTGATACCACCATGTTCCTGCTGCTGCTCAAGATACATCTTCATGTTCAGCACCAGCTGCGCCCTGTATGTAGGAGCAATAGTGTCGCCCAGAAGCGTACCGTCAACGAAGCTCTCACAGTCGCCGTTCACCAACTGTTCATAATACACCTTGGCAGCCTGCAGGGCAAACTCCTCCGGTGCGGGCTCGTGGCGACAAGCCATGAGAGCCAGCATAACAGCAATGGTATATGTGATACTTCTTTTCAATGTTTAATGCTCAATGGTCAATGGTCAATCGAATCACTTCGCCCTTACAAACACATTGATGGGTGTTCCGGTCAGCGGCCAGTGAGCTCGCATCTGGTTTTCGAGGAATCGTTTGTACGGTTCCTTCACATACTGCGGCAGGTTGGCATAGAACACAAAGGTAGGTATCTGCGTGTCAGGCACTTGCGTGCAGTATTTAATCTTGATATACTTACCCTTGATGGATGGCGGCGGCGTTGCCTCGATGATGGGAAGCATCACCTCGTTGAGCTTGCTCGTACCTATGCGCGCCTTGCGGTTGAGGTACACCTGCTTGGCCGTCTCCAGAACCTTGAAGATACGTTGCTTCGTAAGTGCCGAAGCAAAGACGATGGGGAAATCGGTAAATGGAGCCATTCGCTCACGGATGGCATTTTCGAAGGTCTTTATCACCACCTGCGACTTCTCCTCCACCAAGTCCCATTTGTTCACCACAACGACAAGCGACTTGTTGTTCTTCTGTATCAGCTGGAAGATATTCATGTCCTGCGCCTCGATACCTCTCGTGGCATCAATCATCAGGATGCACACGTCGCTGTTCTCTATGGCACGTATGGAACGCATAACGCTATAGAACTCCAGGTCTTCGCTAACCTTGTTCTTCCTGCGTATGCCTGCCGTATCAACGAGATAGAAGTCGAAGCCGAACTTGTCATAGC
Source organism: uncultured Prevotella sp. (assembly GCA_905236165.1). GTDB lineage: Bacteria > Bacteroidota > Bacteroidia > Bacteroidales > Bacteroidaceae > Prevotella. The sequence goes on along the minus strand of CAJOOC010000162.1, from coordinate 843 downwards.
GCGTGTAGATAGAGTCACGAGTAGTGCCGGCTATGTCGGTCACGATGTTACGCTCCTCCCCGATGAAGGCGTTGATAAGGCTCGACTTGCCGGCGTTGGGCCTTCCTACCACCGCGAAGCGCGGGATATTGGCATCGGCCTCGTCGCCGCTCTCTGCAGGCAGCTTCTCCAACACCATATCGAGAAGGTCGCCTGTGCCGAAGCCTGATACGGCGCTGATGCACACGGGGTCACCAAGCCCAAGGCTATAGAAGTCTGCAGCATAGTATTGCTGGTCATTGTTGTCCGTCTTGTTCGACACCAGTATTATCGGAAGCTTTGAACGTCTGAGTATCTGTGCCACATCGGTGTCGAGATCCGTCACGCCGGTCTGGACATCAACGAGGAACAGCACCAGGTCAGCCTCCTCGGTAGCTATCTTCACCTGGTCGCGGATAGCGCCCTCAAAGATATCATCGCTGTTTACCACCCAACCACCGGTGTCAACGACAGAGAACTCCCTGCCGTTCCATTCGCACTTGCCATACTGACGGTCACGAGTCGTGCCGGCAACATCGCTAACAATGGCATGACGCGTCTTCGTCAGCCTGTTAAACAACGTTGACTTACCCACATTAGGGCGTCCTACTATAGCTACTAAATTTCCCATGTCACCTTTTAGGTGGGTTCTATTAATTGGCTTTGACAGATTTTTGATTTTGTTTCGAGTGCAGAGTGGCAGTTCCTTGATGGAGCATAGCGGGCTATGCGACTGAAAGAAAGATGCGATTAAGCGAGAGCAGAGCCAAGCTTGCTTGGGCTATGCCGAGCGTGAGCATCTTATCTAACTGACAGTATGCACCG
>CAJOOC010000161.1 GCA_905236165.1 uncultured Prevotella sp. | reverse complement strand
GATGTCATGCATAAAATCAAAAAGCAGCCGAAAAGGAAGAATACCCATCAGTGTTAAACTCTAAGTGGGAATTAATAGAACCCACCTTACTCAATAATGGAAGAAAATCAGAACAAAGAGACGAATTACACTGGCAGTAGCATTCAAGTGCTCGAAGGCCTTGAGGCTGTGCGCAAACGCCCTGCGATGTACATAGGCGACATCTCAGAGAAGGGTTTGCATCACCTTGTCAATGAGACCGTAGACAACTCTATCGACGAGGCCATGGCCGGCTACTGCACCGACATTCAGGTAACAATCAATGAGGACAACTCCGTTACGGTAGAGGATAATGGTCGCGGTATTCCCGTAGATGAACACCCCAAGATGCATAAGTCTGCACTGGAGGTAGTCATGACGGTACTGCATGCAGGCGGCAAATTTGACAAGGGCTCATATAAGGTTTCAGGCGGCCTGCACGGTGTGGGCGTAAGCTGTGTCAACGCTTTGTCAACACACATGATATCACAGGTGTTCCGTGACGGCAAGATATATCAGCAGGAATACGAGAAGGGTAAGCCACTATACCCCGTGAAGATCGTCGGCGAGACCGAGAAGCGCGGCACGCGTCAGCAGTTCTGGCCCGACAACACCATCTTTACCACTACTACATACAAATATGACATCGTAGCACGACGCATGAGGGAGCTGGCATTCCTCAATGCCGGCATCACCATAACGCTTACCGACAAGCGCCCCAACGAAGAGGGTGAACTGAGAAAACCAGAGGTGTTCCATGCGAAGGAAGGTCTGAAGGAGTTCGTGCGCTACGTTGACCGTCACCGCACAAGCCTCATCGGTGACCCTATCTACCTTAAGACAGAGAAGAACAGTACGCCGATAGAGATTGCCCTGATGTATAACACCGATTATTCGGAGAACATCCATTCATACGTAAACAACATCAACACTATCGAAGGCGGCACACACCTTACCGGCTTCCGCATTGCACTGAGCCGTTCACTGAAGAAATATGCCGACGAGGACGATGCGCTGAAGAAGCAGATAGAGAAAGCCAAAATAGAGATTGCCCCTGATGACTTCCGCGAGGGACTCACTGCGATTATCTCTGTGAAGGTGGCAGAGCCACAGTTTGAGGGCCAGACGAAGACGAAGCTGGGTAACAGCGAGGTCAACGGTGCCGTACAGCAAGCCGTGGGAGAGGCTATGGGCATCTACCTTGAGGAGCATCCGAAAGAGGCTCATCAGATATGCGAGAAGGTTATTCTTGCAGCTACAGCACGCATAGCAGCCCGCAAAGCCCGTGAGAGCGTACAGCGCAAGAGCCCGATGGCCGGAGGAGGTCTGCCCGGTAAGCTGGCTGACTGCTCAAGCCGCGACCCGAAGAAGACAGAGATATTCCTTGTGGAGGGTGACTCCGCAGGCGGTTCAGCAAAGCAGGGCCGCGACCGCCACACACAGGCCATCCTTCCGCTGCGCGGTAAGATACTGAATGTAGAAAAGGTACAGTGGCACAAGGTGTTCGAGGCTGAGTCAGTAAACATCATACTGCAGGCCATTGGCGTGCGTTTTGGTGTGGACGGCGAGGACTCAAAGACCGCAAACATCGAGAAGCTGCGCTATGACAAGATTATCATCATGACCGATGCCGATGTCGATGGCTCACACATCGACACCCTCATCATGACACTGTTCTTCCGCTTCATGCCACAAGTGATACAGGAGGGACACCTGTACATCGCTACTCCTCCTCTGTACCAGTGCACATACAAGAATCACAAGGAATACTGCTATACGGAAGAAGATCGTCTGCGCTTCATCGACACTTACTGCGCTGGTGACGCCGACGATACCAAACTGCACACTCAGAGATATAAAGGTCTTGGCGAGATGAACCCCGAGCAGCTGTGGGACACCACCATGAACCCTGAGACCCGCCTGCTGAAACAGGTGACGATACAGAATGCTGCCGAGGCAGACGAAATATTCTCTATGCTGATGGGCGATGATGTGGAGCCTCGACGTGTCTTCATCGAAGAGAACGCCACATACGCCAATATTGATGCATAATTGCTATACCCTAACCCCTTTAACCACCCACAAGCGATATGGCAAAAGACAAAAACATCCTACCAATCTCCATTGAGCGCCTTAAAGAGCTCTACAACCTGCCGCATCTGGATAATGACCTGCTACTGATAGATTCGCTGCATGCGCTGCCAGTATTCCAAAATGCACGACGCATGTCGCTATGTCTGTATATCGGCGTGTGCACAAGCGGAGTCGTAACACTTAATGTTAATGGAAAGCGACGTGCACAGAGCCATCAGCAGGTAATGCTTATCACAGAAGAATCTGTCATCACCGACATAAGATATAGCGATGACTTCGACGGAATAGCCTTCTTGGTGTCTTACAGCCTCTTGCAAGACATCTTACGGGATGTGCGCAATATGAGCGACCTGTTCCTATTGTCGCATAACCATCCGGTTTTCACCCTCACACCAGAGGAGATGAAGAGTGCAGGGAATTATTTCCATTCCATCCTGCAACATATCAACGAACAGGACAAACTATATCGCACGGAGATAATACGCCTCACCATGCTCACAATGATATATGACGTGGCCAGTGCCTTCAACCGCGCTATAGACAAACCAGGCAAGAACGAGAAACAGTCAAGGGCAGAACAACTGTTTGTGGAATTTGTTCAGAGAGTGGAACATAATTTCCGCGAAAAACGGCAGGTGCAGTGGTATGCCCAGCAAATGGGCCTCACACCTAAGTATCTGTGTGAGATAGTAACAACGGTGAGTCGCAGGTCACCGAACGAATGGATAGACAAATTCGTGACATCAGAGATGCGCAATCTCCTGCGGCACACCAATATGAAGATGAACGAGATAGCTCAGGCGATGCATTTCCCAACACAGTCGTTCTTCGGAAAGTACTTCAAGGAGAACGTCGGGGTTTCACCATCCGACTATCGTAACGGCAAAGAGCGCACAAGCTAATTTAACCGCTGCATTATGATTATTCAAATAGGTGATGTCCTCGTTTCTTCCGAAATACTGACAGAGCATTTCTGCTGTGATCTTTCAAAATGCAAAGGAGCCTGTTGCATTGAGGGAGACGCCGGAGCGCCCATAACCATTGATGAGTTGGAACAGATAGAACTGAACCTTGACGAAGTGAGGCACCAGCTATCTGTTCCCGCTCAGCTTGTCATAGCTGCTCAGGGAGTAGCCTACAGCGACAAAGATGGGGAAATGGTCACATCTATCGTAAATGGTAAGGACTGCGTATTTACATATTATCAGGACATTACCCTACATTCAGAGGACAATGAAAAAGGAGAGGGAACATCCACGAAGAACACCGATGAAACCGTAAAAAACTGTTGTCTATGTGCTTTTGAACGTGCTTTCCGTGAGGGAAAGACAAAATGGTGCAAGCCAATCTCTTGTGCACTCTACCCTATACGCGAAAGCAAACTGAGCAATGGACTCACTGCAATAGTATATCACCGTTGGAATATATGTAAAGATGCAGTAACGAAAGGTCACAAACAAAACACTAAAATATATCAGTTCCTCAAAGATCCGCTAATTAAGCGTTTCGGAACTGAATGGTATGAGGCTCTGTGCATAGCCGCAAAGGAAATAGGGGAATAGACTTCACCATTGTATCGGAGTAAGTCCCTGTTGCTGCAACCATACGTTACACGATGAGAAATGTCTGTTGCCAAACCATCCTCCGCGGTTGGCGGATAGTGGTGAAGGATGAACGGACTCCAAGACAAGATGCTTGCTGCGGTCTATCAAAGATTCCTTGCTGCGTGCGTATCCACCCCATAAGATGAATACCACATGGTCTTTCTCGTCAGAAACCTTCTTAATCACAGCATCAGTGAATGTCTCCCACCCATGACGCTGATGGGAACCGGCCAGATGTTCACGCACGGTAAGCGTGGCATTGAGCAGGAAAACACCCTGCGAAGCCCATCGGCGCAGACTTCCATCATACATTTTTCTTCCCATTTCATCGGTGATAATGGCTGGTACACAACCTGTATCAGACTTTACCTCCTTAAAGATGTTAACCAGTGATGGCGGGAGCGCTATACCAGTCTTCACCGAGAAGCATAGTCCCTCTGCCTGACCAGGACCATGGTAAGGGTCCTGCCCTAGGATAACGACCTTGACATTGTCAAGCGGACACAGATTAAAGGCATTGAAAATCTCCTTCCCTGGAGGATAACATACAAACTGTCTGTACTCGTCGTGGACGAATACAGACAGTTTGTGGAAATATTCCTTATCAAATTCTTCGGCCAGGGCCTTACCCCATGATGCCTCTATCTTTACCATAGGGCTATTGATAATAGTAAGTTAGCTAATACAGAAGCAGCCTTTAGTCGGTGATAAGATTCTCACCGGTCATATCGGCAGGCTGCTCCATACCCAGGATATGCAGTATGGTTGGTGCCACATCGGCCAGACGACCATCCTTGATAGTGGCTGAATTGTTGTCCGTCACATAGATACAAGGCACAGGATTCAGCGAGTGGGCGGTGTTTGGAGTGCCATCGGCATTGATAGCGTTATCGGCATTGCCATGATCAGCAATGATGATAGCCTCATAACCAGTGGCCTTTGCTGCCTCTATCACGTCGCGAACACAGTTGTCTACAGCAACGACAGCCTTAGCGATAGCATTGTATACACCAGTGTGTCCTACCATATCACCATTGGCAAAGTTGACAACGATGAAATCGTAGATATCCTTCTTGATATTCTCTACCAGTTTCTCCTTAACCTCGTATGCTGACATCTCAGGCTGAAGGTCGTAAGTAGCCACCTTTGGTGATGCAACGAGAACACGGTCCTCACCATCAAAGGGTGCCTCGCGGCCTCCGTTGAAGAAGAATGTAACATGTGCATACTTCTCCGTCTCAGCAGTATGAAGCTGCTTCTTACCCTGGGTAGAGAGGTATTCTCCAAGAGTATTTGTGACATTCTCCTTGGGGAAAAGGATGCCGACACCCTTGAACGATGCGTCATAAGGCGTCATGCAATAGTACTTCAGGCTCTTGATGGTTTGCATTCCCTCTTCGGGCATATCCTGCTGCGTCAGTACCTGAGTGAGCTCCTTGGCGCGGTCGTTGCGGAAATTAATGAAGATGACGACATCGCCTTCCTCTATCTTACCGTTAACAGTAGCATTGGTAATAGGCTTTATGAATTCATCGGTAACGCCCTCGTCGTATGACTCCTGCATAGCAGCTACCATATCGTTGGCAGCCTTGCCCGTAGCAGAAGTGATGAGGTCATAGGCCTCTTTAACACGGTTCCAACGTTTGTCGCGGTCCATAGCATAGAAACGACCTACGATGGATGCGATATTGGCATCGTTCTTCTTACACTCTTCCGTCAGCTGCTCTATGAAGCCTTTGCCTGACTTGGGGTCTGTATCGCGACCGTCCATGAAACAGTGTACAAACACCTGCTGGGACAGTCCATATTCCTTGCCTACCTCAATGAGTTTGAAGAGATGATCGAGTGAAGAATGCACACCGCCATTTGATGTAAGACCCATGAGGTGAAGCTTCTTGCCGTTCTCCTTGGCATAGGTATAGGCCTCCTTCACCTGGGGGTTCTGGCTGATAGAGCCGTCAGCGCACGCACGGTTAATCTTTACCAGGTCCTGATATACAATACGTCCGGCACCAATGTTGAGGTGACCCACCTCTGAGTTACCCATCTGACCATCAGGAAGACCAACGTCTTCGCCTGAAGCCTGAAGCTGTGAATGACTGCTTACAGCTGTGAGATAGTCAAGATAAGGCGTTGGGGTGTTATAAATCACGTCACCCTTGCCGTGTTTTCCGATTCCCCATCCATCGAGAATCATAAGAAGTGCTTTCTTTGCCATTGTGATTTTTATCTTAAAATTTCCAATTTTACCAATTTGCGTGCAAAGGTACGACTTAGTTGCGAGATATGCAAGAAAACCAAACTGTTTTTTTGCATATTCAACAATAACCACGCATCTCAGACGCATACCAAACCTTTATTTGGGTCAAAGTAAAGGTACCGGAAAATTGTTAAATATCTAAAAAATTGATATTTTATATAAAAAAGTGGAGAAAAGTGGGGGAAAGTGGGGAATTTTTTGTACCTTTGCCGACAGTATTGATTACATTTATAAATAAGAACGTAAGAACCTCGTAGATAAGCTCATGAGATTTCTCGGAAACATAGAGGCTAAGACCGATGCCAAGGGCCGTGTATTCCTTCCTGCAGTATTCAGAAAAGTGCTGCAGACGGAAGGTGTAGAGCAATTGGTTATCAGGAAAGACGTGCATGAGAAATGCCTCGTTCTCTATCCGGAAACTGTCTGGGTGGAACAGATGGAGTCCATGCGCAGCCGTCTAAACCGCTGGAACCGTCAGCATCAGCAGATTTTCAGACAGTATGTCAGCGAGGTAGAATCAGTAGTCCTTGATGCCAATGGACGTTTTCTGTTGTCGAAGCGCCTCTTGGAGGTGGCAGGCATAGACCAGATGGTACGTTTCATCGGCGTGGGAAACACGATAGAAATATGGGCAGTAACCGATGATGACAAGCCATTCATGGCAGAGGAAGACTTCGGTAAAGCCTTGGAATCCATTATGGGGAAAGACGATAATATCGCTTTCTGATGTCAAGACAACATGAGTAAGAAGCCCGACACCACATCAGCCATCAACGTACTGCCGACATACCACGTGCCGGTGTTGCTGAACGACAGCGTGGACGGGCTCGACATCAAACCCGGTGGGATATATGTCGATGTGACATTCGGTGGCGGTGGCCACAGCAGGGAAATCCTGCGACGCCTGACAGAGGCCGACAACAAGAATGGTAACGGCACAATGGGGCATCTCTACTCTTTTGACCAGGACGAGGATGCAGAGCGCAACATCACGATGGACGAGCGCTTCACCTTCGTAAGGAGCAACTTCAGATATCTGAAGAACTGGATGAGGTTTCATGGCGTAGAGCAGATTGACGGCCTTTTGGCTGACCTGGGTGTCTCCTCTCACCACTTTGACGACGAGACGCGCGGTTTCTCCTTCCGCTTCGATGCGCCCCTCGATATGCGCATGAACAAACGGGCAGGGCTTACTGCTGCTGAGATATTAAACACGTATGATGAACAGCATCTTGCTGATGTGCTGTATCTATACGGAGAGTTGAAGAACTCCCGGAAGATAGCCGGCGATATAGTAAAAGCCCGGGAAAGAGACAGGATATCCACCACGTTGGACCTACTTGCCGCCATCCACTGTAAGTGGCAACCGAACAGCTCGGAGGATGGTACCATAGACGTTGAGCCGCATGACAAGAAAAACCTTGCAAGGCTCTTTCAGGCATTGAGGATAGAGGCAAACCATGAGATGGATGCCCTCAAGGAGATGCTGCTTGCGGCTACGGAACTGCTCAAGCCTGGTGGCAGGCTCAGCGTGATAACCTATCACAGTCTGGAAGACCGAATGGTGAAGAACGTCATCAAAAGCGGAAATATTGAAGGTAGGCGCACCACTGATTTCTATGGCAGGGTCACTGCCCCATTAAGAGCTGTCAACAACAAAGTGATAGTGCCGTCGAACGAGGAACAGACGAGCAACCCCCGCTCGCGGAGTGCAAAACTCCGCATTGCGGTTAAGGTGGGTTCTTGCGCTCCGTAGGTGCTCAGGCGCGAGCGGAACTATTAATTGGCTTTGACATGTTTTTGATTTTGTTTCGAGGGCAGAGTGGCAGTTCCTTGAAGGAACATAGCGGGCTATGTAACTGAGAGAAAGATGCGATTTAGCGAGAGCAGAGCCAAGCTTGCTTGGACTATGCCGAGCGTGAGCATCTTATCTAACTGACAGTAT
>CAJOOC010000160.1 GCA_905236165.1 uncultured Prevotella sp. | reverse complement strand
CTCGAACCTGCACGCCTTGCGGCACACGCACCTGAAACGTGCGCGTCTACCAATTCCGCCACCTGGGCATTAAGAATTGCTTTCCTTCATCGCGAGGCTTTTCGCCTCCCTGTATTACAGTATTTCAAAGAAGAGCGGAAAACGGGACTCGGACCCGCGACCCCAACCTTGGCAAGGTTGTGCTCTACCAACTGAGCTATTTCCGCATTCTCGCTAAGAAAAAGACCTGCAAAAAAGAAGCAAATCACATCCCCTTGAGGTGCTTTTTCTCAAATGCGAGTGCAAAGGTAATACAATTCCCGCAATCTGCCAAGTGTTTTTTGGCTTTTTCTTCGCAAAAAGCGGAATTTCGTAGGATAATTGACCAATGTCAACACCTGATACCGTTAATGAAAGCCTGCGCATCCATGCGTTTCTTTCCCAAGGGCTGTACCGTGAGCAGTTCGAGCAGCATGTCGCAACAGACTACATAGCAATGCTTCTTCTCCTTCAGCAGCTGTCCCGGCTTCACGTCGTCGCGTCTTTCTGCCGTCTTGGCCGCCTTGTATATCTTCAGCTCCTGGCGCGTGCCGTCAGGCATGTCCACCTCAGCCCACGCCCCGGGGATGGGCGAGAGTCCCCTGATGAAGTCGCAGACAGCCTTGCACGGCTGCTGCCAGTCTATCTTGCAGGTCTCCTTGAATATCTTCGGAGCCGCATGCAGCTCTGTCCCCTCCCCTATCAGCTCTTCCTGGGGCTGGGAGGGCACCTCGCCGTCATGTTCCAGCAACAGGTCGACAGTCTCTACAGCCGCCTCGGCACCGAGCCGCATCAGACCGTCATAGACATACTCCACGTCGGCATCATCGGGGATGTCGAAGGGTTTCTGCAAGATGATGCGTCCTGTATCAATGTCGTGATCCAGGAAGAACGTGGTCACTCCCGTCTGTGTCTCACCATTGATGATGGCCCAGTTGATGGGTGCCGCGCCGCGATATTGCGGCAGAAGGGCTGCATGCACGTTGAACGTGCCGAAGCGGGGCATGGCCCATACCACCTCGGGAAGCATCCTGAAGGCCACAACGACCTGGAGGTCGGCCCTGAAGGCACGCAGCGCCTCCACAAACGCCTCGTCCTTCATCTTCACGGGCTGAAGCACGGGGATACCGTGTTCAGCAGCATATACCTTGACGGCAGGAGCCTGCAACACCGAGCCGTGACGACCTACGGGCTTGTCGGGCTGCGTCACCACCGCCACAACATTATACCCGCCTTCAACAAGAGCGGCCAGAGTGCCAACAGCAAACTCAGGCGTACCCATAAACACTATTCTAAGTTCTTCCTTTTTCAATGCCTTAAATATTTTGTCGTTATCACACGTTGTAACGTCATTTTCAACCTTCAATTCTTGGGGACGTGGGCGTCTCGCCCGCGATAATTTTCAATTTGTAGTCGTCTCGCAGAAAACGCTGAAAACGCTGAAATCTTCGTAGGTCTGAAAGGCCGCTTCGTAGGGACGAATGTCCCGCTTCGTAGTCACGGAGTGACGCTTCGTAGGAGCTTTGCTCCGCTTCGTAGGCCTGAAAGGCCGTTTCGTCTTCGTAGGTGCAAAGCACCGCTTCGTAACCAGGGACGTGGGCGTCTCGCCCGCGATAAAGCTTAATGCTTAAAGCTTAAAGCTTAATGGTCAATGTTCAATGTTCAATGATCAATCATTCCGCACTAAAGTCCGCCACCATCTCGCGGTATCGTCCGTAGAGCCTTACCCTTGACACGTAGCCCATCAGGTGTTGCTCGTCATCCAGCACGGCCAGCTGCTGCGCGTTGGTGGTCTCGAAGTCACGCACCACATCCTCCATAGGGTCGCCCAGACGGAGCGTGGCAGCAGGAGGGGTCATCAGCTGACTCACCTTGAAGTGGTGGTACAGCTCCGTCCTGAACACCACATGGCGTATCTTGTTCGTATCCACCTCACCAAGCAGCTTGCCGGCAGCATCGAGCACAGGCAGCAGCGAGGTGCGGCTCTTGCTGATGGAGTGCACCAGCTGCCCCATCTCCATGTCCTTGTCAACGGCCACATAGTCCTTGTCGATGACAGAGTCCAGCGTCATGAGCGTCAGGATGCTCCTGTCCGTATGGTGGGTAATGAGCTTTCCCTGCCTTGCAAGGCGCATACCGTAGATGCTGTGGGGCTCGAAGGCGCGTATCGTCAGGTATGCCATCACGCTTGTTATCATCAGCGGCATGAACATATCATATCCTGCGGTGAGCTCGGCAATGAGGAAGACACCCGTCAGGGGAGCGTGCATCACGCCCGACATCACGCCGGCCATTCCCAGAAGGGCCGCATTGTTCTCAGGGAACATCGGTCCCAGCTCATACATATTCCACAGCCTTGCGAAGAAGAAACCCGAGAAGGCGCCTATGAACAGGGATGGTGCGAAGGTACCGCCACAACCGCCGCCACCATTGGTGCTGGCTGTGGCAAAGCTCTTGGTGAGTATCACGCAGCCCAGGTACAGCAGCATTATCATCGTGCCCTTGCCATAGAACCATGAGTTCTCCATCACCTCAGCCCACTCGGCATCGCTGTTGCCGCCAAGCAGTATGTTGATGGACTTATAGCCCTCGCCATACAGCGAGGGGAAGAGGAATATCAGCACGCTGAGCACTATGCCGCCCAAGGCCAGCTTGTAGTAACGGTTGCGCAGCCTGCCGAAGATGTCCTCGCAGAAGGTCATGGTGCGGATGAAGTAGAGCGACACCAGGCCGCAGAAGATGCCGAGGAAGATGTCAGAGGGCACCCTCTCCACGCTCCAGGGAGAGAACATATTGAAGGTAAACAGCTTGTCCTCACCCACCAGCACGTAGGTGAAGCACGTAGCCGTCACGCTGGCAATGAGTATGGGAGAGATGCTGGCCATCGTGAGGTCGATCATCAACACCTCGATGGTGAACACCAATCCTGCTATGGGGGCCTTGAAGATGCCTGCTATGGCAGCAGCGGCGCCACAGCCCACCAGCAGCATCAGCGTCTTGTTGTTCATGCGGAACTTCTGACCCAGCGTGCTTGCAATGCTTGAGCCGGTGAGCACGATAGGGGCCTCGGCACCCACCGAGCCGCCGAAGCCGATGGTGATGGCGCTGGCCACCACGCTCGTCCAGCAGTTATGGGCCTTCAGGCGGCTCTGCTTCGTGCTGATGGCATAGAGGATACGGGTGATGCCGTGAGAGATATTGTTCCTCACCACATACCTCACGAACAGCATCGTGAGCCATATACCCACCACAGGCAGCACCAGGTAGAGCCAGTTGTAGCTCGTGCGCTCCATACCCCGCGTCAGCAGGTCCTGGATGATGCGTATGAGGGAGTGGAGCACATAGGCCGCCAGAGCTGCCAGTATGCCCACCACGAATGCCAGCACAAGCGTGAACTGCTTGTCTGACAGACGTTTCTGCCTCCAGGCAAGGAACCTATCGAATAATCTGGAATTCGCCATTCTTTCTGATTCTGATGATTGACGAGGGCTTGTGCGGCTTATGCTCCTGACGGCGCGCCTTGCATACGTAGTCAACGCTCTGTATTATCTCCTCGGCGATGTCGCGATAGTTCTGCGCTGCCGGCTCCCCGCTGATGTTCGCGCTGGTGGAGACGATGGGGCGCTGCATCCTGAAGCACAGCTCCCGCGAAAACTCCTCCTTCGTGATACGCATGGCAATGGAGCCGTCTTCGGCAATGAGGTTGGGTGCAAGGCCGTTGGCACCGTCAAGGATGACGGTAGTAGGCGTGGTGGAGAGGTTCATCACGTCCCACGCCACATCAGGCACCTCGCGCACGTACCTTTGTATTCTATTATCAGAATCGACAAGGCATATCATAGCCTTCGATTCCGCCCTGCGCTTTATCTCATAGATGCGGGCTACGGCAGCCTCGTTAGTGGCATCACATCCTATGCCCCACACCGTATCCGTAGGGTAAAGGATAACGCCACCACGACGCATCACACTCACAGCCTCCTGTATATCGTCCAAATATCTTTTATCCATTGTTGGTAATCTTTATTCTACTTTCTGATGTTCACATTGCGCTGGCTTTTGTTGGTATAGAGAAACAACTAAAAGTTTTTTTCAGAAGACAACTGGGACAACGGTGACAACTTTTTTCCTTGCTGCACGTAGATTGCCGATATGCCTTGACGTAAGAGGACGATGGTAACATGTTGTCCCTGTTGTCCTAGTTGTCTTCTTTTCCATCCGAAACCAGAGTTATCTTTAACACCTATGTTGTCCAGAGTAATTCGGAACTGCAAAATTAAGAAGATTTTCCGACACTGGCAAATATAACCGTCAAAAAATGCAGCGTGACAGAAAAGAAAGAAAGCTATCTCAATTCACAAAGACAACTTTTCCCTCGTCCAACTGCGCCCGCAACTCCAATTCGTGATTGGTAATTGACTCCCCCTCTAAGACTAGAGGGGGCCAGGGGGCGTTGACTTCGTCGACCCTCTTAATGCTTCATAAAGCTTTTGGCCTCACCGCAGGTGCGACGTCGGCCTAAGCTTTATAGTCGCCTTCGCGAACGTTGAAAATAAACAAACAAGATTTTCTCACAAAAACCTTTGGCCGTTCGGGAAATAATTCATACCTTTGCAGCAGGTTTTTATTTTACAACTATGTTAGTTCTTCAAGATTGCATCAACAAGCTGTCTGCTTTCAAGCAAACATTCGGAAAGCAGTTTGGCATCATTAAGCTCGGCATCTTCGGTTCTGTAGCCAGACAGGAGAATACCGAGGATAGCGACATTGACATTGTTGTAGAGGTAGAGAAGCCTTCTCTTTCTTTAATGTACGAGCTGAAAGAACAACTGAAGGCACTCTTCAAGTGCAATGTCGATTTGGTAAGGTTGCGCTCCTCACTCCGCCCCATGTTCAAGTCCCACATTCTTAACGACGTAGTGTATGTATAAGAACGAGTTTACCATAAAAGACCGCTTGGAGGACATCCTTGACTGCATAAAACTGATAAACGAATGGAGTGATGGCATGGATATGCATGAGGAGTTCCACACCTCTCCAGGAAACATCATGGCCTTCAATGCATGCATCATGAGGATACAAGTTATTGGTGAGCACGTTGGCAAGCTATTGAAAGAAGCTCCCGACTCATTAGACAAATATCCTGACATACCTTGGCATGCTATCTATGGGCTTAGAAACATCATTTCACATGAATATGCAAATATTGACGAAGTCATTATAGATTCCGTCATTAAAGACGACCTCCCTAAGCTGAAAGAAGTGACAGGAGAACTTCTTCAGGCCTATTCGTGAAATCATTCATAACTTTCATACCTTTGCAGCATACTTTTGGGCTGACCGAAAGCAGAGGCAGTTTATAACACCTGGCAGAGGTTAGATCTATAGAAGAACAACGTGACAGAAAAGAAAGCATTGCAGAGAAAAAAGGTTACATGGTTACAGCTGTAACCGTAACCACTCGCGGGGGTAAGACAAAAGGTTCGCAAGGGGGAAACCCCTGGAGGAAAGGGAACGAAAGCCCATCTGACAGATTCTTCGCCCATACCCAATCTATTATTCACGTACAAGCAAACAGCGGTGTGCCTATACGCGAATTGAAACGCAAATTTGTAACAGGTGTAATTTATTCGTAAGCATTCGACCATCTACAGGTACAAACACCTAATATATTATTGTGACAGCAGCAACAATCAAATCTGATTGTTGCTGCTGT
>CAJOOC010000159.1 GCA_905236165.1 uncultured Prevotella sp. | reverse complement strand
GTTGTAGTTTGGGTGCACTATTGCGGGGGCAAAGGTACAACAAAACCACAACTGCTACAACGGGTAATTCTAAGGATGCTTACATTAATAGAACCCACCTAAAAGAAAATCCCGTCAAGGCTTTGGTCTTGGCGGGATTTTCTTATGTTATGCTTTAGCGGCTTCGAGAGCTTCGAGCTTTTCTTTAGCGGTCATGAAGTCTTCTACCGTGTCGAGTTCGCAGGAGAAGAAGTTTGTCACGTCGATAACTTTGAAGGTGTGGCCTTGAGGGATGAGGCGCTCGAAGGCGAGTTCGTAGAATTTGTTCTCAAGGTGCTCTTCGTTCATCATCGGCTCCAGTTCGCGGTAGAGGGCGCGGGTGTATTCCTTACCCATCTTCTCTATGCCGAGACTCTCTCCGCAGGCATCGCTAACGGAGCAGGTCTTGCTGATTTCCAGTATCTCGCCCTTGTCGTCGGTCACGACCTTCATCTCTTCCTCGCCCAGCTCGTGGCGTATGAGCGTGAGGACGCTGGGAGCATCAACGGTCAACACCTCTTTTATTATATTACCGTCGTAGAGCAGGTCGCTGTCGAGCAGCAGTATGTCCTGTCCCTCAGCCTCGCGGCGTGCCAGCCACAGGGAGTAGATGTTGTTGGTGGAGTCGTAGACGTCATTGTGGATGAAGGTGACGTTGATGCTGTCGCCGTATGTCTTGGCAACGAACTGTTCTATCATCTCGTGCAGGTAGCCTGTCACAATGACGAAGTTGCGAACGCCGTTTTCAATCAGGGCGTCCATAGAACGTCCGAGCAATGTGCGCTGTCCAATCTCAAGAAGACATTTGGGCGTATGCTCCGTCAAGGGACGCAGACGTGATGCTGTCCCGGCTGCAAGGATTATGGCTTTCATATTGAATTATGAATTATGAATTCTTAATTCTTAACCTATCGCTGCTTGCTTTATGGTGTCAACGACAAACTGTATCTGCTCGCGTGTGCCGAGGGTGATGCGCAGGCAGTCCTCAAGTCCCTTGTCGCCCATGAACTTTATCTTATAGTCGTTGGCAGCAAGAGCCTTCTGCAGCTTCTCCTTGATGGCTGTTGGATACTTGATGAGGATGAAGTTGGCCACGCTCTTGTAAACCTTGAAGCCAGGCAGGCTGCCCAGCTCTTTCTTGAACAGCTGACGGTCCCATTCCATATCCTCAGCTACCTTGCGATAGTGGTCATCGCTGTCGAGGGCAGCCAGAGCCACAGCCTCAGAGAAACGGTTGTAGCCCAGATATTTATTGGCATAGTTGAGGAAGCCCTCATGTCCCTTGCCCATGAAGCCGAAGCCCATGCGGAGACCTGGAAGACCATAGAACTTTGACAGGGTGCGTGAAATGACGAGGTTGGAGTATTTCTCAACCAATGGTGCTATGTATGCGGTGTCATTAGTGATGAACGAAGCGTAGGCCTCGTCGATGAGCACCATTGTCTCCTCGGGGATGTTCTCCATGATGCGTCCTATCTCCTCTGGGGTTAGGCTGTTGCCTGTAGGGTTGTTGGGAGAGGCCAGCAGCAGTATGCGTGGACGGTTCTTGTTGGTCAGTTCGATGACTTCGTCAACATTATATGCGAAGGTGTCTTCTGTCTCGTAGAGCGGATACATCTTGAATGTGCCGCCACACTCTCCTGCGATGCGGTTGTAGTACCACCAGGAGAACTCCGGTATCATGATGGAGTTGTTGCCGCCTGTGGAGAGATAATAGTGTACTACATTCTTGAGGATGTCCTCACCGCCATAGCCTATGAGCACCTGCTCCTCAGGAACGCCGTAAATCTCGCTCAGACGAACTGAGACGATGCTCTTCTTGCCTTCGTCATAGATGCGGGTGTAGAAGCATAGCATCTCTGGATCGAAGTTCTTTATAGTGTCGATGACTTTCTGTGATGGCTTGAAATTAAATTCGTTTCTGTCAAGATAATTCATTGTTAAACGTGTTTTGAAGAGATGACTGCCAGCCTTTCGCTGACATTTCAAAATGCAAAATTACTTAATTTATCCCGTATGGCCAAAAAAGTAATTCACTTTTTAGGGTTCTTTACCTTTTTTATTGTTGTGGTTTAAGAATTTCTTTGTAATTTTGCACGAAAATGACTGTATAACGACAGAATAACGAAAGTATAACACAGTGTAACTATGTTAGAGAACTACAAGAAGACGCTCAAGTCTGCCGAGACGGAAGACTGGCTTGACTATCGTTTCGTCCGTCCTTTCAGCTATCTGTGGGCGTTGCTGTTTGCACGCTTCGACATTCATCCCAACACCGTCACCATTCTCTCGATGATAATCGGTGCAGCCAGCTGTATGCTCTTTGCTCACGGAAGCTATTATTATGAAGGATGGAACGGATTCCTGCTCAATATCATAGCCATCCTGATGCTGATTATGGCAGACGTGTTCGACTGTACCGATGGTCAGCTGGCCCGCCTTACCGGCAAGAAGAGCCGCATAGGCCGCATACTCGATGGCGCTGCAGGCTTTGTATGGTTTGTGCCCATCTACCTTGCTTTTGTCTACAGGTTCTACAAATATCACGACCTGGAGTTCTCCTTCCTTGGGCTTGACGACACGCAGGAGACGGTGCTCATTGCTACTGCCATAGTCTTTGTTCTGTCACTGATATCAGGCTTTGCAGGTATTAGCGGCCAGCAGCGCGTTGCCGACTATTACATCCAGGTGCACCTCTTCTTTCTAAAGGGCGAGAAGGGTGCTGAGCTTGACAACTCCGCCGCGCAGCAGAAGGAGTATGACGAGACCCCATGGGAGGGCAACCGTCTGTGGAAGGCCTTCCTGCAGTCTTATGTGGGATATACCAAGAAGCAAGAGGCCGCCACGCCCCGTTTCCAGGAGCTGATGGCGCTTATGAAGGAGAAATACGGCAGCCATGATACCATTCCGGCAGAACTGCGCAGCAGGCTTCTCCAACTGTCAAGGACCATCATGCCCTGGAACGCTATGCTGACATTCAACTTCCGCACAGCATGGCTCATACTCTTCTGTCTCATCGACCTGCCCGCATGCTATTTCCTCTTTGAGATCATAGCGATGGAGATACTGACGCGCTGCATCATTCGTTATCATGAGAAGAACTGCGCAAAGATTCTCCAGGAGCTGGGCAAGTGAGTCGCAAACAATAATTCCCCCTATAAAATAATGACTTGGACGAAGCAACGATTAAATAACCTCTTTTTCCTGTTGGGCGTGGCCGCCGTGGTGGTGATGCTATTCACGTTTGATGTCAGCTTCGTGGAGCTGTGGCATCACATCACTCATGCCGGATATTGGCTCATACCTATCATCGGGGTGTGGGCTCTGGTGTATGGAGTCAATGCCCTTTCGTGGCAATGCATCATACGCAGCAACAGCACGGAAGAGGAGTCGGCACGTGTGTCTTTTTGGAGGATATACCGCCTGACCATTACCGGATATGCCCTGAACTATGCCACTCCTGTCGGAGGACTGGGCGGGGAGCCCTATCGTATCATGGAACTCTCGAGGGATATGAC
This sequence comes from uncultured Prevotella sp., assembly GCA_905236165.1. Lineage (GTDB taxonomy): Bacteria > Bacteroidota > Bacteroidia > Bacteroidales > Bacteroidaceae > Prevotella. Next base: position 7,902 of record CAJOOC010000159.1, on the reverse strand, counting down.
AAAGGAACATGCTACGTCTTCGGTGATACTATATGCCATGATGCATATCTTCGCACACTTCTGGTTTTGGTTCACCTCCATATTCCTATATCTCATCCTTGCAGCCTTTGGCGACCTGCCTCTCAATACAGCCATCGGCATCGCGCTCGGCCTTATCGCCGTGCTGTTCTTCGCTGCTCTGTACCTGTTCTCTGTGGGGTATCGTAAAGGGTTGGTGGTGAAGATTTTAAGCTGGATAGGAAAGATTCCCGGTCTAAGCGGATGGAGCAGTAGGTTCATAGAACGTCACTCTGAGGCGCTGCATAACGTAGACAAGCAGATAGCAGCCCTGCATCAGCAGGACAAGAGCGCGTTCTACTGGAGCCTCATCTTGGAGTACATCTCGCGCATCCTGCAGAGTTCGGAGGTGTTCTTCATGCTTCTGCTCTTCGGGGTGGACTGTGGCGGTGGGTTCGACGGTCTGTGCCTGACATACCTGCACTCCATACTCGTAGTGGCGCTGACCACCTTCTTCGCAAACCTCATTGGATTCCTGCCCATGCAGCTGGGCGTGCAGGAGGGAGGCTTCGTGCTCTCCATAGCAGCCCTTGGACTGTCTGCAGCACTGGGCATCTTCGTGTCTATCATCTGCCGGGTAAGGGAGATAGTATGGATTATAATAGGTATAGCGCTGATGAAGATACCTGCGAAACAGTAGAATGCAAAAAAATATGAAATACTTTCATATTCTACATTAAATATTTGCAGGGAAGGATTTTTTTTGTAACTTTGCAGTTTGAAGGGTGTAGATTGAAGAGTGAAAAGAGAAGAATCCCGCCAGGGCGGAGGTAATCACAATTCGTTAATTCGTTAATTTGTTAATTCGTTAATTTGATAATTCGTATGACAGTATTAATCATTATTTTAGTTGTAGTGGTTTTGATAGCACTGTGGGCTATCAGTGTTTATAACGGTCTTGTAAGGCTTCGCAACAATCGTGAGAATGCGTTTGCCAACATCGACGTTCAGCTTCAGCAGCGTTACGACCTCGTACCTCAGCTGGTGAACACGGTGAAGGGTTATGCCGCACATGAGAAGGAGCTGCTGGAGAGGATTACCGCAGCCCGCAGCGCCTGCATGAATGCCACCAACGTGAATGACAAGATTGCTGCAGACAATCAGCTCACCAGCGCTTTGGCAGGACTGAAGGTCAGCGTTGAGGCTTATCCTGACCTGAAGGCTAACCAGAACTTCATGCAGCTGCAGACTGAGCTGGCCGACATTGAGAACAAGCTGGCTTCTGTGCGCCGCTTCTTCAATTCCGCTACGAAGGAGCTTAACAATGGCGTGCAGACTTTCCCAGGCAATATCCTTGCCGGAATGTTCGGATTTACCGTGCAGCCAATGTTTGAGGTGGCTCCAGAGGAACGCGCTGCCGTTTCAAAGGCACCAAAGGTGGAGTTTTAGATTCATTAAGCATTAAGCATTGAGCATTAAGCATTGAGCATTAAGCATTGACCATTGAAGTACGTAGGTTTACAGACACAGATAGACCATAACAACCGCATGAGCATACTGCTCCTGTTGGCGTTCCCGTGTATCATGCTCGGCATGGTGTGGATTTTCCTCTTCCTGATGAGTGCGTTCACCGATGGATATTATGACCAATATGGCAACTATATCCAGGATGTGAACCTTGATCAGGTGAACTACTATTTCCTCAATGCACTACCGTGGGTTGTAGGTGGGGTAGGTATATGGTTTGCCATAGCCTACTTCTCCAACGCCTCTATGGTGCGTCGTGCTACCGGGGCTAGGCCTCTTGAGCGCCGCGAGAATCCAAGGGTGTATAACATTGTGGAGAATCTGTGTATGACATGCGGAATGGACATGCCGCAGATAAACGTCGTTGACGACCCGCAGCTCAATGCCTTTGCCTCTGGCATAGACAAGGCATCTTATACTGTTACGGTGACGACAGGACTGACAGAGCTTCTTGATGACGAAGAGCTGGCCGGAGTGATAGGTCATGAGCTGACTCACATACGCAACCGGGACACCAGGTTGCTCATCACGTCCATTGTCTTCGTGGGAATAGTATCTACCATCATGAGTATCGTGGTGAGGATGCTGTTCAACACGATGCTCTATGGCGGTAACAATTCTCGGCGTGACAACAAGAATGGCGGAAGTGTGATTGTGGTATTAATAATCGGCGCAATTTGCTGTGCCATAGCTTATTTCTTCACATTGATAACGCGTTTTGCCATCAGCAGGAAGAGGGAATATATGGCTGATGCCGGCGGTGCCGAACTGTGTGGCAACCCGCTTGCACTGGCTTCGGCGCTGAGGAAAATATCTGGCGACCCAGGCCTGCAAAACACTAACCGCGAGGATGTGGCACAGCTATTCATCATCCATCCACAGAGCCTGGCATCGGGTATAGAGGGCTTCTTCTCTGGAATGTTCTCAACACACCCCGACACGGAAAAGAGAATCCGCATACTTGAGCAGTTCTAAGTGAAGACCCTATATTCCAAATACGATAAGACAAAGATAGGCAACCTGCCGCGCGTGGTCTTTGAGGGCCGCATCATTGTGGTGCTTAGCGAACGCGAGGCAGAGAAGGCTGTGGACTATCTGCTCAAAGCCGACATATTGGGCTTTGACACTGAGACACGCCCGGTATTCAAGAAGGGACAGCAGCGAAAGGTGGCGCTCTTGCAGGTGAGCACCAACGACACCTGTTTCCTGTTCCGCCTGAACAGAATAGGTCTTTGTCCAGCCGTGAAGCGTCTGCTTGAAACAGAGGAGGTGTTGAAGATAGGCCTATCGTGGCATGATGACCTCCTTGCCCTTCACAAGCGCGGAGACTTCAAGGAGGCAGGCTTCATCGACCTGCAGCACCACATGCGAGAGCTGGGCATAGAAGACATGAGTCTGGCAAAGCTCTATGCCAACTTCTTCGGTGAGCGTATCAGCAAGCGTGAGCAGCTGAGCAACTGGGAGGCTGACGTGCTTTCGCAGAAGCAGAAGGAGTATGCCTCCACTGATGCGTGGGCATGCATACAACTTTATAACGAGTATCAACGTCTGAAGCAAACGGGTGACTATGAGATAATTATTGTGCAGCCCGAGCAGCCTGAACAACCGAATCAGCCTGAGACAGAAAACGAATGAAACAGATATATCTAAAGAAAGGTAAGGAAGAGTCGATGAAGCGCTTCCATCCCTGGGTGTTCTCCGGAGCCATTTACAATATGGACGAGAACATTGAGGAAGGCGACATCGTTGATGTTGTATCCTACCACGGGGACTATATCGGACGCGGACATTACCAGATAGGAAGCATCGCAGTAAGGATACTGACGTTCTCTGACGAGCCTATTGACGGAGACTTCTGGTATTCGCGTCTTGCTGTAGCACTAAGGATGCGCCAAAGCATAGGCATAGCAGACAATCCCCAGAACAACACATACAGACTCGTTCACGGAGAGGGCGACAACCTTCCCGGACTTGTGATAGACTGCTACGGCAACACTGCCGTCATGCAGGCACATAGCGTGGGTATGCACTTGAGCCGCAAGGAGATAGCTGAGGCACTCGTAAGTGTGATGGGCGAACGAATAGAGCATGTCTACTACAAGAGCGACACTACGCTGCCATTCAAGGCCAGCCTCGGATTAGACAGTCAGGGCGACATCGAGAGAGTGAAAAGCGGTTTCCTTTACGGCTACACAAAAGAGGATGTAGCATTGGAGAACGGTCTGAAGTTCCACGTTGACTGGCTTAGAGGTCAGAAGACGGGATTCTTTGTGGACCAGAGAGAGAACCGTTCCTTGTTGGAGAAGTATGCCAGGGGCAAGAAAGTGCTCAATATGTTTTGCTATACGGGAGGCTTCTCATTCTATGCCATGCGTGGCGGAGCTGAGATAGTACACTCTGTGGACTCCTCGGCCAAGGCCATAGACCTCACGACGGAGAATGTGGAACTGAACTTCCCCGGAGACAAGCGCCATCAGGCTTTCTGTGAAGATGCATTCAGCTATCTTGACCATGCAGGCAAGAACTATGACCTTATTATCTTAGACCCTCCCGCTTTTGCCAAGCACCGCAGTGCACTGCATAACGCCCTAAAAGGATATACCCGTCTGAATGCAAAGGCGTTTGAGAAGATACAGCCTGGCGGCATACTGTTCACCTTCTCATGCTCGCAGGTAGTGACGAAAGACAATTTCCGCAACGCCGTCTTCACTGCTGCCGCCCTGTCAGGCCGAAAGGTGCGCATCATGCACCAGCTGCACCAGCCTGCAGACCATCCAATAAATATCTATCACCCGGAAGGAGAGTATCTGAAAGGCCTGGTACTATATGTTGAATAAGGTTAGGGAATACATATCACAACATAACCTGTTAGACAAAAACGCTCTGCACCTCGTGGCATTATCAGGAGGTGCAGATTCTGTTTGTCTGCTACGCATGATGCAGCAGCTGGGGTACAGACTTCATGCTGCCCACTGTAACTTCCACCTTCGTGGAGAAGAGAGCGACAGGGATGAGCGGTTCTGCAAAGAGTTGTGCGATACCTGCGGCATACCGTTCCACATGGCTCATTTCGATACCCGTACCTACGCCTCGCTGCATGGGGTGAGTATAGAGATGGCTGCACGGGAACTGCGTTATGAATACTTCTCCCAGCTCATGGAGGCCATAGAGTGTGAGGATGTGTTGGTGGCACATCATAGTGACGACAGCATAGAGACGGCACTCATGAATCTGATGCGCGGCACAGGTGTTGCGGGGCTTGAGGGCATCAAGCCTGTAAACGGAAAGGTGAAGCGCCCACTTCTTTGCATATCCAGAAAGGATGTGGTGGAGTATCTGCACAGCATAGACCAGGACTTTATCACCGATAGCAGCAATCTTGAGGCCGACGTGGTAAGAAACAAGATACGCCTTCAGCTGCTGCCACTGATGGAAGAAGTCAATCCTGCTGTAAGACACAATATTCTTGATACGATGTGTAATGTGGCAGAAGCCAACAAAGTGCTTCGGCAGGCTATAAAGCAGGCCGTGAACCGCTGCACTGCCTTGCACGACCCGAAGAAGAACGGCGTGGAACTCACTATAAGCATACCAGCCCTGCTGCGGGAAGCATCGCCGGAGATGACACTTTTCGAAGTGCTGCGCAACTATGGCTTCTCTGCTCCCCAGATAAGGGAGATACACAGGAATATGAATGCTCCGTCAGGCAGGGTGTGGCGTTCAGAGACGCATACCCTGGTCTCTGACAGAGATGCGCTGATAATTGGCCAAGAAGCAGAAACGCCGGTAATGCGAATTCCTGAGTGCGGTTTATATATATATAAGGTACACGAGAAGATAGAACTCCTCCAGATGCAGAAGCCCCAGGACTTCTTACCCAGCAAAAGTGCCTACTGTGTAACTCTCGATGCTGATGCCGTATGCTTTCCCCTGATGGTGAAGGCTGTCTCGCAGGGAGAGCGCTTTGCGCCATTTGGCATGAAAGGAACGAAGTTGGTAAGCGACTACCTTACAGACAAAAAGCGCAATTATTTTGAGCGACAGAGGCAGCTTGCCCTCTACGATGCTCAGGGAGAGATAATATGGCTCATAGGGGAGAGAGTCTCAAAGAGTGTAGCTTGTAACGACGATACAATAAATGTACTCACGGTTCGTTATCTTTATGATGAATAAGATAATCACATTACTAACACCGATACTATTGCTGATAGCATGTTCAGACGATGATACCTTCTCAATATCACCGGGGAGCAGTCTTACCTTTTCTACTGACACGCTGTCATTGGACACAGTGTTCTCTGCTGTACCCTCTCCTCACAAGCAGGCTGTTGTATACAACCATAGTGGGGACGGCATACGTATCAGCAGGGTGACATTGGAGAACGGCTCAAGGAGTCCCTTCCGCGTTAATGTTAACGGCTCGTACGTGTCAAACTCCCTTAACGACCCATTGGAAGACCTTGAGCTTCGCAAGGGAGACTCCCTACGCATCTTCGTCGAGGCAACAACAAGGAACAACGGCGACACTCTGCCGCAGCTTGTCAGCGACAATCTCGTCTTTACATTGGATAGTGGAAAGAAACAGAAACTGGCTCTCACCGTATGGTCGTGGGATGCTACATTATTAAGAAAGGTCACCTTCAGCAAGGACACCACTCTGGCGGAGGTGCATGGGAGGCCGATACTGATATACGACACCCTCACCGTTGACTCACCTGCCGTACTGACCATAGCTCCTGCCACAACACTCTACTTCCATTCCAAAGCGGGAATGAATATTAAGGGCACTCTGATAGTCAATGGCGAGAAAGGCAGGGAAGTGGTATTCCGTAGTAACAGGCTTGACAGAATGGTTACTAACCTCACCTATGATAACAACCCCGGTCAGTGGGGAGGAATCAGGTTCGCCAGTTCCTCTTATGACAACAGGATAAGCTATGCGGATATACATGCCGCAACCGAGCCGATAGTCTGTGAGCCACAGTCACTGCCAGAGCGACACAAGCTTTCCATTGATCATTCCACCATTCATAACAACGTAGGCTGTGGCATCATGTCAACGAAGTGCAATATCAGCATGGAGAATGCACAGATTAGCAACGCCTCTGGTGACTGCATCGCCTTATACGGAGGAACGGTGGGCATTAACCACTGCACCATTGCGCAGTATTATCCTTTTGATGCCAATCGGGGGATGGCTCTTTATTTTGCCAACGTGATAGGAGAAGAGGGACAGACGCTGTTTCCATTATTCCTGACCGTTGACAACAGTATCATAAAAGGCTATGGGGACGATGTGGTAGCATGGTCTTTGGGCGAGAAGGAAGAAAAACTTAACGCCACGTTCCGTAACAGCATAGTGAGGACTGAGCCAGGACAGGATTATGAGTATATGTTCACGGACTGCGTGATAGAAGATCCGAAGGATACATTGCTCAATGCCAGAAGTTACTTCAAACTCTTCGACACTGACAACTTCTTCTATGACTTCATGCCCAAACGCCTTCTGGGTAGCACCGAGACCGTTAATCCGGCTATAGGAAAGGCAAATGCCGAGACAACATTGCCTGATGACCGTAGGGGAGAAAGCCGCAAAAATGACTCAAATCATGATGCCGGATGCTTTGAGGTGACCGAAGAATAATTGATTTGCGTCTAATTTCCAACAAATTACATGCTAAATCGGAAAAAAATATCAAAAACATTTTCGGAAGAGATATTTTTTTTGTAATTTTGCAATCGTTTTTTTGAACAAGACACATCAACAACTACAATAAACTCATAACAAACAATGACTAAGTTAGATATCATCAATCAGATTGTAGACACCACTGGTATCGCAAAGAAGGATGCTACCGTTGCCGTAGAGTCTTTCATGAAGGTAGTGCGAGATGCCATGTGCGACGGTGAGAATGTTTACCTTCGTGGCTTCGGCACATTCCAGGTGAAGAAGCGCGCACAGAAGACTGCCCGTAATATTAGCCAGAACACTACAATCACAGTTCCTGCACATAACTTCCCAGGATTTAAGCCTGCCAAGAGTTTCCAGCAGAGAATGAGAGGTGAAGAGGTAACGGCCAACGATTAAACATAAAGATATCAACCACTAAAATAAAATACAATTATGCCTAACGGAAAAAAGAAAAAAGGTCACAAGATGGCCACTCACAAGCGTAAGAAGAGATTAAGAAAGAATCGTCATAAGAGCAAGTAAGAAAGGTACCGGCATTACATGACGAGCGAATTAATCATCGACGTAAAGGAGGAGGAAATCTCTATTGCGTTGTTAGAAGATAAGAGTCTCGTGGAGTTTCAGACAGAACCCCGCGAGGCCTCTTTTTCTGTTGGCAATATCTATCTGGCACAGGTCAGGAAGAT
>CAJOOC010000158.1 GCA_905236165.1 uncultured Prevotella sp. | reverse complement strand
GGGAGGGCCGGGGTGGGGCTGCCTTCGTTTTCGTAGGGACATGGTCCCGCTTCGTAGCGCTGTAAGCGCGCTTCGTAGGCAGGATGCTTTCTGCCGTTTCGTACCGCCAAAGGCGGTTTAGTTTTCCCATGGGACGGGGGAGACGATCTCTATGCGTTCACCGGTGATGGGATGTCTGAAGGCGAGGCGCGTGGCGTGGAGGTACATCCTGTCAGCGGGGATGTTGCCATAGAGACGGTCTCCGACGATGGGACAGCCCAGGCCATCAGGGTGGGCACAATGAACACGAAGCTGGTGGGTGCGGCCAGTCAAAGGAAAAAGACGGAGGGTGGTAAATTGAGAATTGAGAATTGAGAATTGAGAATTGGCTTCGCCTGAGCCAGAAGATTGAGAATTGAGAATTGAGAATTGAGAGTTGACCTTTTCCACTATGTATTTCGTTATGGCGGGCTTGCCGTGCTCGTAGTCTACGAGCTGGCGGGGACGGTTGAGGAAGTCGGGAGAAAGGGGAAGGGCAACCTCTCCCCCCGCCCTCCCCCAAGGGGAGGGAGATGCAAAATCACAAAAAGCCCTCTCGGGGGTAATAGCCCCCTCCCCTTGGGGGAGGGCGGGGGGAGAGGTTATAGCGACGTATTCTTTCTCTACGTCTTCGTGGAGGGCGAACATGCGCTGCATGGCTTTGTAGGCCTCTTCGGTCTTGGCAAAGAGCAAGATGCCGCTGGTGTCCATATCGAGACGATGTACGGCACGAAGGTAAGGCAAGCCCGTCTGTTCCCTGAGTATGGTCTCGGCGCAGTAGCTGTCGCGCTTGCCGGGCACGCTGAGCAGGCCGGCAGGCTTGTCGGCAGCAAGAAGGTAGGGGTCGCTGAATAAGATGGGGAGGGAGCTGGGGAAGCTATATTCTCCAGATGCTCCATATTCTCCAGAAATACCGGATGTCCTTGTGGCAATACTCGATAATCCAGGGTCGAGGTAGTCCAGTATCGTCATGCATTTTGCCTGGCAGGGCTCGTAGCGCATGCCGTGATGGCGTATCTCCCCTTTTGGCGATGCGCCATACCAGAATTCCACGAGTTTCAATGGTGTAAGTCCATACCTGTTGGCATGATGCAGCAGCTTGGGAGCACAACATTCTCCCGTTCCGCTGGGGGGCATGGTCTGCTTGGAGTGGTTCTCTTTGGCCCACTGAGCAAAGACATCGAGCACGCTGCGTTGCTCACCGCGGGCGTTACACAGCATGGTCTGCGAGAAGAGCCAGCGCTGCAGGGCTATAGACCGCTCACGCGTGGGCCTGCCCTCTTGGTGCAGCCGCACTATCTCGGCCTCTTCGCGCTTGAAATATCCGTCAGGCTGGAGATAGTCGAAGATGGCAGGCACATATCCTGGCCAGTCGCTACGCCCGCATATCTGACCGGAGTAGGCCCTGAGCACCTGCTCCTCGCCCTCGGTGCTGCGGCATAGTAGGAAGCCGAACATCTTGCCCCGCGACACCTCTTCATGCCACTCGGCATGCGAGGCGATGACGCGCATCATCTCCTCTATGATATCAGAGGTCTGCGAGGTGTCGCTCAATGGGTATGCCACTATTCTTGTCTTCGTTGTCTTTGTTGATGTCTATCCAGCGTCGGAGCGTATCCATAGCGGTACGCGTGGCGTGCTGCAGGGTATCGTCGTGCTGCAAACGGCCTATGACGATGGAGGAGAAGATGTCGCCCGTGCCTGGAAACTGCACGGGTATCTCGTCATATTCCAAGAGGAAATACTGTGCGGAGAAATGGTTGTAGCCCACTACGGCATGCTGCCCTTCAACGATGCAGCTGGTGATGAGCACCGACAAGGCCCCTATGCGACGCAGCTTGTTGATGAGCTCCCGGGCCTGGTCCTTTGTGATGCCTTCATGCTGATAGGGCACCCCGGCCAGCAGGCAGGCCTCCGTGTAGTTGGGGAAGCAGAGATGGGACACCTCCAGCATCTGACGCATGGTATGTATGGTATGCTCATCGGCACCGCCATAGAGCTGTCCGTAGTCGCCCATGACTGGGTCTACGAAGATTTTCGTGCCCAATGCGGCCTGCTCTCGACAGTAGTGGGTGATGATTTCTGCCTGCTTCAGCGAGGGTATGAACCCCGTTGTGATGGCATCAAAGTGGAAACCCAGTTCGTTCCATTTCTCAAGGGCCTCACGGATATAGTCGGTGCTCTCAAGGATGGCATACTTACCATAGGGGAAGGTGTTGCTGATGAGCATCGTGGGAAGGTTGAAGATGTCATGACCCATATAGGAGAGGATGGGCATCTGACACGCTGCCGCAACCTTTCCATAGCCGCACATATCGCTGATAATTAGAATCTTCAAAATTACAAATTACAAATTAACAAATTAACAAATTAACGAATTTCAAAACGAAACCACGAAGGAGCCGCCGAGGATGAAGGTGTGGCGACCCTGGGTGATGCTCTGCGTCTCATTGAATTCGTCCTCAGAGAACAGCCTGTCATATAATGGGAAGGCTGCGAGGAGTATGCCTGCAGGGTTGTATTCCATCGTGTAGGTCTTGCGGGAGAAGTCGTAGTCGAGGAATATGCGCCACGAGAAGTTGTCCTTATAGGCATAGGTGAACGATACCCCCGTACCGAACTTTACGGTGTTGTTGCCGCTGACGGTGAAGTAGTCCCACGTGGTGTCATACTCACCGAGATAGTGTACGTCTGTGTATCTCCATTTTGCCAGCGACTCCTGATGTATGGCGAAGTCCCATATACCTCCTGTGGCCGTTGCGTTCAGGTCTATCTCCTGCATGACGCTGCGGCCTATCAAGGCCTTGGTACCCAGGGCGAAACGCTTGGAGACGGGCAGGTTGAGATAGACACCCAGATCGGCAGAGAACTCCGTGAGATGGTCACTCTCAATGGCGAAGGCCACATTCTCTGAGTAAGGATACTGATAGCCCTCCTTGCCTGGAGTGCCCCTGCCATTGATGATGGGTGCGGTGCCTTCATCACCAGCGATGTCAATATAGCTGTTTACTAAATCGCTCCAGGCATAGTTCTCTATGCCTCCCCATCCCCTTACCGGCGAGGCATTCACACGCACACGGATACCGACGCCGAGGTATTTATTAAGGAAGTAGGCACCCTCAGCTGACACCGCTGTTGACATGCCGAACTTCAGGTTGAAGTTTCTGTCGCCGTCGCCATCGTCGAAATTGAACTTCTGCATGTCGAAGTCCATGTTTCTGCTGCCAAAGCCAATACCCATCGAGATGCTGAAGAAGGAAGGGTGGTCTATGATGCTGCGCTCAGAGGAGATATTATTCCGCAGCAGACCTTTCCCCTTGAATATCAGGTCGCTAAAGGCATAGCCCAGTTCACCGGCGAGGATGCCGATGCCTGCCCCCGAGAGCACGTCGCTGACCCAGTGGCGGTTGTTCAGCACACGCATCACACCCGTCGCCGTAGCCACACCGTAGCCAGCCACAGAATACCACGGGGAGCGTGTCAGGCCATACTCCTTATGCAGGATGGTGGCACCTACGAAGGCCGTTGCCGTATGACCCGAAGGCCACGAATTGGCCGTGGTGCCATCGGGACGCATCTCCTTGGTGCTGTACTTTAAGGTATTGACCAAGAGCGCCATCATGCCCGCCGATATTGCGGAGCTGGCCAGGAAGCGTCCCCAGTCGGAACGGCCCTCCAGGCCCGCTATCTTCAGGCCCAGCGTCATCGCGGGGCCGAAATACTGGGTGTAGTCATCGATGCCCGTCCTGAAGTCTGTCAGCAACGCATGCCGCATCTTCTGCTTGAAGGCATGCTTCTCACCCTTGGCTATCAGTCCTGCAAAGAAGATGGGGATGCCCACGAACGTCACGTCATCCATGAACTTATACTCCTTCACGCCGGGATTGGTGCGCATCCACGTCCAGTTATCCTTTTTCCAAGGGGCATGATCCTTCACGACAGGCTTCGTCTCAGTATCATAGAGCACGGAAGGGGTGTAGGCATATATAGGTGACTCCTGCTGCGCCACAAGTGTCAGGGTGTCCACCTTAAAATCATACGTCTCCCCCTGCGGCAACGAGAAGTCGCCAACACCGACAGCACGCGCCACGATGCTGACACCGCAGAGCAAAAGAAGCACAGTAAGGAGATTGAGTATTTTTCGTTTCATCTACACCCTATTAGTCGTGTTATACCGTGCAAAGGTACAACTATTTTTTCAAATAGAGCGGCAGGAAGGCGTTTTTCCTTTCATTTTTGGCATGAAAGAGCAGAAATCATGCCTTTTTGCTTTGCCGAATCAGCTTTTTTGTGTATATTTGCCGAGTAATTACGAATGAAATACTATCTCATTGCCGGTGAGGCATCCGGCGATCTTCATGCCTCACACCTCATCACGTCGATAAGGCGGGAAGACCCTCAGGGCGTGTTCCGCTTCTTCGGTGGCGACATGATGGCCGAAGCCGCCAAGGGCTGCGGCACATTGGTGAGGCACTACCGTGAGTTGGCTTACATGGGTTTCATACCGGTACTGCTACATCTCCCCACCATCCTGCGGGGCATAGCACAATGCAAAGCTGATATCACGGAATGGAAGCCCGACTGTGTCATCTTCGTGGATTATGCCGGCTTCAACCTGCGCATAGCGAAATACCTGAGGGAGCAGCAAAAATCAGGCTCCGACATTAAGCATACGAAGTTATTCTACTATATAGCTCCCAAAATATGGGCGTGGAAAGAACACCGCATCAAGAACTTCAAGCGCGACATTGACGAGATGTTCTCCATACTGCCCTTTGAGAAGGACTTCTTTGAGAAAAAACACCACTACCCTATCCACTACGTTGGCAATCCCACAGCATCGGAGGTAAGGGAGTTCTTGAACGAAAACGAAAACGGGAACCTCTCCCCCAGCCCCTCTCCCAAAGAGAGGGGAGCCGGCAAGAACGGGAACGATAACGGGAACGATAACGGGAACGGGAACGATAACGAAAACTGGGACGCTCGGAATATTTTGGCGATTCTGCCTGGGAGCCGCAGACAAGAGATAACGTCGAACCTGCCTTCGATGCTTGAGGCTGCGCGGCTCTCCACAGCAGGGACGCAGACGAAGACCATCGTGGCTGGCGCACCAGGCATAGAAAGGGACTTCTATGATGTTTTCCTGAAGGGGCATGAGGATGTGGAGATTGTCTTCGCACAGACCTACGACCTCCTGGCACACTCACGCGCAGCCCTCGTCACCAGCGGCACGGCAACATTAGAGACATGCTGCTTCAACGTTCCGCAGGTAGTGTGCTACAAGGTGACACCTGCAAAGGTGGCACGCTGGGCCTTCAACCACCTATTGAAATGCGACTATATCTCCCTGGTGAACCTCATAGCAGGTCGGGAGGTGGTGCCTGAGCTGTTTGCAGACCGTTTCAGCGTAGAGAACATACACCAACACCTCACCGCTATACTCCATGACGGAAAGGAACGCGAGGCCATGCTGAAGGGCTATGCAGAAGTGCATCGCCGCCTCGGCACCGACAACGCTCCCGACAATGCCGCAAAGATAATGACGAGGGAAGTGAAGAGTGAATAATATAAAACTATAACCGAATGAAAAGAAACCTACTATCACTTATGCTCCTACTCATGGCAATGGTCATGAAGGCAGAAGTTGTTTATGAGTTTGATGCCGTCAACACCCCTGTGGGCGGTGAGACGTTAGAGACGAACGGAGTGGTGCTCGCACCGGCAAGCGGTTCAAAGACCTTTGCATCGGCAAAGCAGAACACCATCAAGTATTCCAAAGATTTTCAGTACAAGGTGACGCTGAAGAGCACCTCGAAGGTGACGAAGATTGTCTTCACCGGCTACGGCAATGAGGACAACAATGACACCTACCTGAAGGAGCTGGCAGGCTCGGAGTATGGCGAAAATATCTACAGGTTTAAGAAGAGGACTGACTATTCGAACCTGAATACTGCAACGTTCCAGAGCTACACCATTGAGTTCTCCACCCCACTGACTGACAGCTTCACCTTCACCTTCTCCGGCGCCCAGGCAGCCGTGAAGATAGCCGTCCACTCCAACGAGGAGGAGACTGAAGAGATGAAGGATGCCAACTCACGAGGACGCTATGCCAACCCCGCCACTGGTGGCGTGACACCAACAGGAGCCAGCAAGGTCTTCTCTTGGAAGACCACAGAGAAACAAATGGAGAAGCTTGGCCGCGCCCTTGTGGCTCTGCCTGAGATGAACGGCAATGGCATAGTGCTCACATGGCGTCTCTTAGGCAACGACGGACTGGGTGTGAAGCAGCAGGCCACCTTCGACGTGTATCGCAACGGAGCACGCATAGCCTCTGACCTCAAGCTGAACAACTATACCGATGCTGAGGGTTCCTATGAGGACACCTATTTTATAAAGGTGAAGAAGAACGGCTATGAGACCGAGACCAGCGAGAGCGTCACACCATGGAGGCGTATCTACAAGACTATGACGCTTGACCGCCCCTCCAGTGACCCTACCACCAAGGCCACCTATACTCCCAACGACATGAGCGTTGCCGACCTGGACGGCGACGGCACCTATGAGCTGATAGTGAAATGGGACCCTAACAACTCCAAGGACAACTCTGAGAAAGGCGTGACAGGCAACGTCATCCTTGATGCCTACAAGATGGACGGCACGAAGATGTGGCGCTTAGACCTGGGCAGGAACATACGTGCTGGAGCACACTATACACAGTTTCTGGCATATGACTTTGACGGCGACGGTAAGGCCGAGCTGATTTGCAAGACCGCACCTGGTTCTAAGGACGGTGCAGGCAGCTACGTGACAGCTGCAGCCACCGATGCTCGCATCACAGATGCCACAGATAACGGCACCAAATATGGCAATAGCAACGGCTACGTGCTCAACGGCCCGGAGTACCTCACCGTCTTCAACGGCGAGACTGGCAAGGCCATGCACACTATATGGTATTCCCCAGCACGCGACTTCACCATCTTCCCCACGGAAGCCAAAAACTACACCTCATCGTGGGGTGACAGCTATGGTGGACGTGGAGACCGCTTCAACGCCGCTGTGGCATATCTCGACGGAATGAACAACAATCCCTCTGCCGTGATGCAGCGCGGTTACTACACACAGTCCTTCTTCTGGGCAGTAGACTGGAACGGCACAGAGCTCACGACGAAGTGGCTGCACTATGGCAACGGTGAATCCACATGGAAGACCTACGACGGCGGGGGCAACCAGATAGCCTCCGGCTCGGGTAAGTCCAGCTACGGCCAGGGCGTACATGGTATCTCCGTGGGTGACGTGAACGGCGACGGTTATGACGACATCGTGATGGGCGGAGCCACCATTGCTCATGACGGCAAACTGATGTGCTCTACAGGCATGGGCCACGGCGATGCCATACACCTCAGCGACTTGTGTCCTGACCGCGAGGGTCTGGAAATCATGATGCCACATGAGGAAGGCGGTAGCGTAGGCTACGGCTATGACGTGCATGATGCCACAACGGGTGAGCTGCTCTACAGAGCCACCAGTTCTGAAGACAATGGCCGCGGCCTTGCTGCCGATGTGCTGGCATCACACCGAGGCTTTGAGTTCTGGTCCAGCGCTGACAGCAATGTGCGCGCTTGCGAAGACGGCACCATACTGGGCTCCAAGCGCCCATCAGTGAATTTCCGCATTTATTGGGACGGTGACCTGCAGGACGAGATGTTCGACGGCAAATATGGTGGTCAGACAGGCAGCGCTGCTGTTATAGAGAAATTAACCTCAGCCACATCGCTCACTCCACTCCTCTCCCTCTCAAGCGAAGCATACGGGTTCGGCCAGTCATGCAACACAACGAAGTCTACGCCATGCCTGCAGGCTGACATTCTGGGTGACTGGCGCGAGGAACTGATACTTTGGGACCTCTCTAACCCCGCTGTGATAAACATCTACTCCAGCAATGTTCCCACGACATACGCTATCCCAACACTGATGCACGACCATGTATACCGTATGGGCATCGCATGGCAGAACTCCTCATATAACCAACCTCCTCACCTGGGCTTCTACCTGCCTGACATGTTCGATAAGGACTACGGCATCAACAGCGCCGCCTATGCTGCGTCAGAAGATCCTACGCCAGATCCGCAGACAGCGGTGCAGGAGGTGAGGGGCGACACCCACGTACAACTGTACTATAACCTCGCAGGCATCAGGATACAGACGCCAAAGCATGGTGTTTACATCACCAAGGGCAAGAAGATAATCAAATAACGCAAGGACATCACTATATAGAAGGCGGCGAAACGAAGCCCCTATTGGGGCTTGATAGGGGTAGCCAGCCATACAGCAATGCCGTAGGTATTGCGAAATGGC
>CAJOOC010000157.1 GCA_905236165.1 uncultured Prevotella sp. | reverse complement strand
TGACGATTGCCTGCCCAAGTGGAACTACCTCGTCAAGGCGGTTTAATATCCAATTTCATCCCAAGTTATTTCTTAATCGTTACTAAAAATCTTTAAGCAAAAATCAACAGAAGATGAAACTCCTGGACATTTACAAGAAAAAGAAAAATAGAACAATTTTATTGTGGTGTTGCAGGAAAGCAGTAACTTTGCACCTGCTATGACGATAAAAGATTTCCATAAGGCTGCGATTATCACGCCCAGCCACGAAGTGAGTTATGCGGAGCTGATGCAATACATCAAGGGCTACGCAATGCTGATGAAGGGGGCTCTTTACGATGGTGTCTCCGCGTCGGGAACGAAGAAGAAGGTTCTCATTTTCTCTGAAAACAATGAGGAGTGGGTCTATGCCTTCTTCGCGATATGGTATAACGGCGACATCGCCGTGACGGTGGATGCCACAGCTACTGTCAGCGACGTGGCCTATATCATGAAGGATAGCGGTGCCGATGCCATCTGGGTATCGCCCACTACGGAGTCCGTAGCGCGTGAGGCTGTTGCTCAGGCAGGCATCGACATACGTATGTTTGCCATCGCCGGTGTGGAGAAGAGCACCGAGCCCGTTGAGGCAGAGATGGTCTTCGAGGCCGATCCCAATGCCACGACGCCCTTGGAGAAGACCACCCTCATCATCTATACCTCGGGCACTACGGGTTCGCCCAAGGGTGTGATGCTGTCCTATGAGAACCTGGAGGCCAACATACGCAGTGTGTCTGATGAGGTGCCTATCTTCAATGTGGAGCGGCGCACCCTTATGCTGCTCCCCGTACATCATGTGCTGCCACTGATGGGTAGCGTCATAGCACCTATCACGCGTGGTGGCGGCATTGCGATATGCCCCACGATGACGGGCCCGGACATCATGAACATGCTCTGCAAGGGTCAGATAGCCATCTTCATCGGTGTGCCGAGGCTGTGGCAGACGCTCTATACGGGCATCAAGAAGAAGATTGACGAGAAGTGGATTACACGTACCTTATTTAATATATGCTACCGTCTGCAGAACAGGACGCTGAGCCGCTTCATCTTCCAGAGCGTACACAAGAAGATGGGCGGACACCTGGACTACTGCGTATCGGGCGGTGCAGCCCTCGACCGTGAGATAGGCTACGGCCTGAAGGCTCTCGGCCTCGATGTGCTTGAGGGCTACGGCATGACTGAGACAGCACCCATCATTGCCTTCACACGTCCCGGTGACTATATCCCGGGCTGTTCGGGCAAGCCATTGCCTTCGGTGGAGGTGAAGGTTGTTGACGGCGAGCTGTGTACCAAGGGCGACAACCTCATGCTGGGTTACTATAACCGTCCTGAGGAGACGGCGCAGGTGATAGACAAGGATGGCTTCCTCCATACGGGCGACCTGGCCAGCATCGATGCTGAGGGACGTGTATATATCACCGGCAGGACGAAGGAAATCATCGTGCTGTCGAATGGTAAGAATGTGCAGCCCAACGAGATAGAGTTCCAGATAGAGAAGTTCGACACATATGTGAAGGAGGCTGCCGTCACCGAGAATGCCGACCAGCTCGTGGCTATCATAGTGCCACAGCAGGCCTGGGCACAGGGAAAGAGCGCTGCCGAGATGGAACAACAGCTGAAGGAGCGCGTCATACAGCCCTATAACCGCTCTGTTGAGAACTATAAGAAGGTAATGAAGATCGTGGTCTTCGACGGTGACCTGCCCCGCACCAAGCTCGACAAACTGCAGCGCTTTAAGCTGAAGGAGATACTAAACCTCACCCCCGGCCCCTCTCCAAGAGAGAGGGGAGCAGCTGACAAGAGCGGGAAACCTGTTGAAAACCTTAGTCCTGTTGAGGCTGCTGTGACGAAGTTTATTGCTGCTGAGAAGCATTGCGACGTGAGACTGACGGACCATGTGGAGACCGACCTGGCTCTCGACTCGCTCGACAAGGTGAGTCTGCAGAGCTTTATCGAGGAGACCTTCGGGGTGAGCATTAACGCCGATGAAATGGCCGATTTTAGCAGTGTTGCAGATATGTGTAGGCACATTACTGCCGAGAGCAACAACCTGCAGAGCAAGATGCGCGAGACGCTGGCCACAATAGACTGGCACGATATCCTGACCAACACCGCTGGCGGTTCAAGAGCCTGCGATGCTACCGCAGGCACTCCAACAACAGCAACGGCCCCAACCGCACAGAGCGCCCCAGCCGCTCTTCCCTCCACAAAGGGCATACACGCCTTCATGCACTCGCTGTATGCTAAGCTCTTCAATGCCTACTTCCGTTCCAACAACCGCCTTACCATCAAGGGTATGGAGAACGTGCCTGCTGAGGGACCTGCCATCATCGCCCCCAACCACCAGAGTTACTTCGACGGTGCCCTGGCCGTTTGCGGCATGTCGTGGAAGGGTGTGAGAGACTATTACTTCTATGCAACGGAGGAGCACGTCAATACGAATGGTCGCCGCTGGATGGCAAAGCGCCATAACGTCATCATCATGGAGCGCAAGAACCTCAAGACCTCCATCCTGAAGATGGCCGAGGTGTTGCAGGCCGGCAAGCGCGTCGTAATCTTCCCCGAGGGGTCGAGAACCTTCGACGGCTCGCTGTCATCGTTCAGGAAGACCTTCGCCATCCTGGCCAAAGAGCTCAACGTGCCCATCGTGCCGGTATGCATCAAGGGTGCCTACGAGGCCATGCCTCGCGGCAGGGTGCTGCCCACGCCCCATCATATCACGGTGGAGTATCTGCCACAGGTGAATGTCGCTGCCGATGCCGAGCTGAAGGACAAGTCGTATGACGAGATAGCCCAGAAAGTGCAGGGCATGATACTCTCCTGTCTGAACAGTGACAAATAACACCTTTATAACCTTCACATATTCAGTGCGTTGCAATAGACGGTCTGTTACCTTGTAATCGACGGTCTATTACCGCCTAATGGAGGCTCTATTACCGCCTAATGGACGGTCTATTACAATTCCGCCGACCAACCCCCGCTTTCAGAGGGTTAGTTGGCGGAATTTCTGTTGTTAAAATTTTCTAATCTTTTGGTGGTTTCTTCGTTTTTTTTTACTTTTGCACCGATATTACTCAAGCCGAAAAGTTATGAAAAATTACGGAAACATGCACAACATATTGAAAGACAGGTGCCTTATGCTCCCTGCCCGCATGTTCCGTATCCTCTTGTTGGTATCATTCCTGACTCTTCCTCTCCAAGCATATTGCGCCCCCGTTTCTGCTGAAGTACTGCTGCAGAAGGGTGACTCCTGCCGCTACGTATGGAAATACAAAAAAGCGCTGCGCTACTATCAGCAGAGCTACGATATTTCTGCCACGAAGAAGGACGTAAAGCTGCAGCTGCAGCTGTTGGAGCGTAAGCATCCTTAGAATTACCCGTTGTAGCAGTTGTGGTTTTGTTGTACCTTTGCCCCCGCAATAGTGCACCCAAACTACAACTG
>CAJOOC010000156.1 GCA_905236165.1 uncultured Prevotella sp. | reverse complement strand
TGACGATTGCCTGCCCAAGTGGAACTACCTCGTCAAGGCGGTTTAATATCCAATTTCATCCCAAGTTATTTCTTAATCGTTACTTAATCTACAATTTTCAATCTTCAATGTTCAATATTGGGACGTGGGCGTCTCGCCAGCGACAAAAAAGGTTCGACCTCTTATAATTTGTCAATTTGTTAATTGGCTTACGCCGACCCGCTCGCAATGCTTCTTAAAAAGCAAGCCCGCCCCGCAGGGGCAACAACGGGCTGCTTTTTATAGTCGCTTCACTCGGGGTTCGTTAATTCGTTAATTCTTTAATTCGCTTCAAAGCCAACGCCGAATTCGTCCCCCCGAAGCCAAACGAATTACTCAGCACGGTGCGGATCGTCATCGGCGTCGTCTCCCGCGCTATGCGCAGACCCGCCGAATACTCGTCGGGGTTCTCGAGGTTGATATTGGGAGCCACAAAGCCGCCCAGCATCATGATGATAGAATACACCACCTCACTCGCACCTGCCATCCAGCATTCATGACCCGTCATCGACTTCGTGCTCGATATCAGGGCATGCTCCCTGCCGAACAGACGCTGCAGCGCCAACGCCTCATACATGTCGCCCTGACGCGTCGATGTGGCGTGGGCATTGATATAGTCAACGTCCGAAGGACCTAACCCAGCATCCTGCAGAGCACGGCTCATGGCGATGACGCTGCCTCCGTCCGAGGGCTCCGAGATGCCGCTGCCGTTAGAGGAAAAGCCATAGCCTGCCACCTCACACAGTATGTCGGCACCGCGTGCCAAGGCATGGTCATAATCCTCCAGCACCAACGCCGCAGCACCGCCGCTGGGCACCAGGCCGTCACGGTCGCGGTCAAAGGGACGGCTCGCACGCGCCGGGTCGTCCATCCTCACCGAGAAGGCACGCAGAGCGTCAAACGACAGCATCGAATAGATATTCGTCTCCTGCGCACCGCCGCAGAGCACCATATCCTGCATGCCCTGCCTGATCATCATATATGCCATGCCGATAGAGTGGCTGCCACTCGCACATGCCGCGCTCACCGTGAAGTTGACGCCACGAAGATGGAAGATAGTGCTGAGGTTCATGCTCACCGTGGAGTTCATCGACTGGAACACCACGCCATACCCCAGCATCGCAGTGTCGTGCTCCGACTCCATCGTCAGCGCAGACTCTATCACGGGCTTCGCCGAAGAGTCGTTGCCGAAGATACACCCCACCTCATGCTCCATGAGGTAGTCATCCGTAACACCCGCAAGAGCCAGGGCCTCGCGGCTCGCCATATAAGCATACTGCGCCGCCTCGCCCATGCCCGCACGCGTATGACGGTCCACCATCGCCTTCGTGATGACGGGAGTCTCCACCATACCCGACAGACCCGAACGGTAGCCGTACTCCAGCCGTTCAGGAACACACACTATGCCCGAACGACCCGCATACAGCGAGTCACGAACACTCGCTACGTCCTTGCCAAGACACGACCAGATGCCCATACCCGTAACAACAACTCTTCGTCTCATATCCTTACTATTGTAATAAACAAAATACAAAATTAAGCAAAACCATCCAAACTGCCAAACCTTTTACGAAAAATTAAATTTTTCGTCACCCACCCCACAAAGCAAAGTGTCACCCCAAAAGCCCAAAACCTTACAAAACGTCATTCCCGAACCCACCATCCACAACAGCAAAAACAAAGCAGAAAAACCGATGAAATGGCACTTTTTGACAGTCCGAAGGACGAAGATATACCTTTAACGCGTCGCAGAGGCTCAACAAGGAGGTCATTGACACTCCATTAGGGCCTAATAGACACTCCACTAAAGGGTGATGGAGAATCTATTTCAAGCTGATTTTTTGGATGTTTCTGGACTTTTTAAGGCTAAAATCGGCTTTTCCGAAGGCTCCAAGAAGAATATTTTGACGTAACTATCAGAACAACAGACGTTTACACTTTCCTTCTCATTTGTGCGATATTTGCGGGCAAGTTCTCTTGTGCTCCCAAATTCGGCGCTGTAGAGGACGAATGCAAAATCACTTTGTTAGGTTTTCGGTCCAAAAACCGACAGAATGTAATTTTGACAATCTTACTGAGTCAGTTGGAGTTGCAGCGATGTATGAAAAACTCAATCATACACCAATTTTATAATTCTGGACTTTAACTCGAACTTTCTCGCCGCAATATACTTGGCATATGGAAGGCCGCGTTGCAACCTGACAAAGTAAAACAATTTGTTTTGGTCAGTCAGAGATATATCTTTGAGGTCTAAAAGGGCAACTTTTACCGACCAAAACAATTTGTTTTACTTCGGTGTAGGAGGTGTAGGATCCGATTTCTCATACACCGCAATTAACATACTAACCCTCAAGTACTTACACCAAAAGGTGTAGGATATTCAAAAAAAACAACATGAAAAAAAATGGCGGAGCACATTAAGCTTGTCAAAAACATCTTGAGGAAATCAAAGGAAAAGTTTGGAGATATGGAAAGAATTTCTTAATTTTGCAGGGACAAGAATCTACTGACAAAACAATAAGAGATGATTACAGGCGAGACAAAGAATCTGTAGAAGCCTATGGATAGAGAAACCTTTGAGTCCCGTAAACCCTTTGCCGGCGAGAAGAAAGCCTCCATGCTTCGCCGTTGTGTGGGTCATGATTACACCAATCGTCAAATCTATATGATAACGATGGTGACGGAAGGGCGTAGGCCCCTCTTTGGCCAGGTAGTGGGCAGAAGTGATGCAGCAGCAGGCAGCCAGGATGAGGCTCGTATGGAGCTCTCGGCTTTAGGGCAGCGTGTTGCTGACGAATGGTGGGCAACGACGTTACACCATCCAGAGGTGAAGGTGCTTGCCCTTCAGATGATGCCTGACCATCTGCATGGCATTCTCTTTGTCAGAGAGAAGATGGAGCAGCCGTTGGGGATAGCGCTTCGTGGCTTCAAGCAGAGCTGCAATCGCCACTATCGCGAGCTGGTGCTGGGTGTACGGTATGTTGCGTTGCCAACGCAACAACCAGAACAACGCCCACCCCGCGACCGGCGAGGAGAAGACCGCACACACGGCCTGCTATTTGCTCGCGGCTATAATGACCGCCTGCTGCTGCGCTCGGGGCAGCTTGACATTTGGCTCAAGTACCTCGCTGACAACCCGCGACGCCTGTTGATGAAGCGGGAGCATCCTGACCTCTTCCGTGTTAAGCGAGGAGTGGAATTTGCTGGACAGACATTCTCGGCTCTTGGTAATATTTTCCTGCTTCAGCGCCCCACGCGATTGCAGGTGCAATGCTCCAGAAGGCTAACTGATGCAGAGATAGAGACAAAGATTGGTCAGTTCTTGGAATCGGCCAATAAAGGAGCCGTTCTCGTTTCGCCTTCTATCTCTAAAGGAGAGAAGAGCGTGATGAGAGCAGCATTCGAAAAGGGGTTCTCTTTAATTTACCTACAAGAGAATGGCTTCTCTGATTTGGCAAAACCTGGCGGAGCACGAATGGAAGCCTGCGCTCGAGGTCAGTTGCTTATCCTCGCCCTTTGGGAGCATCATAACGAAAGGATTACAATCAGTCGTAATCAATGCCTTTCGCTTAACGAAATGGCAAGGATTATATGTGAAATGAACCAAGAAACAGAATGAGAGAAAATTGGACACAAAAGACTACTCCGATGCGGCTCCTACTTGTTGCCTTGTTTGTTTTCATGATGCATGCATGGAGCGCAGGTGCTGTTGTGACGGATAGCGTACGTCTTCAGGCTCTACCGGCAGAGACTGATACGACACGCGCAAAGACAGCCCCTTCGCGTGATGACTCGGAGGCCTGGCAGTATTACCTCTCCACTCTTTATGACAACGAGGAAGTTGACGGCAGTTTATCTATTGAAGAGGCATACGAGCAGCTCAATGAGCTGAGCATGAACCCTTTGGACATCAACAGCGCCGAGACGAGCGACCTGCTGCTCATTCCGGGGCTTACCATATCACACATCAGCGACATCATAAGGCACCGAGAGAAATACGGCGACTTCAAGAGTATCTATGAGCTGACGCTTATACCCTCTATTGACAACAACATGTGCAGCTACCTCTCGCATTTTCTAATGATAGGCGACAGCAGCGAAGGCAAGACCGAAGGACACCTCTTCAATCGACAAGCCTTCAAGGGCAGGGTGCTACTGTCATCATCCATACCTCTTTACAGAAGACAGGGGGACATGGATGGTTCGTACCTCGGCGATCCGACAGGCCACTCCACACGCCTGACGCTCGGATGGGGCAGCCGTCTGCGCATCAACCTTGCAGGAGGGAAGACGGCAGGCGAGCCTTTTGCCTCGCACGGCAACAGATGGGGCTACGACACGTATGCCTATAACATAACCTATCGCGGCAAGGGGGTGGTGAAGCAGCTCATTGCCGGAACGTTTCGCGGACAGTTCGGCATGGGACTGGCCATGAACAACAGCTTCAGCCTCGGGAAACAGGCGATGCTCTCCGCAGTAGGCAGGCAACGCTCCACGTTCTCGCCACATAGCAGCACCGGCACCGACGGGAAGTATCATCAGGGTGCGGCAACGGTGCTCAACCTCTCGCGCACCACACAGCTGGCGGCATTCTTTTCATGGAGGTATCTCGACGCTACGCTCAATGCCGACAGCAGCATCTCGACAATCATCACCAACGGCTATCACCGCACCCTCACGGAGATGGCGAAGAAGAATAACAGCAGCCTCACCTCTGCGGGGCTGCACCTGCGCTATCACCGCTCCACGAAGGCTGGACTGAGATATGACATCGGCGCCTCTTACGTCATTAATAGCTTCAGCCGCACCATGAACCCTACCTTCAGCAAGGCCGACACCATAGCTGCATCGAAGCTGTACCGGCTGTTTACGCCTAACGGAAGGAGCACATGGAACGCCTCTGTTGACTATAGCCTCAAATGGGGACCGATGACCCTCACCGGCGAGACGGCCACAGGGGACTGCAAGGCCGCCGCAACCATCAACAGCATTCTGTGGAAGGCGTCATCGCGCTTGTCGCTGACGGCTGTGCAGAGGTATTATTCCTATAAGTACTATGCATACCTGGGACGTAGCTTCGGCGAGAACAGCACGGTGGGTAACGAGAGCGGTGTCTATGTGGCCATGCAATGGAACCCCGTCAGCACTCTTGTTCTGTCGGTGTATGCGGACTATGCATATTTCCCCTGGTATCGCTACCGGCAACCTCCTGCCACGTCAGCATGGGACGTATGCGTGGCAGCCACATACGACATACGGCGCTGGAGGCTGTCGGCACGGCTCAGGCTGAAGGAGAAGGATTCCAGCAGCCACAGGCTGCGCCTCATGGCGACATACCGCAGCGAGCGATGGCTGCTGTGCACGAACGTGGAGGGGATACGCTATAGGAGCAAGGAGGGGAAGGACGGCATCGTGGTGTCGCAGTCAGGGCGCTTTGCTCTGGGTCGTGGCATTAGTGTTAGTGGTGAGGGGGTGTTGTTTTTCACGGAGGGGTATGATGCGCGGGTGTATGTGAATACGCTGCCGCTGATGAATACCCTGAGCTTTTCTCCTTTTTATTATAAGGGGGTGCAGGGGAGCGTGCTGCTCCGCGCTGCGCTGACAGGCAGGCTGACAGGTTTGCTGCGCCTTACGCATTGCCGTTATTTTGACCGTGAGGATGTCTCCACGGGCGTGAGGAGGATAGCACACCCGTGGAAGACGGATATCGCCGCGCAGGTAGCGTGGCAGCTTTGATCAAATTAACGAATTAACAAATTATGATTACCTCTGGGGGCAGGGACGTGGGCGTCCCTATATTGAACATTGAACATTAAGCTTTAAGCATTAAGCTTTGAACCCC
>CAJOOC010000155.1 GCA_905236165.1 uncultured Prevotella sp. | reverse complement strand
TTGCGCTCCGTAGGTGCTCAGGCGCGAGCGGAACTTCGCTGAAGCTCAGGCGCGAGCGGAACTTGCGCTCCGTAGGTGCTCAGGCGCACAAGGATGCTGTCCGTCAGGTGTTGTGCCCAACCTGCCGTTATGATCCACAGGATATATAATAGAAACAATGACCGTTTCATGCAGCTTGCTGTATATGATTACTTCTTGGAGGCTTTTCTGGCTTTCAACTGTTTCACATAAGCACTATACATGGTGCGCCAGTCGCGCCCGCTATTCGTGAAATACTGTTCGTTCTTCGTCTTGAAGATCTCGAAGATAGCCGATATTTCTTTCATGTTCTTGTAGTCAACGGCCATGAGACGGGCTTCCTTGAGATTCTGCATCAGGAAAGCTTCGTCTTCGGCAGTCATGTCGGGCACAATCTCCTTGTAGGCCTTCATGGTAAAGGCCACCTTTCCCACGGTATAGAGGTCTAACACCTGCTCTACCTGTCTGGAGGTCAGTTCTACATTTAGTCCGTCTAAGAGTGCCTGACGGATGGATGACGGCTGAGACGAGTCTGCAATGACCTGCCGATCGAGTGCTGACAGCTTCTTGCCCGTCAGGGGGTTGATGGCCCCGTCGGGAATCATGTCGGCATGTTCGTTGTGCCAGTTGGTGATGGCTGTCAGGTGTGTGGCAATCACCTGGGTGACACGTTCTGCCTTACCCTTGTCGGTGAGTTGCAGTTTCTCCACCCACCCCGTGGCTTTTGTCCAGCACGCTTCGTCTGTTGTCTGGGCCTGAAGGCTCAGCATGATAGCTGCCGTCAGCAGCGTTAGTAAGATTCTTTTCATGTTAATCCTCATCATTCTCAATTTCTCAGGTTATTTATCATTGCCTCGGCGCGCATAAAGCGGTAAAAACAAATAACTGTTAGTAGATGTCTCGTACTTATACATAAATAATGTGTAGAGTTATTGCTTTGCGGTGCAAAGTTACGAAAGAAAAAGATAAAAATGGTAGAATTTAATTGCAAACAGGGGGAAAATAGTGGATTATTACCCTTTTTTGGTATAAAAAAACAAAAAAAACTTTGTATTTCAATGAACTTTTCGTAATTTTGCGACTGAAACGAAACGAAAAGAAACGAAAGCGATAACGGGAACGATAACGAAAACGAAAACGGCAACGAAATCTTTATTTACTAATCTATAACAAACAATCGTATGAAGAAATTTTTTACTCTTATGGGTGCTGCCCTTATCAGCATGAATGTGGCGGCGCAGAAGATTGACTTCGACTTTCAGGGAAAGTCTGGTGGTGAGCGCCACACCGAGGCAGGCTTCCTCAACTGGCCTATTGGAAGTAAGGGCGTGGAGTCTGACACGCTGCCACGCATCAATGCCGAGACCGGCGAAGCTGTCTATCCTGCTTCGAATAGCGTGGGTGGTCAGCCACTCCCTGCAGGCATGCAGATTATCGTGTGTAACCCTGCATACGTTCCAGAACCTGCCGACGAGCTCTATGCCGGCGTTGTAAGCGTATGGGCTAAGAATAATGTGGAGAGCAATACGCTCTCAAAGATACCCGGCGATGCCGTCAGCTCTGTTGTCTTCGATGCGTCTCACGACCGTTACAATCCAGCCGACTGGTCTACGCTGCGCTTCATCATCAAGGGTATGGCTCCCGGCAACCACACCCTGCTCACCTACCACAACTGCTCTGATGCCGGTAACGTACAGAAATACGGTCCCGCAGCAATGGTGAAGGTGCTGGTCAACGGCGAGCAGAAAGGCGATGCCGTCAGAATGACAGCATGGGACGGTACCAACAAGCAGTCTGTTGACGATATCGCCTCTACCTTCATCAGCTTCACCGTCGAGGAGGGTAAGGACGTGGTTATCGACTATGTACCCTTTGCACCCGAAGGGGTGGAGACAGAGCACCACATGGTGTATGTCAACGGTATGGTATTCGATGCCGTTGATCCTAACATGAAGGTCACCAACATGAGCCCCACCAACACCAACATGCACGTTGATGCACCGGGCAACAGCCTGACACTCTCATGGGTGGGCTCACCATCGGCAGCCTCTCACCGCGTGATGTTCGGCACAAGCGAGGATAACCTGCAGGAGGTGCAGAACAGCAAGGCAGAGAGCTATACCGCTACCGGTCTTTCCAACCTCAACGTCTACTACTGGCGTGTTGACGAGGTGCCTGCATCAGGCGAGGCCGTGCCGGGAGATGTATATTCTTTCCGCATCAACCAGCTGGCATTCCCAGGAGCTGAGGGCTTCGGACGCTTTGCTTACGGCGGTCGTGGAGGTAAGGTCGTACACGTGACAAGTCTTGAGGATGACGGCACAGAAGGGACATTGCGCTGGGCTTTGGAGACAGTAACAGGACCACGTACCGTAGTATTCGACATCTCTGGTATCATTACTCTCACCAAGCGCATCACCGTCAACGAGCCATACGTAACCATAGCCGGACAGACAGCTCCTGGCGACGGTATCATGGTTCGCGGCAGTCAGATATCTCTCCACAGCGAGGGCATCACACGTTTCATGCGCATGCGTCTGGGTAGCGTAATTAATGAAGATAAGTTCACGGGCTACTCTTGCGTTGACCTGCAGGGTAAGAACAACAGCATCGTTGACCATAGCTCTATCGAATGGGGCACAGCCGAGACCTTCAAGGCTGCAGGCAACTACACCTCTAACCTCACCATCCAGCACACCATCATCAGTGAGGCCCTTACCAACGGCACTCCAGGTGAGGACGGCTTCGGCTACGGTTTCGAGGCAGGCGGTGAATATGGCTCATTCCACCATAACCTCATGGCCAACAACTACATGCACAACCCACGCATAGCCGGTGGCAACGACGCATCGCTGAAGTGGATTGGTGAGGAAGAGTATTATAACAATGTGGCATACAACTGGGCTGCCAGCCCCGCTAACGGCTCTGCTGCCAAGATTAACTTCGTAGGTAACTACTATAAGGCAGGACAGGCTACTACATCCAAGGAAAAGTTGCTGAACATCAACGTGCCAAGCAACGGCTCGGGCACCATCGACTACTACGTAGAGGGTAACCTCCTTGAGGCTGACGGCACAATCATCGACAACCCATACGCTGTCAACCCCCCAAAGGATGAAGATGGCAACCCCGTGGAGGGAGCTTACGTACCTGCTAAGTCCGACACCAAAGTCATCGACAATGGTACAGTATATGAGGATGCCAAGACTGCATACGCTAACGTGCTCAGCCAGGCAGGAGCATCGCTCAAGCGCGATAACACCGACCAGCGCATCGTACGCGACGTGCTCAACGGCACATCATCATTCGAGACAGCTGAGAAAGGCATGATAGCCAACGTTGAGGCAAGCGACTTCGACGTATATGAGATAGTACAGCGCCCAGAAAACTTCGACGCCAACCAGAACGGCATCGCCGACTGGTACGAGGCAGCAACGGGCAAGAGCGATCCTAATGCCGACCCAGACGGTGACGGCTACACCAACCTCGAGGACTACCTCAACTACATGGCAACACCTAACGCCAGCGTCGATGCAGGAGCTACAGCATCCTTCAACCTCGCCGACTACTTCGCAGGCATCGGCGGAGCCACATATAGCGTAGAAGGAAGCGGAGCCATCGAGGGCACAACGCTCAAAGTCACTCCAACAGCTGCCGACAAGGGCATCCTGCAGAGCAAGGTGACTGCTACAAAGGGCGACGTCAGCGTAAGCCGTCAGTTCTACGTTTACGTGAACGGTACACAGACAGGCATCAAGGCCGTTCAGGGCGAAGCACGCGTAGCAAGCTACGAGGTTTACAATGCAGCAGGTCAGCTCGTGGCACGCGGACAGGCCAACGGAGCTACTGTCAACCAGCTCAACATGAGCGCAGTAGGCGAAGGCGTACACATCCTCAAGATAAAAGACACAGAAGGGCGCTCACGCAGCTTCTCTGTCATAAAGAAGTAAAGGTGGGTTCTATTAATTCCCTCCGTAGTGTTTAGTTTAATTATGGGTTTGACGTTTTGTCATCTTTTTGTTTTCTTTCGGTGCATACTGTCAGTTCTCTCAGTCGCATAGCCCGCTATGCTCCTTCAAGGAACTGCCACTCTGCCCTCGAAACAAAATCAAAAATCTG
>CAJOOC010000154.1 GCA_905236165.1 uncultured Prevotella sp. | reverse complement strand
AGTCGCCTCGTTCGGGGTTAACTTCGCTGACCCGCTCAGGATGCTCCTTGAAACGACAAGCGTTTCATAGTCGCCTCGTTCGGGGTTCAATCTTCAATCTTCAATTTAATTGTTTGTTCCTCTTCGTCAGAAAGACGTGTGAGTGGCATCAGCATCCAAGGTTCGCAGAGCCCCTTTGACTGCATCATAACCTTCAAAGCTGTGAGCGACTGTCCCAGGGTGCGGTCTTTCTGGTAAATCTTCGCTATCTCGTTCGTCTCGTCCTGTAAGCGGTTGGCAGTATCCATATCGCCCTTGACGGCAGCTTCGTACAACTGCTGGAACATGTCGGGGACATAATTGCCAGTGGAGGGGACAATGCCGTCGCCCCCAAGTTCGAGAGAGTGGGCCGACTGTGCTGCCCATCCGCAGAAATAGCAGAAGTCTTCGCGGCCTTTGGCAATCTCGATGCACTGTGCCATACGTTCCAGATCGCGTTCTGAGTCCTTAAGACCTACGATATTGGGATGGTCGGCAAGACGCTGAATGACATCTACGGGGATGCTCATGTGTGTTGTGGCGAGGATGTTATATATCATCAGCGGTCCCTGGATACTGTCGGCAAGGGTGCGGTAGTAGTTCTCCATCTGTTCGGGTGTCAGGGCATAGTAGGTGGGGAGTGTCGCCACGATGACGTCAGCACCGGCATTGGTGTAGGCCTCGGCCTGCTTCAGTTGCTCGGAGAAACAGTTGCCAGTGAGGCCTGCATAGATGGTGATGCGCTTCTGCGCCGCCTTTACCGCTGTCTCGACGAAAAGCAGGCCATCAGCCTGACTGACACTATTGCCTTCACCGGTGGTTCCCATCAATAGTGGAGAGACACCAGCTTCGACAAAGAATGTAATGATACGTTCCACCGCTGCGGTGTCGAGCGCGCCTTCCTTTGTAACGGGTGTGACCATAGGGACTACCACACCCTTGTATTTCTTTTCTTTCATTTGGCAGGATTGTTGTTTAGGATTTATCTATAGCTAAGAATGATATTTGCCCGCAAAGTTACAAAGAATTGTGCACATAGTGTCATTTGGATTGTTAATATAATCAAAAATCTTGAAATATTAATACATTTCATTTCTTCTTTTGCTTACTTATTCGTAACTTTGCTACCCAGACACGAAACTAAACGAAACAAAAGCATGAGAAAGATTATTGTCACTGTGGCACCTGTCTGCCATGTAGGAAAAGAGATTCCCGATGATGTGAAGAACCCGTTGACTCCCGAGGAGATTGCCGAGGACACTATTAACTGTTATAAGGCCGGGGCATGTGAGGTGCATCTGCATACCCGTGACCTGCAGGGTAATCCGACGTTTGAGTTGGATGTGTTCCGCCAGACCATCGGCCTTATCCGTAAGGAAACGGACATGATTGTGCAAGGGTCGACAGGGGGGCTCTCTACGCTTACTCTTGCAGAGCGCTGCGTGTCGCTTGACGTTCCTGAGGTGGAGGTGGCATCGCTGAATATGGGTAGCGTAAACTTTGGCGAGACGGTATATGTGAATACCATGCCCGACCTGCGCTACTGGGCAAAGCGCCTGGATGAGACCAATACGGTGCCGGAGATGGAACTCTTCGACCTGAGTCATGTGGAGTGTGCCACCCGTCTGGCTGACGAGGGCGTGCTGCATCGTCCGCTACACTATAATTTCTGCGTAGGACCGGGCAACTCCTCTAATCTCTCCGCAACAGGCCGCAACCTCGCTATGCTGTGCTCGCTGATGGAGCCAGGGTGCAGCTGGGGCATCACGCATGACAGTATGAAGGATTTCTCTATCTTAGCTTGCGCCATTGGCATGGGAGCCTCTGCCGTTCGTGTGGGGTTTGAGGACAGCTTCTATTATGCTGAAGGGAAACGGGCACATACCAATGCCGAACTTGTGGAGCGCCTGGTGGCACTAATCCGCATGATGGGGTGTGAGCCGGCAACACCGGCAGAGGCCCGCAAGATGCAACACATTAAATAGTGAAGAGTGAATAATGAAGCGTGAAAAATGGAAGATGGTCGTCCTTGATGATGACCCTACAGGAATACAGACGGTACACGGCTGTCTGTTGATAACACAATGGGATGAGGAGAGTGTGCGGCTGGGCTTTGCCGATGAGCAACCTTTCTTCTACATCCTTACCAATACCCGTGCGTTGACTCGTGAGGAAGCTGCTCGGGTCATCCGCGAAGCCATGGAAATGGTCGTCAAGGTCAATGAGGACTATGGCTATCGCCTTGTCATCGTAAGCCGTAGCGACAGCTGCCTGCGTGGTCATTTCCCATTGGAGACGGATGTGATGCGTGAGTGCTTCACTGGTCGTGGCTTGTCCGTTTTGCCCAAGACTCCTTTCTGCCCGGCCTTTATCGAGTCGGGCCGCGTTACCATCAAGGGGGTGCACTACATGAAGGATGGTGAGAGGATGATTCCCGTGTCTGAAACCGAGTTCGCAAGGGATAACGTTTTCGGGTATCATACAAGCGTGCTCCATGACTATATCCTTGAGAAAGGAGCCGATCCCGATGATTATATAATAGTGAATGCGCAGAGCTACGAAGAGCTGAATGCTTCTGCCTCACAGATTGTTTCGTCCGTATTGGCCCATGACTCATCAATCATCATCCGTTCATCCTCGTCTCTGCCTAAGGCCATAGCGGGGTGTCCTGATATCCCGTTGCTTGATGGCAGCATGCTGAAGAGCGCGGGTGTGGGCTGCTTCATCGTTGGCTCTCACGTAAAGAAGACCACCCGTCAGCTGGAGGCTCTGCTGTGTGAAAGCGGAACGTTCGGCGTGGAGCTGGATGTGAGACGCATCCTTGAAGATTCTGAGCCGTTGATGCAGGAGACCTTGGCCGTCATGCAGCAAGTGGCAGGGCAGGGGTTGGTTCCTGTTGTCTATACATCACGTCAGGAAGTCAGGCTGGACGATGCAGACCTCCGTCAGCATTTGGGACAAAAGGTTAGTGACTTCCTTGTCGATGTAGTGAGACGAATGCCTTTCACTCCAGCCTATCTTGTGGCAAAGGGAGGCATCACCTCCCATGATATAATGACCAAGGGACTGGGGATTAAGTCTGCACGTGTCATGGGGCAGATAGTAAATAGCGTACCTTGTGTGATGACAAGGGATTTCCCCTATGTTATCTTCCCTGGCAACGTGGGAGATGAGAATTCACTCAGAGAGACTTATCAGAAATTATCGGCTTCTCAGGATTGATGAAGGCAAAGAGGATGGCACTTATGATGAGCATCCCCGCAATCATATATAGAGGCAGGTTGTAGTTGCCCGACTGCTGTACCAATTGCCCAAACAAGATTCCACAGCAGAACCCTCCGATGTTGCCTGCTGTATTCATGGCTCCGCTGATGGTGCCGGCATGGTGTTTGCCCAGATCTATGCACAGGGCCCATGCCGAAGGCAGCATAAGGTCGAAGATGCCAAAACATAATGAAAGGAAGATAAAGACGGCCATCTTTCCTGGGATGAATGCAGCCAGAAACATGCAGATGGCAGAGATGGCCAATGAGGAAGAGCCCAACGCCTTTCTTCCCACTTTGATGCCGAAGCGTTGTGTCAATCGGTCGGTAAGGTGGCCTCCTGCTATGTTGCCAATCATACTCATGATAAACGGTACGGCAACGGCATAGGTCAGCTCCGTCTTGTCGAAACCACGTCCCAGTTCCATGTATGTAGGGAACCAGGAGAAGAAAAACCATGAACCGAAGGCATAGAAGAAATACATGCCGCAGATGAGCCAGAACTGGCGATTGCTCAGGATGCTGGCCCAAGGCAGGCTGTCCTTTACTTTTTCTTCAGAAGGAATGGATGTGAGAGAGGTGCTTATCTTGTCAGAAGAGTCAAAGGCGTTAGCATCGCGATAATACCACCACCATACTATAGCCCAGACTACTCCGAGTGCTCCCAGCAGGTAGAAGGCAGCGCGCCATCCAACCCACATCATGACGGGTATGACAACAAATGGAGTGAGCGCACCTCCCATTCGGCTGGCTGCCCAGACATACCCCTGAGCCTTGCCTACCTCTCCCTTTTCGAACCAACGGCTGATGACGCCTGTGGAGCAGGGTGATGAGCCGGCTTCTCCAATGCCGAACATAAAGCGGATGATGAGCAGCGAAGCCAGTCCGCCAGCCAGTCCGGTAAAGGCCGTGAAGGCCGACCACCATAGCACTATGGCCGTCAATATCTTACGGTGGCCGAAACGGTCGCCCAGTGCACCCATCGGTATCTGCAGCAGGCCATACGAGAGGATGAACGCGCTCTGTACCCATCCCCATTCGGCTGGTGACAGTTTAAGGTCGGCCATGATGCTCGACCCAGCCACGCTAATGTTGATGCGGTCTAGAAAAGTGACCATGCCCAGAATAACGAGCATGGTCAGTATGATGTTCTTACGTTTCAATGTTTGGTTTCAGGCTAAATTATCAATCTTCAATATAACTCCCCTTCTAAGAATGGAAACTAACTCCCCCTCTAAGATTAGAGGGGGTTAGGGGGCGTTGAAAAAACAGGGGGCATCGAAATTCTTCAATCTCCCAAGAGGAACTTGCGCAGCCCCTTTACTCCCAGCACAGGACTGCTGAGCACGGGCTTGCCTGTGAGTTCTGACAGGCGTTGCTCCATGCGTGCCATCGAACCTTGTGCCAGGACGAACATGTCCACCTGAGAGGCGATGCGCTGTGCGGCTTCGGCTATCAGACGGTCGTGAGTCTCACCGTCGCCGCTCTGTCCGGCAGCAAAAGCACCGTCGGCCAGTCCTTCGACGAGCGTCACTTGGCGTCCGGCTTTCTTTGCTTCATTCTGCAACAGGCGACAGGTGGGGTTCAGTGTGGTGGGAAGGGTGGAGATGACTCCGATACGGTCGTAGTTGGTTACGGCCTCAGCGGCCATTGGCTGGTCAATGCGGAATACGGGGATGCGAGCATAGAGGTTGCCATAGTCAGCGATGTCGCCTACTGATGAACAGGTGTTGAAGACTATATCTGCCCCTGCATCTGCGGCACTATTATAATATGACAGCAAACGGCGACGCACCGCATTCGTTACCTGGTTGTTGGCTATCACTTCTTTGATGAGTGACGAGTCTGCAATATGGTTTACGTTTACTTCTGGCAGATATTCCTGGAATATCTTAGTCAACGGCTCAACCAGGGCCATCGCGGTGTGTACACATATTACATGTTTCATGAAAATGGGTTTTAAATTAATTCAAGTTTCGCAAGTTAAAAATTAGTTGAGATAAGGTTGCAAAAAAGAGCACAGGGATTTCCGTATGTCACGGAAATTTT
>CAJOOC010000153.1 GCA_905236165.1 uncultured Prevotella sp. | reverse complement strand
CTCCGGAAAATACTGTCGTTTTTTCGAAAGCGAGTGCAAAGGTACTGCTTTTTGGCGAACTGACAAAATGTTTTCGCAACTTTTTTCAAAAAAACACGCATTTTCCACGTTTGATTGACTGAGGTCAACCTCTTTGGGGCTTGTTTACCCATACAAGTGCACACTCCCTCTCTGACAGACACTCTCCCTCCGTCAGGCTTTCCCACCTCCAGGAGCTCAGCGTTTCATCTATCATTTCCCTTCAGCGCCATCTATCCGTGCGCACGCTATATATATAATAAGGTATAGGGAAGATGCCTCTCTTTTTCGCCGTTATCCTCACTTTATCAGTACATCTTCTATAATGATGCAAGATTTTTCAAAAGTTTTTTGGTGGTTTCGTTTTTTTTTCTTAACTTTGCACCCGCAAATCGCAACATTGGGGGTATAGCTCAGTTGGCTAGAGCGCTTGCATGGCATGCAAGAGGTCGCGGGTTCGAGCCCCGCTATCTCCACAACAGGGGGGCAACACCTCCCTTTTTTTGTTTTTTGTTCAAACAGGAACCAGCTTATACAACGCAATATATGGCAAGTTTAAGATTCCAGATGGTCGGCGAGGCCTTCAAGAAGCAGCCCGTTGATGTACCGACACCCTCAGAGCGTCCTTCTGAGTTTTTCGGCAAATACGTATTTAACAAGCAGAAGATGTCGAAGTATCTCTCCAAAGAGGTATATGAGAAGATTCTTGACGTCATCGACAATGGCGCTCCGCTTGACCGCGACACTGCAGACCACGTAGCAGAGGGCATGAAGACCTGGGCCATGGAGCTTGGTGTGACCCATTGCACACACTGGTTCCAGCCTCTCACAGATACGACAGCCGAGAAGCATGACGGTTTTGTGGAACACGACGGCAAGGGCGGCATGATAGAGAAGTTCGAGGGCAAGTCGCTCGTACAGCAAGAGCCCGACGCCTCTTCGTTCCCCTCTGGCGGTATACGCTCCACCTTCGAGGCTCGCGGATATTCCGCATGGGATCCCACATCACCGGTGTTCGTCATCGGAGACACGCTGATGATTCCCACCGTCTTCATCTCATACACTGGCGAGGCTCTCGACTATAAGACCCCGCTGTTAAAGTCGCTGCGTGCCATCAATGAGGCGGCAACAGAGGTTGTGCGCTACTTCAACCCCGAGGTAAACAAGGTCATCTCCAACCTTGGCTGGGAGCAGGAATACTTCCTTGTTGACGAAGGGCTCTACTCTGCGCGTCCTGACCTACTCCTGACGGGACGCACCCTGATGGGCCACTCTTCCGCCAAAGACCAGCAGATGGACGACCATTACTTCGGCGCCATCCCCGAGCGTGTGGCGGCCTTCATGAAAGACCTTGAGATACAGGCCCTGGAACTGGGCATTCCCTGCAAAACCCGCCATAACGAAGTAGCGCCAAACCAGTTTGAGCTGGCTCCCATCTATGAAGAGACCAACCTTGCCATAGACCATAACATGCTCATTATGTCGCTTATGAAGAAAGTAGCTCGCAAGCACGGCTTCCGCTGCCTTCTCCATGAGAAGCCCTTCGACGGCGTGAACGGTTCTGGCAAACACAACAACTGGTCTTTGGCCACAGACACTGGCATACTGCTTCACGGTCCTGGCAAGGATGCCATCAGCAACCTGCGCTTCGTAACCTTCGTCGTGGAGACTCTGATGGGTGTTTACAAGCACAACGGCCTGCTCAAAGCCTCTATCATGTCAGCCACCAACGCTCATCGCCTTGGCGGCAACGAGGCGCCACCAGCCATTGTCTCATCCTTCCTTGGCAAGCAGCTGACGGAGATTCTCGACCATTTGGAGAATACCACAGACACAACCATCTCCATCTCAGGCAAGGCAGGCCTGAAGCTTGACATACCATCCATTCCGGAATTGCTCATCGACAACACCGACCGTAACCGCACCTCACCCTTTGCGTTCACCGGCAACAGGTTTGAGTTCCGTGCGGTGGGTTCAGAAGCCAACTGTGCCTCTGCCATGATAGCTCTGAACAGCGCCGTTGCCGAGGCACTCATCAGTTTCAAGAAGCGTGTAGACGAGCGCATAGAAGGAGGTATGGACAAGCATGCTGCCATCATCGCCATCCTGCGCGAAGACATCAAGACCTGCAAGCCCATCCGTTTCGATGGCAACGGCTACTCCGACGAATGGGTAGAAGAGGCCTCACGCCGCGGTCTGGACGTTGAGAAATCCTGCCCACTGATCTTCGACCGTTACCTGGACGAGGCTTCAATACAAATGTTTGAGTCGCTCAACGTCATGTCGCGGAAAGAACTGGAGGCACGCAACGAAATCAAATGGGAGACCTATACGAAGAAGGTGCAGATCGAAGCACGTATCTTCGGCGACCTTTCCATCAACCATATCATCCCGCAGGTTGTGGCCTACCAGACCAAGCTGGCCGAGAACGTCGTATCGCTGAAAGGTATCCTTCCGAAGAAGGAGTTCAAGACCGTTGCAGCCTCCAACCTTGCGCTCATCTCTGAAATCTCGGTGCGCGTGAAGAACATCGAGGAAGGCTGCCAGGCCCTTACCGATGCCCGCAAGGTAGCCAACAAGATAGAGTCGGAGCGTGAGAAAGCCATTGCTTATCACGACACCGTAGAGCCTCTCATGGAGCAAATACGCTACCACATCGACAAGCTCGAAGCAAAGGTAGACGATGAGGTGTGGACCCTGCCAAAATACCGTGAGATGCTTTTCATAAGATAAGGCAATCCCGCCCGCGATTGTATGCCGTTTGATTGAAAGAAATTGCAACATTTTTCGTCTATACACCTCTGAAAAAACGCTATTTTGTTTAATGGATTGAATAAAAACGGAGAAAAGTTTGCTAATTCATTAAACAATTTATACCTTTGTCGTCGGTTTAATAGATACGTAAGATGAGGTTATCCCAGCATGGAAATGGTTGACGGTGTCGTTATAGACTAAACTTGAGTGGTTACTTATCAGTTTAACTCCTTCAGTATTGTTCTGCAGGTGTCTTTGAATGTTTCTTCGTGTCCCATGCTCTGAATGTGCAGGAATTGTTCGCGGGTTTCGCCTGTCAGTTCTTCGGGGTGTTCTTCAAAATACCATTTGATTCGCTGGTAGTTAAGCCATTCGCCGTAATGCAGCCCTAACAGCATGTTTAGCCAAAGAGGCGTATCTTGGTCAATTGTACTTTGGCCGTTTACGGTGGTCAACTCTATATATTTGCTTCTTACCTCTTCAATGGCACTGGCGAACTCCTTGTCGCTGATTTCTCCCTTCAAAAAAGAACTCAGCAGTTTCTTCGCTTTGACTTCAATATCGGTAAAGCGAGTCTTCTTTTTTCTGAATCTTCCAAATATATCATTCAAATAATCCCATGACATTGTGTGTCCTCCTTAATATGTTGAATAGGGAATAATTGTCCTGTTGCTTACTTTGGGCGTATTGTGAAAGATGTGTTTACTGGCTTGGGCTTGGGCATTACGGCTCAGAAATATACCGTTGTGGCTATCTGCCACGCGTTATAGTGACTTTGGAAAGAGTCTGTCGCTGTTTTCTTAATGGCATCGTAGACGGTGACGTCTGCTGTGCGCCCACAGGCTATGTTGTAGTTTCCACGCAGCTCTACATGTTTGAAGAGCGTCACGCCAATACCCACATTAAAACTGAGATAGCTGGAGCGCCACGACCAGTCCTTGTAGGATTTCA
Organism: uncultured Prevotella sp.; assembly: GCA_905236165.1. Taxonomy (GTDB): domain Bacteria; phylum Bacteroidota; class Bacteroidia; order Bacteroidales; family Bacteroidaceae; genus Prevotella. The sequence continues at coordinate 36,928 of CAJOOC010000153.1, read as the reverse complement.
CTACTGACTGAAAGTCTGACTCGCTATAGTATATCTTGTCATCGCTTCGATTGAAGGTATATTGTGGCCCTCCAAAGGCGAATACATTGAACGCTTCTCCCATGCCAACGGAGAAGCGCGCATTGACAGGTATATTGATGGTCTTATGCGTGGCAGAGATGCCATCGACCTCTGCTGTGCGTTCATCATAGATGAGCGCAAGATCGATACCTATCGGGCATGCGGGGATAGTGATCTTCATCACCGGTCCGAAGAAATATCCGGCACGATTAGCCTCGTCGAAGGTAGTATGATAGTTCTTGATACTGAAATCGACGAGGTTTATGCCTCCCCTGACGCCGAACTTCACCTGTGCCCGGGTCGGAAGATCCATCACCAACAACAGTATACATACTGGCAGTAACGATATAACGTTGTTTCGATAAAACATTGTATCTTTTAATGTCTCTCTCGCCTTACGCTGACGCGCGCCGAAGAACCCGACGAAGATGAGCGGCGTGCGTTCTTCTTACCTGAAGAAACTGCCACACCACTACCCGCAGCAGCCTTTTCCTTGGCAGCGGCGGCACGGCGATTGGCCTTGGCCATCTTCTTTGCAGCCTTGGGGTCGGCCTCTATCACCTTAGCGATAGAATCGAGAGAGTCTTTGCGAGCCTTGTCACCCCAGATGTTTTCTTCAAAAGCCTTCAGCTCTGCCTCTATGCGCTGCTGCTCCTTCTGCATGGCAGAGTCGGTAGGGCAGTATTGTGCAAGGGTCTGACCAAGCATATTGTTGGTCTTGTAGATCTTACCCTTATACATATTCTTAACGAAATAGTCGTCAACGCTCATCGTTGCAGCATTATTGAGGTCGCTGGTCATGATGGTCTGCTTGGCGAGGAATGGTGCCACATCATCATACTTCACCCAGAAGAGCGGGTACTTCGCCGTACCATCGCCGAAGTCGTCCTCACGGCTCATGATTGGGCAGAAAGCTATCACCTTAGTGTGGAAGGTAGCAGAGTTCTGGTCGAAATAGGAAGACTCCTTGACGTAATATGACTTCACCTCACGTGATGGGATGTCGGAGTTATCCAGCTTCAGCCTTCCGTCTTTACGCTCATAATAGATATGGTAGTTATCGAGCAGGGCGAGTGGCTTCACCAAAGCATCATTCTCAAACGACTCATTGCCGTCAAGGCGATACTCGTAGGCTTTCACCTGGCCTGACAGCACGAGTTTGAAGACGTAGGTGAAGAGGTTCATCTGACTGCCCACAGGCTCTACAGGATAGTATAGTCCTGCATTATTACCCTCCGTAAGGTCAATCTCACGATATATGTCACGACGCCAAACGACATCCTCGTCCATCTTCTGCGCTGTAGGCAGCGAGAGCTGAGCGCGTGTGGTAAGCGCTGACGAGGCTGTCTTCTGTGTCTGACCGGCCTGCTGCGTCTGCTGGGCACGACGTGCTGCAGGTTGGGCACTCACCGAATTGACAATTGACATCTGGCAATTGAGAATTATGATTAGCGTTGCAATAATGATTCGTCTCATATTATGGTCGTTTTGGGACCCGACGCTGGTGCGACGGGCACGGTGGTTGTTTGGGTGGGTTCTATTACTTTATTACTATTTCCATTGCCGAAGGCAGGGTTCGTGCTATGCCGTCAGGTCCGATGGCATGTATGCGCGAGATATAGAAGCGCTTAGATCGCGAAAGCTTCCTGAATGTATCCATCTGCCTTGCCGAGAAGCTGGCTCCGTCGCTGACAATAGGAACTGCATTACCCATATTATCGAAGAATACAGCCTCAAAGCCCGTCACCTTGAACTCTATGTCAAGCAGGCCATCATCAATGGCAGCCTTGATTCCCGATGCTCCGAGCAGCGATGCCTTTGCAAGGTTACCTCCACGGAAGCGTGTATCGCCCACTACGATATATGCCGTCGGGTCTGGCAGCTTACGCACATGGAACGTGAACTGTCCCATCTGCTGCGGCTTTCCTGACTGCAGACTTGAGACGGATATCGTCACGTCCTGCCCCACAGCAGACGGACGTGCAATATAGTGGCCCGGCCCAGTAGGCGTCAGCGAGCCGCCACTCATAGTAGCAGATACATGATTGAGCGGCACGCCTGGTATAGACACGCTGATGGGGTTGTTGTAGCCGGCATAGAGCACGTTCATAAGGTCTGCGCTGACAGTTGCAGACGGGTCTACCACAGTATATTTCTGCGAGAAGTCGCGACGAATTACCTGTCCGCCTCCATCCTGCATGGTCATGTAGCCCTGCAGTGTAAAATCGCCTGTCTTTCCAGTCACGAACTCGTATGTATTGTTGCGCAACTGCACCTGCCTGCCTCCGATGTATATCTCCGGCTGTTGGGTTGTGTCGATGGCAGCCATCACAATCTGAGCAGAGAACCGCTCACCGCGTATGATTGTCTTGGCCTCGGGGATAACGAAGGCCGAGAGCTTGTTAACGCGGATATCCTTAACGTCGATGTTGCTGACAAGGGTATGAAGTATCTCACCCTCAGCATAACGCACATCGTTTTGCAGCTTTGAGAGCAGGGTTACGGCAGCGGCAACAGGCATCTGTTCGAACATATACTCCTGCCAGTTCTTGCCCAGGGCTTTTGCCTTTGCCGACACCTCGGTAGAGAGGTTGTCGGTGATAATCTTCTGCAGGCGCTCGTCGTTGAGCATATTGACGGCGCGATAACGGAAGTTCTCTATCATCTTCTGCAGCTTCGGTCCCTTGGCTCTGCCCGGGGCAAGCATCACCTGCGAGGCAGCCTCAAGGTCTTCCTTGTTCTGTATATTGTGTACGTCGCCATCAGCGCCGTCAGCCTCCCTTACTATGGCCACCTTCAGCTCTTCTGCGAAGTTGTAGAGCTCGTCGCTCATCTTCTTCACCTCCTGAGCCCTGGCATACCACACGCGTACCTTTTGCGGGTTGCTCTTCATCTGGCTATCGAAGTCCTTATAGATGCCATCATTCTCCTTTGTGGCGTTGGACGTGGAACGTACCAGTCCTTCCTCCACAATAGAGAAACCGTTGAGCACCTCCGTAGAGACGTTCATAGCAAGCAACGCCATAAGCACAACGTACATAAGGTTGATCATCTTTTGGCGCGGAGAGATCGGTCTTTTCTTTATTGCCACGGTTCGATTTGTCGAATTAACAAATTAACAAATTAACGAATTAACGAATTTGCGGATTGTCTGCGATGGTATTGCAGACTCATGAACTATTTTCTGAATTATGCCTTTGGCATGTTGGTGGTCATAGCCTCAATCATGCGGGCATAGATATTGTTGAGTTCTGTAATCTTCTCAGCCATGAGGCGTGTCTGCTCGTTGATAGAGTCCTGAGTGGTAATCTGCTGCGATGCGGACTTAAGCTGCATCTCGTAGACACGAGCGATACCGGTGAGAGTGCGGTTGAGGTTCTCCATCTCCTCGCTGTCAACAGAGAGTCGTGAGGTGAGCTGTCCTACCTTCTCAAGCATCTCGTTGAGCTCTGCCAGACGGTCAACATATTCCTCCGTCACTTCCTGCATTCTTTCTGCCGTTTCCGGTGTGACAGCAGGAGCTGGTGTGATAACTGGCTGTGGCTGTCCGACTGTTCCTCCGACAGTTCCCACAGCATAGGAAGCAGCTGCGTCGCCCTCCACGGCATTTCCTGCAGGAGCGTTAGCAGAAGCGCCTTCACCTGTTGCGACATCGCCACTATAAGGTACGTTACCAGCGTTGCCAACAGTACCGGCGCCACCTACGCTGCCTCCACCAATGATAACGACACCGCCTGAAGCGCCGGTGTTTACGCCACCAGCAGAGATAGCAGCAGACTCCTCTGAAGCTGCAGTGCCTTCAGCACCTACATAGCTTACAGGAGCTGCAGAGCCTACAACCGCAGTCCCAACAGCCTGCCCGCCACCGATGATGCCCTCCACGAGTCCGTCGTCCATGTGGTTGTCCAAAGGCATGTCAATGGTAGACTTATCGAAGGGACGGTCGAATGCCGAGATAAAGAACACGAATACCTCCGTACCCATACCTATGAACAGCATGAGGTTGGCACCTGGAAGATGCGTCAGCTTGAACAGCGTACCGAGGATCACGATTGCCGCGCCCCATGAGTATGCGTAGTTAAGGAATGTCTGACCTGGAACGCTATCCATCCACTTCTGCATGAAGTAGATGAAGTTTATTTTACTGTATTTCGTTGACATATCTTGTATTATCTTTTTCTTTTACCTTTAGCATTAAGACTTGTAGAGCTTGCCAATGACCTGACGCAACGGAAGCCGATATATGAGCGTGGCTGGTTCTGGTATTCCCATGAGCGCCATACTGAGCGTATCTGGCTCTCCGGGTCTTTCCACGAGCCACCGCGAACGCTCTTTTTCTTCAGGCGGTAGGGGTCTTCCTTCGCTGCCTTGTATTCCAGCTGCGGGTTGAGGTCGTTCATGGCCTGCACGCCAGCCTCGGTGTATATCGTAGATGTCCACTCTGCCACGTTGCCTGCCATATCAAAGAGGCCGTTAGTGTTGGAAGCGTAGATACCCGTCTTGCTCGTTATGAGGTTTCCGTCCATGGTATAGTTGCCTCTGTCAGGCTTGAAGTTAGCGTAGAAACATCCATCGCCATTCTTCACGTCGTTATTCTCCCAGGGGAACTCCGTACCGTCTTTTCCGCGAGCCGCAAACTCCCACTCCGCCTCTGTAGGCAGACGGTAGCGCTGTATGTAGCGTGCCTGGCCGCTGAGTCCCTTCAGCAGGAACTCCGTACGCCATGCACAGAAGGCATTGGCCTGCTCCCATGTCACGCCGACAACGGGATAATCATTAAACGTAGGGTTGGAGAAATAGTTTCTCAGGTACACCTCGTTATCGCTGTTGGTAAAGTCGTTGACCCAGCATGTGGTGTCAGGGTAGATATTCACGATATAGGTATTGAGGAAGTCCCACTCTCCTGAAAGGGGACGGTTAATCGTCTCACGTACTATGCGTCCCTCATCATCGATGTATGCCGTGTCCTTTGATATCATAACGACCTCGTCGGGGTTAACGGTATAATCGGTGTTCAGGTTTCGCTCCTCGGGATTGAGCCTGTTGCGACGCAATGCCGCCGTAACATAATCATACACCTCATAGCGATAATTCATCTGCGATGCATCCAGCGACTTCTCGCCCGTTACGGGGTTCGTCTTATACAGAGACTCTATAGCTCGCAACTCATCCTCATTGGGTTTTCTTGGCAGAGCCTTCTTCCAATTGAGATGTGGTGTCACGGGTTCTCCATTCTTATCCTCCGTAATCATATATGCCTCGTCGCCACCGTAGGCAGGGTCTGCCAGACGTGTTCTGAGGATACTGTCTCTCACCCACATCACAAACTGGCGATACTTGGCGTTGGTCACCTCTGTCTCGTCCATCCAGAAGCCGTCAACAGAAATATCCTTTGAGGGTGTAGTCTTTCCCCAAAGAGAGTCATTCTTCGTCTGTCCCATGTTGAGGGAACCGCGGTTTACCATCACCATACCGTATGGCGTCGGTTCCTGGAATCCACGTCCCGAACCATAGCCCGTCACCTCGCCTCCTTGTGAAGACTGTGTCATCTTACTGCCCATACAACTGCTGAACATCGCCAGCACCGTAAGGCATGATAGCCATATTGCAGTTCTTTTCATATATCTTGTTTCTGTTTTGCCTATTAAAGCGAGGGCTGTTGACAGTCATCTCAAGCTGTTCTCCTGATGATGCCGACTTACAGCGTCCTCGTTGTCTGATGGAAGTTCTTGCCCTTCTTTCCAAGGTCTATCTCCGTCTGATACCCTATGAACAACTCATGCGAGCCATTCTTGAGACTTATGCCATTGGTGTACGCTTCATAGGAGTAGCCGAGCATTATGCCGTGGAACGTTCCTCCTACCAGTACCGTCACGGAATTGGTGGGACTATATGTCACACCTCCATAGAACACCCTCTTGTCATACGTGTATATCAGGCGTCCCGTGATGTCTCCGCGGTATGTCACGCCGTCTGTCTGCACTAATGCCGAGGTTGCAAACTGCAGCAGCGGATTGCGCAGCTGCCACTTCACGCCTCCCGTAGCATAGAACATCGCAGCCACGTTCAACTCGTATTTCTCGCCCAACGTCACCTTTGGTGATGTCAGATGCGTCGCGCTCACTCCTGCGAACCATTCCGAGGCATTCCCCTTCCTTGAATAATACAGGCCGGCACCCAGGTCCAGAGCGTTTCCGTCAACGTCGCTGGTGGTGAACACTTCGTCATTGTCTTCTGCCAGTACTATCTCCGAACCTCGAAACTTCTCATTGAGCAGTCCCACTAAGACACCCCCGGAGATCCATCCTCCTGCCAGGCGTTTGCGCAGGGCGTATTGCGCCGAGATGCGCTGGTGATTAAAGAGTCCCAGCCTGTCGCTCATCAGCTGCAAGCCCACACCATGAATGCTTTTCAAAGCCACAAAAGGCATATCGCCAGCAATGAATGCCGTCTGCGGAGCATGCTCGAAACCCGCCAACGACATTGTGTATGTACCAACAATATTCAATTGGTTGCTCTTGCCTGCCGCAGCGGCATTGAAGGCCGTAGGCATATCAAAGTAGTGGGCAAAGTACGGGTCATATTGCGCACCTGCCCTCGTTGAGACCAGCAATGACATGGCCAGCAATATGGCGAGTTTCGTTACTTTCACTTCAATATAAACGCAAAGGGGGCAGGATTATTTCCTACCCCGATTGCCAAATTTGTTAAAAACATTTAATATTTCTTCGCATATCAACGCTGTCCGTATCGGAGTCCGATACGACTTGTTTAGCAGTCCGATACGACCTATTTCGCAGTCCGATACTGACCCTATTGCAATACGGCACGCTTACATCGCTTTGTAATGCCAACAGGGTGATGAAAACCTTACGCGTAGCTGTGCATGCCTCCAAGGAGGAAGTTCACTCCGAAGTATGTGACCAGAACCGACAGGAAAGCCATAATAATATAAATATGGTACGCGCGAGGCTTTCTGAACAATGGCAGCGATGCGCCGTGCATTGGAGCCGCATATATCATGAGCGTTATCAACGCCCACGTCTCCTTGGGGTCCCAGCTCCAATAGTTTCCCCACGATACGTTGGCCCATACGGCTCCGACAAAGATGCCTATGGCAAGAAGGAACACAGCGGGATAGAGCAACAGCTGCGACAATGCCGTCACACGTTCTGTATCAGCTGCATTCCCGGACTTACGACAAAGCCACAACGCCTGCACGGCCAGCAGCACCTGCAGGGCGAACAATGCGTATGCGCACATCACTACCATCACATGAACAGACAGCAGGGGTGACTGCAGCACCGGCATCAGCTGTGTTATCTGCGGGCTCCCCCCTGCAAGCATGGCGACAAGCATGCAGAGCGAGGCCGTCAATGCTCCGAAGCCTACAATCATAGGGAAGGTTCTGTGTGTGGCGATGACGATAACCAAGAGTGCCCAAGCCATGAACTGCATCGTCTCATACCCGTTACTCACTGGCACATGCCTCCCAATCCACCAGCGCAATGCCAGCAGGAGGGTAAGGTAGAACGTGAGCAGAATGATGTATGCCGCAGCAGCGATATTCCACCATTTCCTGCGACTGAGGCTTGAGCCCGAAGCTATGACTATGCATAGCAGCAGCGATAGCGTGAGCGACAGGAATACCACCCATCTCTCGCCGTTCAGGTGGTTATAGAATATCTCTGCATACGTTGCGCTGTAAGACGGTATGACCTCCCCGGCCATGTCACGTTGGAACAGCTTTATCTTGGCAATAATCTCAAGGGCACGTTCCTTCTGGCCCACCACGATGCTCTCGGTAAGGAAGTCCATTGACTGCTTAATGAAGAACGACTCCTTTACGGGTATCTCCCTTGGCAGCACCTGTGCCCCAGGAGAATACCATCCTACGGAGTCCTTGAACGTATATGGGAAGATACGCAGCAGCTGTCCCTTATAAAACATCTCCACTACGTGGTACTTCTCATCGGCATCCATCAGCGCCCGAGCTTCAATCTCTCCCCCACCCTTGCGTGATTGGTCTATGGCATCCTTCAGCTTGTATTCGTTATACGAGTCGATAAAGTCGCTGAAGGAGGCCCATTGTCCGTCAATGCCCAGCAGCTGCTGCACGTCACGGTTCTTTATCCTTATCAGCTTCTGGTTCTCCCAAGAAGAATAGTATATCATCCAACTGAAGAAAATCTCATCGGCAGAGTATCCGTTCCATGTGCTTTTGCCTGATAGCTTAGTGACGAAATCCGTTGCTGCCGTATTGGCCGGGCAGATGCGGTTGTTATATAGCGCGCTGACCGTGCCGAGACTGTGGGCGATGTCAGCATCGACGGTCTCTGGTGCCTGCGCCGAGGCTGTAGTTCCCATCACCATAAAAGCCATGAGAGCCAAGGGCTTTGTGGCCTTGCGATAGAGGGTGCGGATATTGTTGTGGCGCGACATGCATACCCACACTATGCTTATCAGCAGGAGGAGGTATCCGAAATAAGTGACGGCAATGCCCCAAGGGTCGTAGTACACCCCCAGCGTCACGCCCTGGCTGTCGCTGTCGTAGCTTGACTGAAAGAGCCTGTAACCCCTCACGCTGCCAATGTTGTTCATCGAGACGACGACAGAATTCTGTGTCTCGTTGTCCTTTACGTCTATGATGCTCTGATAGTCGAGCGGCGCATCCGTACCGGGATAGTTCACCACCCTGAATTCCTTCAGCATAAGCGTAAACGGCAGAGGCTTCGTGATACTTACGGAACTGACGAATGAGCTCTGTTGCTTCCCCACCCTGAGACTCACCGTACCCTTCTCAGCCAAGAGAAAGGTGGTCAGCGCTCCCACGAGGATAACCACGAAGGAAAGGTGGAGCACAAATAGCGGCAGACGCGAATACAGCTTCTGCCTCATGATGTATGCCACAGAGCAGACTGTCAGCACCGCCCACAAAGCGACGAACCACCACGAGCCATATATATATTCGCTGACGTAGGGCGTTCCGCGATATTTCTCAATTATTGTGGCAAGCCCTATACACACTATGATGAGTGTGTATAGGGCGATTATGGTTTTCTTTATCATTAAATCCTGTTTGACCGAATCAATTTAGATAGACTCAATGAAGTAAATAATCTGGTCACGCTGCTGCTTTGTCAGAGCGCGGAACTTAACTACGGAATTGTATGCGTCACTCGTTCCGCCTTCGCTGCGACATCCGTGCCACATTATAGCCTCCATGACGTTGCGCGCACGACAGTCGTGCAGACGCTCCTCACCGCTGCTACACTTGGCTGCCAGGCCACGGCCCCACAGAGGAGTGGTGCGACACCAGCCGGTACGGATATCGTTCTTCATCCACAGACGGTGCTGCACGAAGTCCGTATAAGGCCATATCTTCTGGTGCGGATAGCGAGGCATGTCGCTGTCAGAGACAAAGAACTTGGCCGGGTCTTGAATATGGTCGTCACCTGTCTGCCACGATGGGCGGTGACAGCTGGCACAGCCTATCTGTGTGAAGAGAGCCTTACCGGCCTTGAAGTCGGCAGTAGTGGTGTTACGTGCTGCAGGAACGGCAAGTCCGCGATGCCAAATCATGAGGTTTTTATACTGCGCATCAGTCATCTCTGCATCGAGTGACTTGCTGGTGAGGTAGGTATAGATATCCTTCTCAAGATTTCCCGTATGCCATTCCGGGTGCGCCTTGTTTGGGTCGATAACATTGATATAGTCGGTGAAGCCTGCCTGCACCTCTGGGTCCTGTGATGATTTCGTGGCATAATACTTTCCAGCCAGGTCAAGGTAGTGGTATCTGCGGTCAGAACGGGTCACGTTAGTGATATTCCAAATAGCATTGGCACCAGCAGCATCCATCAAAGGACCGCGTGAGAGGGCGTAGGTGTAGCGGCGCACATACTTCGTGCCGTCTCCCTGGAGGGAGTTAGAGTAGTAGCTGTTCCAGGTATTGCTGCTCTGGTTCCACATGGCAGGGTTAAGAGCGTCGGTGCGGCCAATGCTGTTGTAGTATGTACTCTCCTTCACCCATTGCTGTGTGATAGAGTCATCGGGGATGGCATCGGTGAGGCCGGTACCATAGATACCGATGGTTGACTCAAGCAGGATACCTATCTCGCTGTTGTACTGTGCCTCGTTCAGCTCTACGTCAGCACCATTGCGGGCAACGACAACGGGAGCATAGTAGGCGCTGTAAGGTATCTTCACCTCTGGATATATGAGCGAATATGTCTCGCCGTCATCAAACTTGTTGCCCCATTCGTCGGTGTAGCTGTTCCACGCGATGGTTATCTTATCCTCATCGATGGGAGCCTTGAAGGGCTTCACCGCACCCGTCTGTGGCATGCCTGCTACGGAACGGATATATGCGTTGGTGGTCTTGTCGTAGATGACGAGCAGATAGCCGTTTCTGTGGTTGTCGGCCTTATAGCTCGTCTGACGCGCTCCGTGGCCATAGCCTGGGTGACAATAGAGACATCCGCGGCGCACATAGACAGGACCGAGTCCGTGGAAGGCACCGTCAGTATTAGTGTTATAGTCCTTTTCAAACAGATATTCGCCTTCATTGAAGGCTGTCATCATGCCTGCATTCTCCACTGCCTTCGTAGGCTGTTCGTAGGCCGTAGCGGTGTTAACAGACGTGGTGCCTAAAAGGCCTCCTGCATAGTAGTCCTCCGGATAATCTGCCGCTGTGGGCTCACCGATGTCCCATGAAACGGGAGCATCACCGTCGGAGCAACCGACGGTGATAGCTGTACCCATGAGAACAATACCGAAAATCGATAGTTTGTTCATAGTGTTATGTTTAGTTTTTTTGTTTATTATCTCATATTTCCTATGAGAAAGAAAGATTACTGTCTGATTCTCACGATAGCCTGGTAGAGGCTCTGTGCGTTGTTGGCCAGTGAGCGGTAAGTAGCCACTACTACATTTGTCACGTAGTTGCTGTTGATAGCCTTACACTGTGCCTCTACCGTAGCATTTCCTGCATACTCACCGAGGGTCACGTTCAGCTCGTCAACAGCTGTGCCCAGAGTGCCCAGAGCATCCATTGCTGCGCCACAAGAGGCGTCTGTGTAGTAAAGTGCGAATGGAGCCTTCATGGCCTGTATCCTTGCCAGGGCAGCATCCAGGGCTGTCATAACGCTCTCTGCCTGGCTCTTCAGCTTAGCATTACCGCTGTTGAGACAGAAGTAAATGACAGAGTTGGAATTGGGCGTTGTAGCACCTACCGAACCATAGAGCGCATTCTTGCAGCTTATGATATTGTCGTAGAAGTCGACGATTGAGTTGTAGGCATAAGGAGACTCAATGTAGGATTTATCCTGACCAGTATATGGTAGGCCAATCTTTGAGTCGCCCACCTCACCGATGATGTCAACACATCCTGAGAGAATCTCACGGGTAGCGTCCAAAGAAGTCTCCCATCTCTTGCCTGCACCAGGATTGGTGAACTCCTTACCGAAATTCTCGTATGTCAGAGCCTCATCGGTCACGTCACCCTCTTCGTCAAGTGCATTGTGACTGTTGATATACTCCAGTGCCAGACGATGACGCTCTGCATTGCTCTCAGAAGGATCCCATGTAGCCTCAAGCGTTGCTGTGGCATTATAGAGGTCCTTGGCAACGGCACAAACGTAGTTATACTCAAGACTGGTGATCTGAGAGATGTCACGTGCCTTACCCTCGCGGAACAACACATACTCTATGCCGTGATAGCCGAGGATGCTTGAGTTGGCCGTCTTGAGGAATTCGTCGAGATTTGACATCTTTGCCGCATCGCGCAGAACGCCTGCCAGGGCATTGGCATCAACAGGCCACGTATCGGTATGTGGGTCGATAGAATAGAGATCGGCAGCACCGAAAAGGAACGCCTCTGAGTTCTCCCAGTCAGCACGTGCTACTCTCCATTGAGCACAAGCCTGCTCCAGAGCCGCCTGCGTACCAGAGACTGTTGATGTGTTGGCATCGTCATCGCTTGAACAAGAAGCGAAGCCTGTAGAAAGGACAGCTGCTACAGCTGCCATCTTTGCATAATTCTTAATTGTCTTCATTGTGTTATTATTGTTGTTGTGATGTTGTTTTCGGCAAATCATAGGAACCATCCGTGATATGTCACGCTGAGGCTGATGCTTGGTTCGTTGTTGTAAGGCTGCACATACAGGGGGCTGTCAGACGTGAGGCCGTTATTGTTTGGTTTCTCAAAGAAGCGGTAGGAATACTCGCCCTTGAGGGTGATGTCCTTTATTGGTGAGTAGTTCAGGCCAAAGGCGCAACGGTACTTCTTCGTATATGTGTACATTGACTTGTACGTGCCCGCCGACATGGTGTTATAGTGTTCGAAGCGTCCAAACACATACAGCTTGTCATTCGATTTCTTCAGTTTCTCTATCTGAGAGAACACATTGTAGCCTGCCTCAATGCCGTAAGCCAGAGCATGGCTGCCGATGTTGGTGTAGTGATGCGGATTGCCATCCTGATATTTGTGATGCGTCCAGTTAGCCTGATTATAAGAGGATATGATGTCGGCATCGGCAAAGTGGGCAAAGTCTATGTTGCCGCGCACTATCCAGTTCCAGCGGTTGAGGGTGAAGTCAAGGGCTATGATGCCCAGTGCACCCGTCACTTCATCATATCTCGTGCCTGGGGTACGGAGCGTATTACGGAAGGTGTAGCCATAGTAACCGCTCAGACCCACGCGCAGTCCTTTCACCGAATAGTTGTCTACGCGGAATGCTCCGGCATAGTTGTTGGCCACCTTGAACTCGTATGGGCTCGTAGCTCCGTAATGCACGAAGTTCTCTGCCGTGAAGCTCTCTGAGTTAAGGCCAGAAAGCAGCTGCACCTCATAGCGCCAGTCTTTCAGGCGTCCCCAGAGTGACAGACCCACCTGGTGCCATGTATTAGGCATGATGGTAGCCTCACCCTCTGGGCGATAACAGGTGAAGAAGTTGTTTGGCTCGTGGTAGGCATTGGAATAGCCTACAGGCACGATTATCTCACCGGCCTTGATGTTGAACTTTCCTTTCCAGAATTCCTTGTTAATCCAGAACTGCTCCAGCGCAACCTCGCCGCCCTTTTCCACTTCTGCCTCATATTCACCAGCCTCCTCGGCCTCTATCTCAACGGCGGTGCCGTTACCGCCATGCTCAAACTCTATCTCAGAGCCGAAGGTCCAGCCCTTTCCGAAATCATAGCCTATATTGAGACATACATGTGGCAGGTCGAAGCGCCCGTGACTCTTGTCATTGGCGTAGTTTCCCGGATTCTTGTATCTGTTGAAGCTCTGACTGTAGAAATTGCGTGTCATCACCGCCTCGCCGTATCCTCCGATATGGAGTCTCGATACAGCATCGAGAAACTTGGCAGTCTTTCCCTCAGTGTTCTTTTCGCAGGGTTTCTCGCAAGGATTCTCTTGCTTTGTGGCACTTGTAACGGCATCGACACCGTCGTTCTTTTCCTGGGCCGATACCGTGGGTGTTATCCCGATGACCATCATGGTCGCAATGAGTAATGTCTTTGTCATTTTCTTCTATTTTACGAGCAAATTGTTACTTGTGTGAATTCGATTGCAAAGGTACTGCTAATATACAATGTGAGCAATACTCAATAATCGTGAAATAGTGTTACATCATAATACCTACAATCAATTACCCCTGCATACACAAAAAAGGAGGAAAGCGCCGAAAACGCCTTCCTCCTAATTATTTTTAGGTAACAGAGACCTACCTACTTTGCTCAGGTAGCCACTGTTTGTTATCTGTTTCTTACGTATAAAGACCGCCGTTTATGCTTACTACCTCTCCCGTGATATACTTAGCCTTGTCGGAGAGGAGGAAGCAAACGAGGTCTGCCACCTCTTCAGGCTTGCCGAACCTCTTGCATGGCACCTGCTGCTTGAGCGTATCCACGTCAAGATCCTTTGTCATATCGCTCTCGATGAAGCCTGGTGCGACAGCATTGACGGTGATGCTGCGTGCTGCCACCTCCTGTGCCAGAGCCTTAGTGGCACCTATGATGCCGGCCTTGGTGGCACTATAGTTGGTCTGTCCGGGCAGACCCTTGAGGCCGGAGAGGCTTGCCATATTGACGATGCTGCCCCCGTGGCGGCGCATCATCATCTTGGGGAGCACCTTGCGCGTCACATAGTAGAGCGCATCGAGCGATGTATTGAGCACAGCATGCCAGTCTTCTGCAGGCATCATGAACATCATATTGTCCCTGCGGATGCCAGCATTGTTCACGAGATACGCTATGTAATCCTCTGGGTGAGCCTCCTCCCAGGCATCGATGCACGCGTCTACCTGAGCCATATCACTCACATCACACTTCATCAGCTCGGCCTCAACGCCCTTTGCGGCACAGAGTGACTGTACCTCCTCGGCTGCCTGCTGGTTGCTCTGGTAATTGATAATCACTGGAATGCCTTGTGTGGCCAATTCCAGACATATTGCGCGGCCCAATCCGCGGGAGCCGCCTGTTACTAATGCATATTTCATTGTTCTTCTCCTATATATATAATAAGGTGTAGTTTCGACTTAACAAACCCCGAGCATAGCGACTATAAAAAGCAGCCCGTTGTTGCCCCTGCGGGGCGGGCATGCTTTTAAGAAGCATTGCGAGCGGGTCGGCGTAAGCCAATTAACGAATTAACGAATTATGATTTCCTCTGAGGCCAGGGACGTGGGCGTCTCGCCCGCGACATTTCTTCACTCTTCACTTTTCACTCTTTGCTTTCTTCCTGTACTGCAGGGCAACAGAGATGATGACGCAAAGGAGCAGCAACGCCAATGAGACATAAGCTATGGTCTCCGTTGTGGTGATGCTCTTTGGCTTGAACTCCATTACGACCTTGTGCTTGCCGGGCTTCACGGTGATGGCACGCAGCACGTAGTTGACACGTCCCACCTCGACTGGCTGACCGTCAACGGCGCATGTCCAGCCGGGATAGTATACCTCAGAGAACACCACCACTCCACCGTTCTTTGAGTCGATATCATAGTGCAGCTCATTGGGCTCATATTTGGTCAGCACAACGCTGGCGGTGCTATCGGCCTGCGCTGAACCAGCCTTCAGCATGCTCTCAAAGCGCTTGTCGCTGACAGCTGTCTCGTGAAGGTTGATGCTTCCTAAGGCTTCCAGCTCCTGATTGGCATTGTCAACAAACTTCACGTCCTTGACGAACCAGCCATTGCCCATAGCATGAGGGTTAAGCAATGCCGCAGTCTTGCCTCCCTGCAAAGGAAGCACGAAGTACTTGGCATTCAGCATATTTATGACGGGCATCACACTGTCGCCTGCTACCTTGTCCATATCGCCGTCAGCATCAATGATGGCATTGTAGACCTTCTCCATCTCTGGCGAGATATGCGCCTCAATGAGCTCCTGGTACCTGCGCAGCTTGGCTGCATGATAGCCGCCTATGCTCTTGTGGAAATAACTGGTCTCGTTCTCGTTGAACGTATTGCTTGCCATATTCAGCACACGATAGTCAAGTGACTTGTCCTTCAGTATCTCCCTGTCGGCATCAGTGGGCTCCATCGGTGCGGTGCGAAGAGTGTTGCTCACGAACATGCCGTCGTTAAGATAGCGTTTGTTCACCTGCCACATATCCACGAGACACACAACGGCAATAATGCCCACGGTAATCATGGCATTCATCTTCTTCATGCGATATACTATCAGGGCAGCGGTACATATCAGTATGATAATGACGCTGCGCCAACAGTCGGCAGCAAAGGTGGCGATGCGTATCTCCTGCAGGTTGGCAAGCAGCCCGGGCAGCGCATCAGCAGGCAACTGTGACAGGGCACTGCGCTCTGCCTGCGAGACGAAAGAGTCGAAGAACATCGTTGGCATGATGGCAAAGAGAGCCGCGATGCCTGCTGTGAGTCCGAGGCTGACATACAGCCAGTTGACCTTCTTGCCCCTTATGCTGCCTACGACAGAGTCCGGGTCGTCAATCACCTTCTTCAATGCCAGCAGTCCGAGGAAAGGAATGGTGAACTCAGCTATCACCAATATGCTGGCCACGGTGCGGAACTTGGCATACATCGGCACGTAGTCAATGAACAGGTCGGTAAACCACATCATGTTACGGCCCCATGAGAGCATGATGCTCAGCACGGTAGCAGCAAGCAGGGCCCACTTCACGGAACCCTTCACGATGAACAGTCCCAGAATGAAGAGCATCAAGACGAAGGCTCCCACATATACGGGTCCGCTGGTGCCGGGCTGTTCTCCCCAGTACTGTCCCAGCTGCTGATATATCTGCATGTACATCGGGTCGGCCTTCTCCTGCGCTGCTGCACACTGGCTCACAGGCGTCGACGATGAGCCGCCCTTGGTATTAGGCACGAGCAGCGTCCATGTCTCATCGATGCCGTAGCTCCACTGTGTGATGTAGTCACGCTCAAGGCCGCTGGAGGTCTGGTTGGCGGTATTCTTCTTCACCAGCTCGCTCTTGCCGCGCATCGACTCCTTCTGATACTCCCACGTATGGTAAAGGTTCGACACATTGGCCATAATACCCAATGCTCCGCCTATGAGACATACCGCAGATGCCTTCAGGAAGTGCACCATCTGCCTCTTACGGATGGCATCCACGAGATAGCCTATAACCAGGAACAGTATGATGAACCCGTAGTAATAGGTCATCTGCACATGGTTGGCATTTATCTCGAAGGCTGTGAAGATGCCCGTAACGGCCAGTCCTGCAAGGTATTTCCCCCTGTAAGCCAGGAAGATACCTGCCAGCAACGGTGGCAGATAGGCCAGCGCCATCACCTTCCAGATATGTCCTGCAGCGATGATGATGAAGAAGTAGCTGCTGAAAGCCCACACTATGGCACCCAGCGTAGCCAGGTACCATCTGAAGTCGAAGGCACGCAACAGTATGTAGAAGCCCAGCAGATATGCAAAGACATACCACACATTCTCTGGCAGCCACAGGTGATATGCATCAACCACGGCCCCGAGGCTCTTGGAACTGTTGTAGGACGGAGCACTCTGATAGGTCGGCATACCCGAGAAGAGGCTGTTGGTCCATCGTGTTACCTCCCCCGTACGTTCCTTATACTCATTGGCCTCCTGACCCATACCACGCCCGGCAGCAGAGTCATGACGGTAAAGGATACGCCCTTCTGTATCAGCTGGATAGAAGTAGGCAAACGAGATGGCAATGAAGAGCATCACCACAAGTACGTCAGGGATAAAGCGTTTTAATGTATTCACGTCTATTCTGTTTTTTTATGATTTCTCCCCTATTATTAATAATAAGGTGTAATAAACACGGCTGCAAAGTTAATAAAAATAATCTAAAGTACGCAGTGTACGCACACAATTATTGACGGCTGTCAAGAAAAACTCTGCTTTACTGCTCATAACAATGAAAACTTTTGTCCATTAACATCGTTTCGACTACCTTTGCACCCGAAATCAGAACAGAAAAAAGATATTTTAAGCAAAGATAATTAACTACACTTATTTATTAAATTAAGACAATGAAGAAAATTGCAATGTTTATCGCTGCTGCTGCCATCGCAGTTTCAGCTAATGCACAGAAGACCACTATCACTGGTCACAAGGCTTCAGACAACATCTATGTTGGCATAAACGGTGGTGCATCTACAGCACTGAAGGGAGAGACATCTTTCTCAAGCTTCACACCTTCTTTCGGTGTTCGCGTAGGTAAGAACTTCACAACTGTATTTGGTCTCGCTCTTGAGGGCAACGCTTACTTCAACGC
This sequence comes from uncultured Prevotella sp., assembly GCA_905236165.1. Lineage (GTDB taxonomy): Bacteria > Bacteroidota > Bacteroidia > Bacteroidales > Bacteroidaceae > Prevotella. The sequence continues at coordinate 19,122 of CAJOOC010000153.1, read as the reverse complement.
AAGCAAGCTGTCTCCTTCCAAGACTTTCATCCAGGGTCTGGACGTTGACCTGCTCGGTACAGCTAACCTCTCTAACCTCTTCGCAGGTTACAAGGGTGAGCCACGCAACTTCGAGGTTATCGCTCTCGGTGGCTTCGGTTGGGAGCACGCTTTCGGCACTAACAGCCACTATGGCGTTAACGGTCTTGACTCTAAGGTAGCCATCGACTTCGCACTGAACCTCGGTGCTCAGAAGCAGTGGCAGGTTTATCTGGAGCCAGCTCTGACCTATCGTCTTGAGACCTTCAACATAGTCGGCCCAGCCGCTGACGTTGACTATGGTAGCATGAAGTACAACATCAACAACGCTGGTCTGAGCCTCAAGCTTGGTGTTAACTACAAGTTCGGTAACTCTAACGGCACTCACAACTTCGCTATCGAGCAGCTCCGCGACCAGTCTGAGATCGACGCTCTCAACGCTAAGATCAACGCTGCTCAGGCAGAGGCAGCAGCAGCTAAGGCTGACGCCGCTTCTAAGGACGCTAAGATTGCTGACCTGCAGAACAAGCTCAACGAGTGCCTCAACAAGCCTGTTGTAGTAGAGAAGAAGGCTGCTAACCTCCAGCCATCAGTAGTATTCGCTCAGGGTAGCGCTGTTGTTAACAAGAGCCAGATTGCTAACGTTGAGATGATTGCTAAGTACATGAAGAACAACCCAGACGCAAAGGTTAAGGTATCAGGTTACGCTTCACCAGAAGGCAACGCTGAGCTGAACCAGAAGCTCTCTGAGAAGCGTGCTGAGGCTGTTAAGGACATACTCGTTAAGAAGTATAAGATTGCTGCTGACCGCCTCGAGGCAGAGGGTCTCGGTGCTACAGACAAGCTCTTCGACGAGGTTGAGTTCAACCGCGTAGCTCTCTTCAACGACACTACTAAGTAAACCATATACCTTAGTATAATATAACATCACTCCCCGGAGCTTCTGCTTCGGGGAGTTTTTTTGTGTAATAACAACGCTAATACAAAGTGTCACAAAACAGGGGTTACTTCATTACAAAGTGTCAGTAACTCGATTAGGCGGTAATAGAGGCTCTATCAGGGCCTAATAGTTACCCTATTAGGGCCTAATAGTTACTCTATTAGCCAGAGGCGGGGTATTTAACAGACGTTAAGAATTAACGTCACAAAAATAGCCCAAAAACTTACATTTTGTAACTTTTGGGCTATTACGTCTTGCTGATGCGAAATCAGCGTTTTTTTGCTGCAAGCAGCGATGTCTGATCGCTTTGCGTCGTCTTAAAGGCTGATAGCCTCGTTAGGACAAACATCAGCGCAAGTACCGCACTCTGTGCAGAGGTCAGGATTGATAGAATAGATATCACCTGCAGAGATAGCCTCTGATGGGCACTCATCAATACATGTACCACAAGCGATACAATCGTTGCTAATTACGTAAGCCATAGTTCAAAATGTTTTTAAGTTTATAATGTTTTTGTACTTTTCGTAAAGGATTTACCAGCTTCAGGCAGATCGTCGTTTACTCCTCCCTAACCTTTTTTAGGTATTCAATCCCTACTTATCATGGTGCAAAGGTAATAAAAATATTTCTATATACCTAATAATCGGTAGAGAAAATTTCAAAAAAATCTCCCATTCATACCTTTTTTATATTATTTTAGGCCTTTAGGGACAATTTTCAGCAGGCTCAGTCGTTTCTTTAGAGGAAGAAAATGCGACCATCATGAACAGACATATACAAGTCATCTCTCTCTCAATACTGCTGCTACTAAGCCTCACGCAGACAGCAGCGGCACAGGCACGAAGGGTGCAAAACCGCCCTTACACCGACCTGCGGCCCTTGCATTTCGGCATAGTTGTTGGCGCAAACATGCAAGATACAAAATTCGAAAACATAGGCTTCCAGACACTTACGCTGAAAGACGGCACACAAGTAGACAGCAACATCGCCGTAGATCAGGACAACTGGGACACGGGATTCAACGTGGGAGTGCTGGCAGAAATGCGACTGAACGAATACTTCCAGTTCCGCATTGCGCCACAGATGACCTTCGGGTCACGCAACCTGCGCTTCTATAACTACCAGAAAACCCGCGAAAACATCCTCGCAGCAGCCGAGGGAGCAGGCCAGGCAACGCTGACGGAAGGCGAAGAAGGCACCACCGACCCCGAAGCCATCACGCCATCAACGGCACCCGTGACGCAGAAACAGTCGCTGAAGACCGTATACGTGGGCGCCAACATCGACCTCATCTTCGCATCAAAGCGATTCAACAACCACCGACCATACGTGATGGCAGGCATCGCACCCATGATAAACCTCTCTACCAAGGCCAACGACTACATACAGATGAAGAAATACGACGTATTCTTCGAAGTAGGAATGGGCTGCGACCTCTACCTGCCATTCTTCAAGCTGCGTCCAGAACTGAAATTCATGATGGGCCTCACCAACTCGCTCAACACCGACCACGCCAACGAGCTCAACAACATCGACCAGATGCCATACGCAGCATGTGCCCGCTCAGCAAGAAGCAAGATGCTCGTCCTGAGTTTCTACTTTGAATAATCCTCTCGACTTTTCACGCACAAAATAAAGAAGGCCTGTCCTTGATTGGGCAGGCCTTCATTGGGTTTATGTGTAAATGGTCGTTACTGTCTGTTTACACCTTGCTAGTTGTTACTTCACGAGCACCACAAGGTATTTGCTTGCGCTCCAGAACTGCTGTGGGTTGGTGATGCGGAGCACGTACTGCTTCTGTGCATCGGGTTGGAGGGTGTATGAGCCTGCTGGGTGTGAGGTGAGGAGCTCTGCGTGCTTTGAGTAGAGCTTTATCTCCTTGTCTACGCGGATGTCAACCTTTGTGAAGTAGTTCTTGTTGAAGTTGGCGCGCAGCACCTTGCCCTTCTGGTAGATGTTCTGCTCCTGCAGCTCCTTCTTTGTACCGAAGACATACCAAGCGCTGTGAATCTGTGTGTCCTGCTCCTTGATGGTCTCGGCCTTCTGGGCTGTCTCTTCCTTCAGCTCGTTGACGTTAGTGTTGAGTTCGCTGACGGTCTTGTCGAGTTCGGCAATATGGATGTCCTTCTGCTCCAGCTCGGCACGGAGTGCAGTCAGTTCAGAGTTCTTTGCCTCAAGCTCCTTGGTGAAGTTCTCAATGGTGCGGCGCAGCTCCTCAGAGCGTGTGCTGCCCTCGCGAACCTGCTTCTGCAGACGTGCGATGAGCTCACGGTTCTTCTCCATACGCTGCTGTATGCTGCGAATGCTCTGGCGTATCTGCTCAGACTTGTTGGTAGACTCGCCATCCTTTACGATAGTAACATTCTTCTCAGCAGCCTCAATCAGGCGGAAACCTTCCTGAATCTCGTTGAAGGTAGCCATAACATCGTTCAGTTCGTTGTCTTTCTGATCAATGATTCGCTGCAGGGAGTCAATGCGTAATGACTCTGCGCTGACTACTTCTGCCTGTTTCTTCTCGGTACATCCTACTGCTACTATGGCAGCGAATGCGAATAAAAGGATTTTTTTCATTTTTGTAGGGTTTAGTATGTATGTTATTTTGTAATTCTGCTTACTCCTCCATTTTTCTTGAATTGCAGCGTTCCCTTCTGCAGGCAATGCTTTGCGTGGTCGAAGACGTAGGAAGGGTCGAAGGCCTTGCCGTTGATGCGTGTCTCGAAGTGCACATGTTCCGTTGTGGCGCGCCCTGTTCGTCCCACGATGCCTATCACCTGACCGGCTTTCACCATTTCGCCCACCGTGACGAGGTTCTTGGAGTTGTGGCTGTAGCGTGTCTCCAGTCCGTTTCGGTGACGGATAGTGATGCACTTGCCATATCCTGAGAACACTCCCGACTGCACAACCTTACCATCGAAGGCGGCATATATCTTGGTTCCCGGACCGTTTTTGATGTCTACTCCTGCATGACGGCGCTTGCCCCCATAGCCGCTGATGACGTGTGAGCCCTCCAATGGATAGTGCCAGGCCTTAGGATCCTCGCTTATCATGTCGAGGTTCAGACGATAGAACTGTTTTCCCTGAAACGGATCGTTGGTATCCAGGCTTACCGTCTGGGCTTTCTCCGCACGTTGTCTTTTCTGCTCTGGCGTGAGGCGCGTAGTGATGCTCACCCTGTTGCCCACCTTCTTCACCGTTACAATCTGCTTGTGCAGGGTGTGGGCGTTAACGTCGATGAGGGTGGCCGGATTAACTTTGTTGCCGTTGACTATTATTGAGAAGAGGCAATAGTACCTTTCACCGTGTCCTCCCACGATGGCTACTGTCTGCCCGGCCTTCACCTTGTCGCCCACCTTTACCAGGTTCTGTGCGTTGTTGGCATATACGGTTTCGAAACCGTTGGGATGTCTTACCACTACTACGTTGCCGAAGTTCTGTATGTTGCGCGAGAGTCGCACCGTTCCTTCAAACATTGCCTTCACGGCATCTCCCTTCGTAGTCTCTATCTCCAGCCCCTGCTGGCTTGAAGCCACCACCTTACCCACAGGGAGCGGGAAAGAATATTCTGCCTGCCTTGTCTGGGTGAAGTCCACCTCAAAAGTCTCCGACTTGTCAAAAAGCCCGGGCGTTTCCACGTAGATGGATGACATTTCCTGAGCCGCAACCCTTGTTGCCTGGGTAAATGACAGGAGCAGTATGGTTATGTAGATAAATCTGTATAGAATCCTCATCATTCTGCCGGTATCAAAAGATACCGCGGCAAAGGTACTAAAAAAAAATGAGACAAGCGCAAACTATTCCACCTTATTTTTAATTATTAAGACTTTTTGAGTGTAAACAACAGAAAAAGTGATTATTTCAGCATAAAAGCCGTTAGATTTCTTCCACATTTCTCGCTTCCCTTCTGCTCTCTTCGTGCCGAGAAGAAGTCTGGATTGGTGAAAGTGTCGACGTCAGACATGATGATGTTGTCATTCTTCAAGCCTGCCGTAAGCAGCTGATTGCGGTTTATCTCCTTGAGATTAAGGTGCCATTTGTCCACTCCTGCCACACGGCTCTCCTCTGTCGGAGCCGTCTTTGCGGGATAAATCTTTGCGAGCCGCTCATTAGCGTCCTCACCATAGGATGCATTGGGCAGTAGCCTGGCATCTACGAAGGCAGCATACACCTCGTCGCCGACCTCGAAGGAGTCCATCGATATTCCTGGCCCTATGACAGCCTTACAGTCGGCAGAGTTCGTGCCGAATGCTATGTGCATCTCGTCGATGGCCTTTTGTACGATGCGCCGCACCGTTCCGCGCCATCCTGCATGTATGGCTGCCGCAGCATGATGCATGGGATCATAGACGATGACAGGGATGCAGTCAGCCGTAGAGACTCCCATTATCACCTTTCTGGCCTGAGAGACTATAGCGTCCACACCCTCTAAGAGTATCTTCCGGGTGGCTTCGGGCAAGGATAAGAAGTCGTCAGAGATTTGCATCACACGGTCGCTGTGAATCTGATGCGGATAGAGCAAGGCTGCTTCTGTCTTCAGCGCCTGACGTATCAGCATAGGGTCACGTCCCATGGAGCGGTCCGTGGTGAAGGCTAAGATCTGTGGATTTAGGTCGTAGTAAAGCACACTTTTCAAATTAACAGTTACGGATATCTTTTTCTGTCTGCGATGGTATCGCAGACTCACTAACAATTCATTGGGTTGGTTGTCATCAGTCGAAGAATTCGGTCAGTCAAGGTGTTCGGTCAGTCGATGTATTCGAAGTCAACGTATTCCTCGTCATCGTCCTCGTTGAAGTCTTCATCCTCGAAGTCTTCGTCGTCAAGGTCTTCAATATCGGCAAAGTCGCGAGTGTCGTGGTCGCGGTGCACCATCGTTTCCTCGGCAATGACACCTTTTATCTTGTTGCTCTCGCTGTTCAGTTCGCGCCACAGCAAGTCCTTCAGGTCATCTATGCCATACCCCGCCACAGCCGAGATGAACACTACAGGCAGCGAGGTGAGCCCTGACAGCTCCTCCTTGAGCATCGCCATCAGCTCTTCGTCAAGGATGTCGCACTTCGTCACAGCCAGGACGCGCGTCTTCTGCAGCATCTCGGGGTTGAACTTCTCAAGTTCGTTAAGCAGCAACAGGTATTCTTTCTTAATATCGTCGCTCTCAGCAGGCACCATGAAGAGCAGCAAAGAGTTGCGCTCTATATGTCTCAAGAACCTAAGTCCCAGGCCCTTGCCCTCTGCCGCACCCTCGATAATACCCGGTATGTCGGCCATCACAAACGACTGATTGTCGCGATATGGCACTATTCCCAACGAGGGTTCAAGAGTGGTGAAGGGATAGTTTGCTATCTTTGGCCTTGCCGAAGACAAGGCAGAGAGCAGCGTTGACTTTCCCGCATTGGGCAGACCAACGAGGCCTACATCTGCCAAAAGCTTCAGCTCCATTATCACGGTCATCTCCTGCATGGGTTCTCCAGGCTGAGCATAGCGCGGAGCCTGATTGGTGGCTGTGCGGAACTGGAAATTTCCCAGTCCTCCACGTCCGCCCTTCAGCAAGACCACCTCCTGTCCGTCGTGCATTACGTCACAGACGTATTTTCCCGTTTCGGCATTATACACCACCGTTCCGCAGGGCACATCAACGTATATATCCTTGCCGTCTGTTCCGTGACATTTGTCACGCCCGCCGTTGCCTCCATGCTCTGCGAAGATATGCTTCTGATAGCGCAGGTGCAGAAGGGTCCAGTAGTTGTGGTTGCCACGCAGGATTATGGAGCCGCCCTTGCCGCCGTCACCACCGTCAGGACCGCCATTAGGGTTATACTTGACGTGCTTAAGGTGCATTGAGCCGCGTCCGCCCTTGCCAGAGCGGCAACGAATCTTTACGTAATCTACGAAGTTGGAGTTCATTATGTTGATTTGACAATTATACTATTTGGTTATTCCACAGCCTGACTGTTCAGCTTTGCTATTGCTGCGCTGCCTTTCTGTGGGCGTCGATGCTGAGGAAGGTGAATAGCAACAGCGTGAATCCCCATAGCGACGAGCCGCCATAGCTGAAGAACGGCAGCGGGATGCCTATCACGGGAGTGAGTCCCAGCACCATACCAATATTAATAAACACATGGAAGAGGAAAACACTCATCACGCAATATCCATACACGCGGCCAAAGGTATAGGGCTGACGCTCTGCCACATATATCAGACGCCATATCAGGAAGAGGAACAGCACCAGCACGGCAGTACTGCCAAGGAATCCTTCCTCCTCGCCTACGGTGCAGAATATAAAGTCGGTATCCTGCTCAGGCACGAACTTCAGCTTCGTCTGCGTACCATTGAGGAATCCTTTGCCCCGCAGGGCTCCTGAGCCGATGGCTATCTCGCTCTGGTGCACGTTATATCCCGCTCCCGCCAGATCCTCCTTCAAACCGAGGAGCACGTTGATGCGCACACGCTGGTGTGGCTCAAGGATGTTATTCAGCACGTACGATGCAGAGAAGAAGAAGCCCAGGGAGAATATCGTGAAGAGTGCCAAGAAGAGGTAACTCTTCAGTTTTAGTTTGAAACTTCTCCACAGGAGGTACAACACCGTCACAGCCGCTATCACTCCCTGCACCCACAGCACATTGAACGGAATGACGAATTTTGCGAACAGCAATATCAATACTGAAATGCCGACAGAAAACAACAGCAGCACCCTCATCTCCTTTACCGAGCGGCAATATACCAGCAGGAGCATAGACGTGAAAAACTGTATCATCAGCAGCACCACATAGGGCCCCACAGCAGTAGGGGTGCCCCAAAGGGGAGTTTCGCCAAAGCGTATGCCTATGACGAAATACAACACCATTGCTATTCCCGTAAAGAGGAAGCTGCCCGTCATGCCCTCTCTGTAGAGCATCAGGAAGAATGAAGCGTATACCAATGCCGATCCCGTCTCTCGCTGCAATACTATCAACAGCATTGGAGTGATGATGATAGCAACGGCTTTGAGCAGGTCGCCCCAGTTGGAAAGCACAAATTTATATGCCGACATCATCTTTGCCACAGCGAGTGCAGTAGCGAACTTCGCAAACTCTGCCGGCTGAAGTCTCAATGGCCCCATAACGATCCACGACCTGGAACCCTTTATCTCATGGGGATTGAAGATCGTCAGGAACAACACCAGCAACATTATGGCATAGATGGCAAAGGCGAAAGTCTCGAAAATCTTTCCGTCAAGGAGCAGCAGTACCGTCCCAAGGATCAGGCTGGTACCTATCCACACCAGCTGCATGCCCGAACGGGTGTTGAGCGATACTATGTCTGGTTGGTCAAGCGAATAGCTCGCACCGCATACGCTCACCCATCCAAAGGCGAGCAATGCGAGATAAATTGCTATCGTTATCCAGTCTATGGACTTCAGTACTGACTGTTTCTCGTTCATATTCGTATGACCGCAATACAGGTGGGAACGCTATGTCTACCTTTACAGTTCGGTTTGCAAAGGTATAAAAAATAAGGAGAAATAAAGAAAGAAAACCAAAAAAATGTCAAGTATAATGCCAAAAAGGCTCAAAAAGACGCATTATTCATTGTACTTTAAACTTTTTTTGCTATCTTTGCATCCAATTTACATACAACAGGTGACTCTCAAGAGATTAACATACGTTTTCGTTCTAATTATTTGTGTCAGGGTAACAGCCTTTGCGCAACTTATGGATAACAGCCACAAAGTGGAGAAGTTATCTCAGAAAGAACGTATCTCCGTACGTACGAGCCTCACCGACTGGGTCCTGCTCACTCCCAACATCGGCATAGAATATGACCTCGGAAGCAAGAACTGGAACCGCTATTCCCTCAATTTCAACCTGCGTTATCGCCCCAGCTCCAGCGACACTTACGTCCAGCCCGTAGTATTCAATATTTTTGAAGCCACACTGGAAGGTCGTGTCTATTGGCGCGAAAGACAGGCACAGAGCTCCGGCTACCTGCGCCGCCATACGAACCTTTGGGACAAGCTCTGGTCGTGCAGGGTGATGGTGCCCAGCCACCCAAAATGGATTTTCTATCGCGGACTGTACCTTACGTACAGCGACTACAACATCTACTTTGACGGTATCAACGGCAGAGCGGGACAGGCTATCATGTTCGGAGGCTCATGGGGTTTCATCAAGCCTTTCCTTGCCTTCCAGAACGGCAACTCCCTCGACATGGAGTTCGGTCTGTCTATAGGACTGTGCTACCAGAAGTTCCATACGTATACCCACTACAAGAAGGACAACACCTACCGTTGGCGCAGCCACGTAAACTGGCGATTAGAGACCTACCCCATGCCACGTGACATACACATCGGCGTGGTCTACCGTTTCGGCAACTACCCCATACAGAAGAAGTACCGCTGGAGATATGACGTCGATATGGAGTACCGTGCAAGGATTGACTCCATCTATGAGCACAACCTCTCACACAAGGAACAGAAGTTCATCCGCGACTCCATCTACAAGGTTGTGTCAAAAGACTTCCGCGTGCTCTACGACTCATGCGTTCAGGTTCGCAAGGCAGAAGCCCAGCAGGCCATCGACGCACGTGCACCCAAGCGCATAGAACCAGCAGCAACGACCGAGAAGAAGCAACAAAAGAAGAAATCGAAGTGAGAAGACTCCTTATTATAATATGTATGATGAGCCTCGCCCTGCAGGGTAAGGCGCAGCTGCTGGCTGTCAATACCGATGTCGTTATGGATGCCATCATGTCGCCTGCCGTGGGAGTGGAAATCACGATGGGCAAGAAGTCGTCGCTGAACATCAACGGTATGTTCGGCAATAACCTCTTCGGACGCGACGTGCGTTTCAATGCCATACAGCCAGAGTGGCGCGTTTACTTCTCAGGACGCCCCATGTACCACCACTACTGCGGCATCATTGGCCTGCTCGCCTCCTACAAGACGAAATACGACAACAAATGGCACGACGGCGATGGCGGCGGAATAGGCCTCTCGCTGGGCTACGTGCTGCCACTGACCAACAGGCTGTCAATAGACTTCCACACCAGCCTGGGTGCATTCTTCTATCATCAGAAGGAATATGAGGACGTGGAAGGCTATGACTACGACGCCGAGAACGTCAACGAAGATGGATATCCCGTAGCCAATGCCCACGGCACAAGGTACATTCCGCTGAGGATAGGTATCTCCGTGGCCTACACTATAAAGTAACGGTATCTCCGTAGCTTACACCATAAAGTAACGAAATGAAGAGAAGATTCTTCTACATATTACTACTGTCCCTGGTTACCTGCCTTGCAGGCGCTCAGGACAATACTGCCTTGGACGTCAATATGCACGTGGTTTTTGAGACTGCAGGCCAGAAGGAGTATCGCACGGTGCAATATGCCCTCTTCAAGACCTCCACGAAGGCTACTGCCGTCATGCATCAGCTCGAAGCAGCACTCTCTTTGCAGCGCGGAGACAACGGGCCTATCGAAATAGACGCTTGGGCCAAAGCCCTGACGCGCAACAAGGTAAAGTTCCGCACCTCAAAGGGCAACGGCGACTTCAAAGTGCATGCCTACCCCGACATGGCCGTGCTCATCTCCACCTACCTCCCCGACGAAGAGCTGACAATTGAGGATGCGCGCTTTGCCGTCATCCCCATAAAGAGCGGCATGACCGACTATCTGCACACCTTTCAGCTAAAGATGGACAAGGGTGCCCATACCATCAGCAACGTTGACGTGCTCGGCACCAACCGCGACACCATTACGATATCCACCGCCCCGGCCATCGACGACGGCAAGAACATGTACTTCAAGGTTCACATAGAGCTGCCCGCAGGCTATGGCAATGAACGCGGAAGACTCATCGTGCAGCCCAAGGCCGTGGATTGCATGACCGAAGACACGGTAGACTATATCAACGGCCTCGTCATGGAGGGCAGCGAGTACCACAAGGTGCAGAACCGCCGCATGCGCTTCAACTACATGAAGTACGACAAGGTGGCACCTGCATACATCAGCCGCCCCATGTACTCTGACGAGAAGGTTTACATAGACACCACGCTCGTGTATGTCAAGCCTGACCGCCGTAAGACCTACAAGATACCTTACACCGTACAGATAGCCGACTTCAACCACGTATATTTTGACAGGAGCTGCACCACAGGCTCATGCAACGCCAAGAACATCTTCAAATTCCTTGACCTCGGTGTGGCAGCGGCACAGATGGACCTTGAGGAGTTCCGCATCGATGCCGAGAGCGTCTACGACACCAAGAACCGCGACCTGCAGCTCAACTTCGTCGTGGGTAAGTCGGAACTGACGAGCGACTCCATCAACCAGGTGATGCTCCATGACCTCATCAAAGAGCTGAAAAGCTATGGCGACCAGCTCATGGAGGTAAGCGTCTCTGCTACTGCCTCGCCCGATGGCGGCATAGAGGCCAATCAACGCCTCGCGGCTGAGCGCACGCGCGTGGCTGCCAATAAGGTACGCGCGTATTTGGGAAAGGTCGATGTGGCATTCCATGTAGCCGAGCCAAAGGTTTATACCTGGGATGACGTAGCCCGCGAGAAGGCTCTCGACACCCTTGCCACAGAAGAGGAGATACTGCAGCGCATGCGCACCATGCGCGTCACCTACCGCTATGAGCGTGAGCACGTTATGGACGAGGCCGAGGTGCGGCAAGCCTACTATCAGCGCAAGCACGCCCTGCTCAACGGCACAGGTAAAGACTTCTCCGACGGCGACTACTTCAACCTCTACAATGCCATACGCGACTCTGCCGAGCAGGACACCATCACCATGCTGGCATACAAGCACATCACCCAGCATGGCGGCTATGAGCAGGTGAAATTCTCCATGTATGTGGCCAACAGAATGGCTATGCTCAACCAGAAGCAGGGTAAGCCCAACGCACGTGTGCTCGACCCCTTCATCAACAAGCGCCTGCGTGCCGTCACGACAATGGAGAACAGTGAGAAGGCCCAGAAGAACCGCCGCGAGGTGCTGATAAACCAGATTATCACCTATTTCCAGATGGAGGAACGCGACAGCGCCCTGAGCTTCTGCGACTACTGGTTTGGCAAGGACAACGACCCCAAGGTGGAACGACTGCGCAAATACATCACCTTCAAAGAGGGATTTATAAAGTATGCCACCCATCAGCTCAGCCCTTCAGAGGAGAAAGAGGTGGAGGACGCAATGAACTATGTCATATCCTGCGCCCCCGACAATAAGGCCGTCATCTACACCGAGGCCCGCGACCTGCTCAACGTTCCAGACAAAGTAAGCCAGGGGCTCGTAGCTCAGATGAGCGACAACAACCCCAAGAAATGGTATCTCAGGGGCATCCTTGAGGCCGACAAAGAGGAGGAACGTCTTGATGAGCGCAACGCCAAAGGCTATGTGCCAGAGTATCTGTGCTACTTCCACCATGCCTTCGAGTTGGAGCCGTCATTCAAGTGGATATACTTCTACGACGGCCAGATTTCTGACCAGCTGCGCGAGAAGTTCAAATATCGCAATAAAGACAAGCAACGTTACCGTGAGATGTTCTATGACCTCGTCACACTGGGCTCTGAGGACAAGACCGTGAATGATGACATCATGGAGATAAGCGGAGATGACGAAGAATTCTAAATGAATAGGACATTATTCATAATACTGCTGTTACTGACCCTCCTTTCATCTGGCAAAGGAGGAGCAGTTGCTATGTCCCTGCCCGACGGAATGCCCCAAGGACAGTGGCAGCTTCTCAACGACACCATCGACGAGGAAGCCCTGCAGGCCATGCGCGATACTACACAGATGTCACGGCGCAACCTTGCAAAGGACAGCAAGGCCATCAACCTGCAGGACTACATTCTCAACGACACCTATACCCCCACCCACCACTCCTTTGCGAAAGCCTGGTACGAACACCTGTACATAGGTGGAAGCCTTGGCATAGAGCAGCTTGTGCCGCAGGTGGATGACTATAGCTACCGTTTCTTCTCAAACGTAAGCCTCAGCGTGGGCAAACAGATAAACCGCACCAACTCCATCAGGTTAGGCATAGGCTACGGATGGGGCTACGAGAAGACCAATAGCGCATACCTTAACCGCGTCAGCGCAAAACTCGACTACCTTTATAACCTCTCCACACATTTCCAGGGCTACAATCCCGCACGCCCTATGGAGATATCGCTGCTGGCAGGACTGGGCATGAACTATTCGCACCTTTCTGCCAATAGCAAGACCTTCTCACCAGAGGCACATATCGGATTGCAGCTGAAGTGCTACACCGGTCCCTTGGGCACCATCAACATCGAGCCATACGTGGGCATTGCCTCCGACAAGATAGACCTCTCTGAAAACCGCAACTGGCGCGGATATGATGCCTTCTATGGTATCAACCTCAACTACTCCTTCTTCCTCGAGGACAACCTCTCCGACGAGGCACGCCTGAAGATACTGCAGGCACGCCTTGCCGATGACCGCATGATTAACGCCTACACAATGGAGAAGTGGCGCACACCGTGGTTCCTGGAATATTCCATGGGTATGGCAATGACCCACTCCAGCTATCTCGACTTTTCGGAGACCCTCGGCAACCAGACCTCTGTAGCCGTGGGCAGATGGCTCTCTCCTGTGATAGGCTACCGCCTCATGCTCAATGCCCGCGCCACGAAATGGCTGGAGCAGACAAGCAAGGAGTCAGAGGATATCACCGCGAGCTACAGTAACTTCTATGCCAACCTCAACCTGGAGGCCCTCGTCAACCCATTCGGATTCTTCAAGAACTTCAAATGGAATTCTCCCTATGGGGCATACCTCACCTTCGGATATGGCATGGGGCTGTTGCGCAAATACAATCCCAACGGCGTGAAGAACGTCCGCAGCGAGGCCTACAACATCGGCCTTCACCTCTGGGGCAGCGTGACAGACAATATGCAGGTGTTCCTCGAGCCACGCTTCGGGCGCAACATCTACAACGGACAAGATGCCACCGGTCGCGGGGCCACCTCGTTCATGGGCGACAACACCTTCAGTCTCAATGCTGGCATCACGATGCTCATACGCTCAGAGAAATACAAGAATCCTTCAGAGATGGACGACACGCAGAACTACACCTACCGCGACGTCAAAGGCTTCAGGGTAGGCGTTGACTTCGGACCGCTCATCCTCCAGAAGGAGTATGCATATTTCAAGACTAACGGCATGAGCTACAGCATGCGTCCGTATATGGAATATCGTTTCAACCACCTGCATTCCGTACGTGCCACAGGCGACTTCATACATCTGAACAAGATGGCCCTCTCTGAGGATGCAACGTTAATCCAGTCCAGCTCCTCACACATCCTGGCATCACTCGACTATGAGATCAGTCTCACCAACCTCCTGGCAGGCAGGCTCGTAAACCGCCGTCTTGAGGTGGAAGGATTCATCGGGCCTACCGTAGCATTTGCGCTCAAGAAAAATGCCGGCAAGCATAACTACAACAGCAACCTCCCGTCTATTGGAGCAAAGGGCACAGGCAGCAGTTACAACAAGTCAATCTATGCAGGCGGCAATGTCGGCCTGAAGATAAGCTATCACATCTGGAAAGGCATCTATGCCGTATTGACGCCCACCATATACCTGCTCTCTGACTATCCCTCCTACCCGGGATTCTCTACTGTTGGCATGTCCCGTCTGCACTTCACACAGACGCTCAATCTTGGCATACAATACAAGATAGGCCACCTGAGCCTCAACAAGGAAGTGAAGCGCCGCCGCCAAAGGGAGAGCGATGCCCGTTGGAAGGCCCGTCAGATAGAGAAGATGGAAAAAGAAGAAGCTAAACAAGAAGAAAAACGCGCTAAGCGCAACCGCCACTAATGAAAACCCTGACCACCAACATATTACCCTGCCTACTGGCACTTCTATGCCTCACATCAGTGGCGGCAGTAACAGTCAGCGCCTCTACACCCGGGGCAGCAGCCTCCCTCAGCACTTCTACACCCAGGGCGGCAGCCTCCCTCATCTCCCCTGTCAGAGAGCCTGCCCCGTGCACCTCCTCCGCATTCTTGCGGAGGTCATCATCCCCCGGCTCCGACCCTCAAGACCCTGATGCCGTTGCCACAGCTATGGCGCTGCTCATACGCAAGCACTCCGTCAATGCCGACACCATAGCAGTGGAGATCTCCAACCGCTTCAGCAAGAGTGCCGCCATGCAGACAGCCCTGGCACGTGCCTACTACCGCAACAACGAGCGCCAACGCACACGCCACTACCTCAACAAAGCCATCCAGGCTGACAACACCTACGAGAAAGCATACCTCCTCTACGGAGAGATGTATGGGGAATGGGATGTTGACTCTGCCTGCTACTGGTACGAGAAAGCCATACTGGCCCAGCCCACAAAACCCGAGGCATACGTGCGCTACGCCAACGTGATGTCACGCAAGGACATGAACAGGGCGCTGTCCATGCTCGAACAGCTGCGCGCAGCCATACCCCACTACAACGTCGACGTGGAAATATCTGCCCTATATAATAAAAAAGGTGATGACAAGGCCGCCGTTGCAGCGATGGAGAACACTGACGTCGGGTCGCTAACCATGAACCAGCTGGCCGCATATCTTCAAAACTGCTATTGGGCCGGCGACGATCAGCGTGCCATCGAGGTGGCGCAGGTGGGAATGGAGCGATTCCCCGAGAACAAAGGCTTCAACCGACTCTTTGCCTGGAGCAGTGCCCGCACCGGAGCATACCAGGAAGCCCTCGACCAGGAACTGAACTATCTCTCTACAGCCCCCGAAGACTCCATCAACTCCATTGACTATCTCACAGCAGGCTCGGCCTATATGGCACTCAACAAGACGGATAAGGCCTTCGAGACCTTTGCAAAAATCAACGACCTCAAAGATGACTACTTCGCCCCACAGATGAAAGGCCAGATAGCCAAGATAGTAAACCGCGACGTAGAGCGCCTCAAGGGCGAGGGCAACTACGAAGGCGCTGCTGACATCTATCGCAAATACATCGCCACATACCCCAATACCAGCGACCCCGCATACCAGCAGTATGCACTCTCGCAGATATACCGCGACCAGGTACTGGCACTCTCCTCTTCCACATCCGAAGAAACCGTCGGAGAGCCTGCAACAACATCGCAGGCATCATCACCCCTCCTCACAGCCCTGAAGAACCTCTTCAGCATCTACACCCTCATAGAAGAGAAATACCCCAACTGGGAAAACATCCACTACGTGCTCTACACCCACGCACGCTGGACATACTCCTATCTTGACAAAGACAACTCAGAGAGCCTTGCACTGCCTTATTACGAAAAGCTCTACAAAGTGCTCATCAATCGCGAAAAACGCAATGAGCAGGAGAAGGCCATGATTGTCGAAGCATGTCAGTACATGGGCTCCGACTCCTACTTCCAGAAACACGACGTAGCCACAGCCCGAATATGGTGGCAGCGCATCCTTAATCACGACCCGAACAACCAGACGGCCAAAGATGCCCTCGCAAAGATAAAGAAATGAAAAATAATCCGCTGCAACACCATTGTAGCGGACTTTTTTTGTATTTTATTCGGTATGATCAACTGTAAAACTGTTAAATTTTAACTTTTTTACGCAAAACTTGTCGCTAATTCGATAAAATTTTTTAACTTTGCGCCGGAATATGCGAATTTCCTCAATTATATCTCATTATAAAACTAACTAACAAACAAACTTATGAACTCAACGACATTCAAAAGGCGTCTCGTCTTGCTACTTGTTGCAGCAACGATGAGCGTTGTTTCGTATGCACAGAGTATCTCAGGCAACGTGAAGGACGCTATGGGCGAGCCAGTCATCGGTGCCACCGTAATGGAGAAAGGTACTCGCAACGGAGCCGTTACCGACATGGACGGTAACTTCACAATCAAGATGACCACGGGTAAGCAGATTGAGATCTCGTCCATTGGACTGAAATCTCAGACTATCGACGTCAGTGGCAAGTCATCAGTCAACGTAACCCTTGAAGAGGACAACACCACCCTCAACGACGTCGTTGTCGTAGGTTACGGCACGATGAAGCGTAGGGACTTGACGGGTGCTGTGGCATCTGTTACAGGTGAAAAGCTGGCTGCCAATCCTGTTGCTAACGTAGCTCAGGCCCTGCAGGGTCAACTTCCCGGTGTCAGCGTGATGTCTCAGGACGGTCGTCCCGGTGCCACGATGTCAATCCGCGTTCGTGGTGGTGGTTCTATCACGCAGTCTAACGACCCACTCTACATTGTTGACGGTATTGCCGTAAGCGACATCAGCGACATTCCTGCTGACAACATCGAGAGCATTGACGTACTGAAGGACGCTGCCTCTACAGCCATCTACGGTGCCCGTGGTGCTAACGGTGTCATCTTGGTAACAACCAAGAGCTCCAAGGGTGACGGTAAGGCTACTGTAAAATACAATATGTATTTCCAGGTAAAGAATGCCCAAAAGCCTGTTGAGACCCTGAATGCATACGACTACGTACTGAACCAGTGGAGTTATGCCAGCTCATACAGCGAGACCTACGGTGATGGTATTGCCAGTTTCTTTGGCTTAGGCTCCAAATATGGCAACCACCTGAACGACTACAAAAACATTGCCGTTCATGACTATGTTAATGATGTAATGCGCACAGCTAACAGCTGGAACCACGACATCTCACTCTCTGGCGGTAACCAGAACACGAAGTACTATGCTACCATCAACTATCTGTCTGATGAGGGTAACCGTATACAGACAGGTTTCAATCGTTGGAATGCCGACTTCAAGATTTCCCAGAAAATCAATAAGGACCTGACCTTCGATGCGGATCTTCGTTATAGTGAAACCAAACTTGAAGGCTCATCTTTCGGCTATGCTACTGGTCATAATGTATATGGCTACGCACCAATCGACAATCCTTTAGGAAGCGGAGACAAGGGTGATCTTGGAGCAGGTTCTGCCAGCTATGAGCCGGATAACAATCCTGTTAACTACATCAACAACTACGTTTCAGAGACTAAGCGCTACAGAATCCGTGGCGTAGGTGGTCTGACATGGACTCCCCTTGCAGGCTTGACTGCTAAGACAGAACTTTCTCTGAGCCGCAACTGGAGCGAGAAGAAAGAATGGGATAATGGTAAGGTGACCGACAAGTTCAATAAGGCCACTTTGACAAAAGGTGATGGTAACAACACACGATGGGCTACGACTTTGAACTATCAGGTACAAGGTCTTGGCGAGAAACATGAATTGTCTTTCCTTGCAGGTAATGAGGTTCTGGCTAACAACTCCAGCACCAGCACCATGGTTGGCGCAGGTTATCCTGCCGGATTTGACATGGAACAGGCATTTGGTTTGTTTACCATGTACAACATTGAAGAAGAGAGCTACGAAAAAGCAATGGCAAAGCTTAACATGAGCAACTCTCTCAGCAATCCCAGCCACACAGTATCTTGGTTCGGTCGTGCAAACTACAACTTCTTAGGCCGTTACCTGCTGACTGCTACGTTCCGTGCCGACGGTAGCTCTAAGTTCGCTCCTAACAACCACTGGGGTTACTTCCCCGCTGCAGCTGCTGCCTGGCGTATCTCTGACGAACCGTTCATGGAAAGCACCAAAGGCTGGCTTGACAACTTGAAGCTCCGTCTCTCTTATGGTACTTCCGGTAACGATGATATCGACGCATCTCTGTGGAAGGAGTTCTGGACTCCCAGCACGACATTCGTAAACGGCAAGCGCATCATCACCTTCTCTCCTGGCGAATTGCTGGAGAATCCTGACCTGAAGTGGGAAACTACTACAAGCCGTAACATCGGTTTGGACTTTGGATTGTGGAATGGCAAGTTGCGTGGTAGCGTGGAATTCTATTGGAACTCCACCAAGGACATCCTGATGAAGGTGCCTGTAGATGCCACCACTGGTCACGACTATCAGTTCCAGAACGTTGGTGAGACCTCTAACAAGGGTATTGAGCTTTCACTGTTCTACGAAATCGTTCGCTCAAAGGATTTCAACCTCAGTGTTAACGCCACTTACAACTATAACACAAGCAATGTTGAGAAGGTTGCTGAAGGTGTCAATGCCGATGTTCAGCTGACTGACTGGGGTTCAAGTATGAAGAAGCCTACCTATGACTACATTCTCCGCGAAGGAATGCCCGTTGGAACCATCCAGGGATTCAAGAGCGCAGGTTTCTATACG
>CAJOOC010000152.1 GCA_905236165.1 uncultured Prevotella sp. | reverse complement strand
TTATTAAACTCTATCATTACTAAAAACCATTAATCAAACGGCTTCATAGTAAGCCTAAAACAAACAAAAGCAACATTCACAGCAATGGAAACAGAGAACAAGGATATTCAGGAGAATGGCGCTGCCGAGCAGCCTCGTCAGCCCCGTCAGCGTGTGCGTATCTCGTCAACTCAGCATAGCGGATATGGTGAGCGAGTAGGCAATGGTCCCCGTCAGCGCTATGGCTATGACAGGAATAACGACGACAACAACTTCCGCCCCGAAGGCTTCGGCTCAAGTCTGGACAGCGGCCAGCGCGGCTACGGCCAGCGCGGAGGCTATAGTCAGCAGCGTCCCTACCGTCAGTATGACAATGGTGAGGGAATGGAGCGCGGAGGATACCAGCAGCGCGGCGGTTATGGCCAGCGCGGCGGTTACCAGCAGCGTGGAGGCTACCAGCAGCGCGGAGGCTACGGACAGCAGGGTGGATACCAGCAGCGTCCCTATCGTCAGTATGACAACGGCGAGGGAATGGAGCGCGGAGGATACCAGCAGCGCGGAGGAGGTTACGGCCAGCAGCGTGGAGGTGGTTACGGCCAGCAGCGCGGCGGTTATGGCCAGCAGCGTGGCGGCGGTTACGGCCAGCAGCGACAGAGACGCGGCGGTTACGGCCAGCAGCGTCAGCACAGTCAGGGCTACGACCCTCAGGCAAAGTATTCTATGAAGAAGCGCATAGAGTATAACGAAAGCCATATAGACCCGACACAGCCAGTACGTCTCAATAAGTTCCTTGCCAACGCCGGCGTATGCTCACGCCGCGAGGCTGACGACTTCATCGAGGCAGGCGTAGTAACGGTGAACGGAAACGTTGTCACCGAACTGGGCACAAAGATAATGCGCACCGACGAGGTGAGGTTCCACGATCAGCCCGTGACACTCGAGAAGAAGGTGTATGTGCTGCTCAACAAGCCAAAGGACTATGTCACCACCAGCGATGACCCACAGCAGCGCAAGACTGTGATGGACCTCGTGGAGGGAGCATGCCCTGAGAGGATATACCCCGTAGGACGTCTGGACCGCAACACCACAGGCGTGCTGCTGCTCACCAACGACGGCGACCTCGCATCGAAGCTGACACACCCAAGGTTCCTCAAGAAGAAGGTGTACCACGTATACCTCGACAAGAACGTGACGCTGCACGATATGGAGCAGATTGCCGAAGGCATAGAGCTGGAAGATGGCATCATCAAGGCCGACGCCATAGAATATGCACACCAGACGGACAAGAAGCAGGTGGGCATCGAGATACACTCCGGAAAGAACCGCATCGTGCGCCGTATCTTCGAGTCACTGGGATACCGCGTCATCAAGCTCGACAGAGTGCAGTTCGCCGGTCTCACAAAGAAGAACCTCCGCAGAGGCGACTGGCGCTTCCTCACAGAGAAAGAGGTAGACATGCTCAGAATGGGAGCCTTTGAGTAAATTAATAATTAAAAATCAAAAAATAATAATTGAGTGAGGTAATCATAATCCTCAATTCTCAATCCTCAATTCTCAATTCGTATATGAAACGTACAAAAATAGTAGATGCCCTGAAGCAGACAACCTTTGGTGTTGACATCTGCGTCAAGGGCTGGGTTCGCACCCACCGTTCAAGCAAGGCAGTTGACTTCATCGCCCTCAACGACGGCTCTACGATAAAGAACATACAGATAGTAGTAGACCCTGCAAAGTTTGATGCAGAGATGCTCAAGCAGATTACCACCGGTGCGTGCATCTGCGCCGAGGGTACACTCGTAGAGAGTCAGGGTGCCGGTCAGGCCTGCGAGATACAGGCCACGAACATCGTGCTCTATGGCGGCTGCGGCGCCGACTATCCCATGCAGAAGAAGGGACAGTCATTCGAATACATGCGCCAGTATGCCCACATGCGTCTGCGTACCAACACCTTTGGTGCCGTCATGCGCATACGCCACAATATGGCAATGGCCATACACACCTACTTCCACGAGCACGGGTACTTCTATTTCCATACCCCACTCATCACGGCCAGCGACTGTGAGGGAGCAGGCAACATGTTCCAGGTAACGACAAAGAACCTCTACAACCTCAAGAAGGACGACGAGGGCAAGATAGACTATTCCGACGACTTCTTCGGGCAGCAGACATCCCTGACCGTATCTGGACAGCTGGAGGGCGAGCTCGGCGCAACGGCACTCGGTGCCATCTATACCTTCGGACCGACGTTCCGAGCTGAGAACTCCAACACTCCGCGACATCTGGCTGAGTTCTGGATGATTGAGCCAGAGATAGCCTTCATGGACCAGGAAGAGCTGATGGACCTTGAAGAGGACTTCATAAAGTACTGCGTACGCTGGGCTCTCGACAACTGTAAGGACGACCTTGAGTTCCTCAACAAGATGATTGACAAGGGCCTCCTGGAGCGACTGGAGGGTGTGCTGAAGGAAGACTTCGTACGCCTGCCATATACCGAGGGTATCAAGATACTGCAGGAAGCTAAGGCCAACGGCAAGAAGTTTGAGTTCCCATGCGAATGGGGCGACGACCTTGCGTCAGAGCATGAGCGTTTCCTCGTGGAGGAGCATTTCAAGAAGCCTGTCATCATGACCGACTATCCAACGGCCATCAAGTCGTTCTACATGAAGCAGAACGAGGCTACCGCCAACGGCTCCGTGGGCTACAAGGGCTGCGAGGCTCCTGGTCCTACGATGCAGGGCACCGACGTGCTCTTCCCGCAGATTGGCGAAATCATGGGCGGCTCAGTGCGTGAGGAGAGCTACGACAAGCTGAAGGCAGAGATAGACCGCCGACAGATGGACACCACACACCTGTGGTGGTACATGGACACCCGTAAATATGGCTCTTGCCCACATGCCGGCTTCGGACTGGGCTTCGAGCGCCTCATACTCTTTGTTACAGGCATGCAGAACATCCGCGACGTGATACCATTCCCACGTACGCCGAACAACGCCGAATTCTAATCATTCCTACTTCCCTCCTCCCTTCAACAAGGAGGAGGGGGCAGGAATTAAATCTTTATACTATATGAAAAAAAACTTACTATCCCTATTGGTGATGTTTATGGCACTCTTCAGTGCCGCCTCCGCATCTGCTGCCATCACTAAGGAGTATGGCTGGTTCGAATCAGCCGCCATTGAATGGACAGCTATGAGCGGAGCATCCGACTACAATGTTTATGTCAAGCCTGCCGGCGGAGCCTACACGCAGCTCGACGATGAGCTCGTACGACAGTATCCCGGCTATTTCCGTGCTGATGCACTTGGACTCAAGGCAGGCACCTACCAGATGAAGGTAGTGCCTGTTGACGGCAGCGGCAACGAGATGTCCGGCGCACTGGAGTCTGGCAACATCACCGTAACGGCTCACGACCGCTCCGGCTTCGCACATGTCGGCATGCCTGGCGGCATCGGAGCATATAAGAACGACGGTACCCTCAAGGACGGCGCCAAGGTTCTGTACGTGTGGGCCGACAACGCCAAGACTGTCACCGCCGATGTTGTGACAAGCAACAAGGGCACCACCACTACCGGAAAGGGCCTGCAGGATATCGTATATCTCTATCAGAAAGGCTATGAGAAGACCCCTCTGGCCATCCGTATCATCGGCACCATCAAGGCTTCCGATATGGATCGTTTCGACTCTTCGGCAGAAGGTCTGCAGGTGAAGGGCAAAGGCAACTACTCCGACCTTCCCATCACCATTGAGGGCGTAGGCTTCGACGCTGCATTCTGGGGATTCGGCATCCTCTGCCGCAACGCTTCCGACGTAGAGTTTCGCAACTTCGCCATCATGCTCTGCATGGACGACTGTCTCTCGCTCGACACCTATAACTCCAACGTTTGGGTTCACAATATGGACTTCTTCTACGGCAACACCGGTGGCGATGCCGACCAGGCAAAGGGCGACGGTACTGTCGACATCAAGGGCAAGTCAAAGAACGTCACCGTCAGCTACAACCACTTCATCGACTGTGGCAAGACAAGCCTCGGCGGCATGAAGAGCGAAACAACCGACTGCTGGATGACCTTCCACCATAACTGGTTCGACCACTCCGATTCACGTCACCCGCGCGTGCGTACCGCATTCTATCATGTATACAACAACTACTTCGACGGCGTTTCAAAATATGGCGTCGGCATGACGAGTGGCGGTTCTTCTTTCGTGGAGAACAACTACTTCCGCAACTGTAAGTATCCTATGCTCATCTCAAAGCAGGGCACAGATGCTGAGGGCAGCGGCACCTTCTCTGGTGAGAGCGGCGGTGTCATCAAGGCATACAACAACCACATCCAGGGTGAGCGCAAGCTGCAGTACTGGAGCAGCGCCGTGCAGTCTTCAGGAGCATGGGATGCCGTGCTCGTAAACTCACGCTCTGAGGCCGTTACCGCAACAGCCCTGACAGGCGGCACAGGCTATAACAGCAGCGCCGACCAGGCAGCACGCACCACCTATATCGAGAACAAGATGGAGGAGCCGGCTACCGTCAAGGCCACCGTAACGGGTGAGCTCGGCGCAGGACGTATGCAGCATGGCGACTTCCAGTGGAAGTTCAACAACTCCCTGCAGGATGAGAACTATGCAGTCATCAGCGAGCTGAAGAGCAAGCTTCAGAGTTATAAGTCAACACTCATCGGCTTTGCCGACGGTACAGCCATCAGCAACGGTGGCGCCACATCAACCGTTACTGGCGGTGACGGCGTGGGCATCTCCGACGAGGTGAACGACTCCTACGTGCCATCATGGGCCGGTGGCGGCGGTTCATCAACCGTCACAGCAGGCAAGTATGTCATCGGAACGAAGGACGATTTCTTCTGGTTTAATGCAGCAAACGAGGCAGCATACAACCAGTATGTCTCTGCAGGAAACTTCACAACCGAAGGTACATTCAATCCTACACGCGAGATTACAAACAGCAAGGTCGGCTCATGCTCAGACTACATCGGTTCTGTACTGTTGCCTGCAGGAAAGTCTTTCACCGCATACTATGCTGACGGCATCGTAAGCGTCAACTTCTATGTTTCCTCTAACGGCTCGCAGAAATGGCTGCTTGAGAAGTCGACCGATGGTTCTTCATGGACCACCGTAAGCACCGTAGAGGGTTCTACAGGCGGACACCCAACCTGTGCCGTCAACGTCTCCAACGAAGAGGGCATCAAATACGTGCGCGTCACCAACCAGGCTTCTGGTGGTCGCGACATCCAGGGCATAAAGATTGCGACCAACGATCCTAACGGCTCTACAGAAGAGCCTACCGACCCTGCTGATGACGATCCAGAAGATCCCGTTGTCGATGAGCGCAGCAATGATGCTACCGCTGAATTCACCATCAACGGCAGCGAGGTCAGCACATCCAACAACGCCTATACGCTCAACGTGGCATACAATGCTTCTGATGCAGCAGGATACACCGTAACCGTTACCCCTGCCGAGAATGCAACCATCACATCCGTATCTGGTGCAGAAGGCTCTAACGGCACATACACCATCGCCGCTCCCGCTCAGGGAAAGACAGCCACGGCAACATTCCGCATCCTCGCTGAGAACCAGACCACCAGCCGCACATACACCATCAGCATCGTGAAGGCTGTTGACCCGGCTACCATCCCTGTCACAGCGGGTGAGTTCCTCTACTTCCCGACTCAGGCGCCAAGCAACAACTTCTACTCCGTATCAGGTAAGTATGGCGACCCAAGCAAATACGGTTCTACCACATATACCAAGAACGGCGTGACATACGAGTGCACCTACAGCCTGAAGATGGAGTCATCAACATCCGTAAAGTTCACACCCGCAAAGGACGGTACCGTAAAGATTGGTATGTGTCCGGGCTATAAGGCAACAAACCTGAAGCTGAACGACGAGAAGGTTGCTGCTGTCAACAACGTGATAGAGGCTACCGTAACCGCCGGCACAGAATACGCCATCACCAAGGCCGACCAGGCGGGTATCTTCTATATCGACCTCGTATACGAAGGAGGCACTACACCTACACCTGGCCCCGATGACCCAACACCTGGTCCCGATGACCCAACAGAGAGAACTACCGTCTATGACTGGAGCGCAAACGTAGGCACTACGACGATGACCAGTGCAGGACAGGCTGACGGCATCTCAAAAGCCACCGTAAAGGTCAACAACACGGCTACCGACTGCATCAAGTTCGGCAAGTCTGCTGCCTTCGAGGATGAGGCCAAGACCATCATCAACGACTTCTTCGTTGCCATCAAGCCCGCCAACGGCGGCTTCAAGGCTGGCGACATGATACACATCACAGGCTGCATCAACAACAAGGAAACCTCTTCGAAGAAGGGCGCCATTAGCATCTACGGTTCTAATCAGGCAGACAGTTTCATTCAGACCACAGAGGACTTCGTAAACACCTACGACACCTCTGCTACTCCTGTTGAACAGACCGTGCTGGTTACCAAAGACTGCGAGACACTCATCCTCACCCGTTCAGGCAACACCGCCACATGCATCCTTGACCTCAAGGTCATTCGCGGCGAGGCGTCTGCACCCGATCCAGGCGAGGTAGGCATCAACAACGTCAATGTCAACGCCAACGTCAACGTTCCCGTTAAACGCATCGAAAACGGCAAGCTCATCATAGAGAAGAACGGCAAGACCTACAATGCCGCCGGTGCTGTAAGATAAACAACATGACAATCTGCATAATATTCGCGATGGAGGCTGAAGCCCAGCCTCTCATCCAACAACTCAAGGCAGTGGAGCAAGAGAAATTCTTCGCCCCACTGCCTTGCAGGTTATTTGAGGTTCCTGTTCCCGCAGCTCCCCTCACCAACGAAAAGCCTGCGACATCATCGCAGGCCGAATTCTCAATTCACAATTCTCAATTCTCAATTAATATTGTCACCAACGGTCGCCAGCACGACCGCGACCTCATAGGCTGCGAGGCAGCGGCACTCACTACCGCCGTAGCGATACAACGGCTCAAGCCCGACCTCGTCATCAGCAGCGGCACCTGCGGAGGTTGGAAGCGCAAAGGGGCCAAAGTGGGTGAGGTATATATTGCCAACGGAGCCATGTTTCATGACCGCCGCGTGCCCGGCGACAATGCGTGGGACACGCAGGGATTGGGCAACTATCCCGTATGGGAGGGCAGCTACAGGCTGGCCGAAAAGCTGCGTATGCCGATGGGTAAGGTAACCACAGGCTCTTCCTTCGACCTGCTCCCCATTGAGGAGCAATATATCGACGCCAATAGCGGAGAGCTGAAAGAGATGGAGGGAGCCGCAGTAGCCTTCGTATGCTCCATGTACCACATCCCCGTGATGCTCGTCAAAGCCGTCACCAACCTGCGCGACGCACCCTCCGACGACATCACCGACTTCCAGGCACACCTCAAACAAGTCAGCCAACGACTCTGCCAGGCTAACATCAACATCCTCAGCGGAATACAAACAGCATAGTTTTACTCCCCCTCTAAGGTTAGAGGGGGTCAGGGGGGCGTTGACATCAAGCGTCAGCAGAAAAGTCCAAAAACTTGAAAACTTTGCCAATTTTTCGTTCTCTACAGCGCGATATTTCTCAGCAAAGTCCTCCGCGCCATCAAATTCGATGAAAATCGCGTTTTTCGTAACTTACTGATAATCAGCAGCGGGATTATCGGCAAGTGTGTTTTTGACCTGAAGAAGTGGTGTAATGGACGGTCGATTACCTTGTAATAGAGCCACTTTTGCGGTGTAAAAGGGCAACTTTTACCACCTAATAGAGTAACTTTTACCTCCCCGAAGGGCCTCTTTGACATTCAAAAGGGGACTTCCTGGTATTTTTGCTGACTTTTTTCTTCTAAAACGCAAGAAAACTCTGATACTTTTTCTCCTTACATGCTGACATTCCGTCACTCCTCTGTCTGGCCGTCTTTGGGACCGTCTTCGGGAGTTTTCTTTCTGACACGTCCGAAGAGCCCGGCCTCACGGAGTATCGGTACGATATGTTTGGCAAGGATGCGTTGTGCTTCCTTCGGCTCGGCATAATACTCCTCACGAAGTTCGTCGCGGCCTTTGAGTAGTTTCTCCATCAGCGAGTCGTCAACCATCTCTATCTCCACGCGCCCCTTCTGGTCTGTCTTGCCGCAGATGATATAGCACACCCTGCGGCTGACGCTGTTGGCTGCCACCAAGCCTCCGCCGACTGCTCCGAACAGGTTGGACGCTATGGCCTGTTTGCTCTTTGATGCGGCCCCTATGGTCTGGTTGGCGAAAATCAGCGTGTCCCGCCCTATGCGCATGGCTCTGGTGAAGCCGTTTGTGAAACGCGTCTTCTGGTATCGCAGTTTGCGGCTGTTCACGTAAAGCTTCTCGCCCTGCATAACGGCGAAGGCCTCCTTCTTCAGTTTATTGTCGAGGAGCTTATCGCCCGTGCTGAGGGTGAAGTCGTTGCCGCCAATCCAGAACTGACGGCTCTTGCTGTGCATCTCGCCATAGACTGTGTCAAGGGGCTCCCACCTGCCAGCGAGCAGCTCCTCAAACGTCTTGCAGTAGCCACATTTGGCATGCATACCCAGAGCGCACGCCAGCAATGCGGCAAGTATCATATATCTTCTGTAAATCATATCTTTTTACCTTAATGCGGATTCTATTAATTCCCACTTTGAGTTGGATATCGGTTGCAAAGGTACTCATTTTTTGCCAAACCAGGGTATCTTCTTATTAAGTTTCCCAAATAAATCATAAAGAATTTGTGTATTTCCGTTCTTTTTTGTACTTTTGCAGAGAATAACGTCGAAATGGAATTCAGCGAAGTCATAGGACAAGGCGCGATGAAGGAACGCCTGCAGCGTTTGGCAGATGAGAACCGTTTGCCACATGCCGTCATGCTGTGCGGTCCT
>CAJOOC010000151.1 GCA_905236165.1 uncultured Prevotella sp. | reverse complement strand
GGGGAGGGGGGAGAGGTTACATTACCTGGTGTCATGAGCCAGAGGATGTCGGCAACCTGAAGAGCCAGCTCGAGGTCGTGGGTAGAGAGGAACACGGTCTTCTTCTGCTCATGACTGATGTCCTTGAGCAGGGACAGTATCTCCACCTTGCTGTGATAGTCAAGAAAGGCTGTAGGCTCATCAAGGAGTATTACAGGTGTCTGCTGTGCCAGTGCCTTGGCAATCATTACCTTCTGGCGCTCTCCGTCGCTCAGTGTATTTACCATCCGTCTGGCAAGTGGCGATATTCCAACTTTAGCGATGCTCTCGTATACTATATCGTAGTCTTCAGCCGACAGACGACCCCAAAAGCCGGTGTAAGGCGAACGTCCCAGCGCTACCAGCTCGGTGACGGTCATCTGTCCCACATCGGGCTTCTCTGTGAGCACAATGCCTACAGTCTTGGCCAGTTCAATATCACTAAATGAAGACAACGACCGTTTTACAGGAATCGTCTCTGTGTCATCGTGTTCATTAAAAAAGATATTCCCTGCCAACGGCGGCTGGAATCCTGCCAGCGTGCGAAGGAGAGTTGACTTACCAGTGCCGTTGTCGCCAAGCAGGCAAGTGAGCTGACCACAAAAAATGTTCGCACTGATGTCAGAAGCAACAGTGCGAACATTATGACGGTTGTTATAACCGATACTAAGATTGTTGAGTTCAATCATTAATGCTAAATTCTTAAATCAATCTATCTCCTCGTCGGCCTCATATCCTCCCATCTCACGGATAGCGTTTTTCAGCATAGTGTGCTGACGGTAGAGATGGTTGACAGCCTCCTCGCCCTTAGTATAGTCGTGCATAGGACTCTTGAGGAAGAAGCTGAGGAAGCGCTGTATGCCAAAGCGTCCGGCACGTGCTGTCAGGTCGATGAGCAGACAAAGGTCGAGACATACGGGTGCTGCGAGGATGCTGTCACGGCATAGGAAATTAATCTTTATCTGCATAGGATAGCCCATCCATCCGCGGATGTCGATATTGTCCCACGACTCCTTGTTATCGTTGCGCGGAGGATAATAGTTGATGCGCACCTTATGATAGTAGTTGGTGTAGAGCTCAGGCTGTTCGTCCTCCTTAAGGATTGTCTCGAGTGTAGAGAGCTTGGAGACCTCCTTTGTGCGGAAGTTCTGCGGCTCGTCGAGCACCAGACCGTCGCGGTTACCCAAGATGTTTGTCGAGAACCATCCGTCGAGTGCCAGGCAACGGGTACCGATGATAGGAGCAAAGCCGCTCTTTACAAGCGTCTGTCCAGTCTTGAAGTCCTTACCGGCAATAGGCATCTGAGTCTTCTCTGCCAGTTCCCACATAGCGGGGATGTCGACAGTAGTGTTAGGTGCTCCCATGACAAAGGGGCATCCCTCAATGAGTGCTGCGTAGGCATAGCACATAGACGGGGCAACATACAAACGTTCGTCGGCCTTCATGGCTGCCTCAAGGTCAGCAAGCTTGTAGTGGTACTTCTCTTCTACGGGAACATATATTTCTGTTGATGCTGCCCATAGTACAACGATACGGTCACACTTCTTTTCAGCCTTGAAAGAGCGGATGTCCTCACGGAGCGCCTCCACCATCTCCCAGCGCGTCTTGCAGTCCTTGACGTTATCACCGTCAAGACGCTTTGCATAATTCTTGTCGAAGGCTGCCTTCATAGGAACGATCTGCTCCAGTTCATCACGAACGGGGTCGATGTCCTCACGCTTAAGCACTTCAGCATAGACTGCCGACTGATAGGCATTCTGCGGGTATACATCCCAGCATCCGAAGACAATGTCATCGAGAGTAGCCAGCGAGACTACCTCACCATACTTTAGATATTTTTTCTCATCACCCTTTCCGACACGCATCTTGTCGTACTGAGTCATAGAACCGATAGGCTTGCCCAAACCCTTGCGGGCCATAAGGACACCTGTCATGAAAGTAGTGGCAACAGCACCGTTACCAACGACTAAGATTCCTAACTTGCCAGTAGCTGGCTTTACATTTGAATTCATAGTATTTTATTTAATTCCTATTTATTCGTAATTAGTTTTGCGTGGCAAAGATACTTATTTTTTTGTAAATCAGAAAATTTATTATAGTTTTTTGCACATTATAATAAAAATCACTACCTTTGTAGGCAAAAAAAAAGAAAATGAGAACAGGAATCTTTGTCGGAACGTTCAATCCGTTCACTTTAGGACACGACAGTATTGTGCGAAGAGCAATCCCTCTGTTCGACAAATTAGTGATAGGTGTAGTGGGTGACCATGTACAGAAACCAGGGTTGCCACTTGCCGAAGAACGTGTGAAAGCTATTCAGAAAATATACGCTGGAAAAACAGAGATAGAGGTGAAGGCATACTACGGTCTGGCAATAGACTTCGCACAGAAAGAAGGAGCTCAGTTCATAGTCAAGGGTGTACGATCGGTTAAGGACTTCGAATATGAACGAGAACAGGCAGAGGTAAACAGATTGATTTCTGGCGGAAAGATAGACACCATACTATTATATGCAGAACCGCAATTCGCCAGTCTCTCGTCAACGATGGTACGTGAACTACAACATTTTGGTGTTGACACATCAAATATGACACCGTAACGCATCTTAACTCCCAATATCTCCCTTTAACTCCCAATATCTCCCTTTAACTCCTAATAACTCCCTTAAAGAATGATATCATACAGTACTGAAAACGTAAAGATGCCACATATCAGGCGGCGTGACACATCGGCTTGGATACGCCGCGTGGCAGAAACTTACGGAAAGAAAATAGGCGAAGTGGGATACCTGTTCTGCGATGACGAGAAGATTCTCGAAGTGAACAGGGAATATCTACAGCACGACTATTACACGGACATAATCACCTTCGACTATTGTGAAGATAATATCATAAATGGCGACCTGGTCATCTCGCTGGACACGGTACGCTCGAATGCGGAGATGATGGGAAAGGACTACGACGAAGAGCTGCACCGGGTGATTATCCACGGTATTCTGCATCTCTGCGGAATAAACGACAAAGGCCCCGGAGAACGGGAGATAATGGAGAGAGAAGAAAACAAGGCACTAGCACTTCGACAGTCAAATACATGAAATGTGGATAACTCTGTGGATAACCCAAAAATAACTTATCATAACTCCTAATAATTGCCTATTATCTCTAATAACTCCAGATACAATAAAGCATATTAACACAGTTTAGAGTCACTCACAAACGAGTTTTTCACATATTCCTGAAAGCGCAGAACACTAGTAAATACAGAAGGTTTGAAGATTATTACAGGTAGTTATCAACATATCAACACCACATCATTCACATCATTCTGTTTTTTTAGAAAAAGAAAAAGAAAACATAAAATAATAATACAATGTTGAAAGACAAGACTTTTCTCAAAGATGAGATTCGCAGGATGTGCAAGGAGAAAGATGCTATCATCCTGGCACACTATTACACTATTGGAGATATTCAGGATGTTGCCGACTTCATCGGCGACTCGTTGGCACTGGCACGCAAGGCCGCAGAGACCGATGCAAAGATAATGGTGATGTGCGGAGTGCATTTCATGGCCGAGACATGTAAGCTGCTGTCGCCAGAGAAGACGGTGCTCTGCCCTGACCTTAAGGCTGGCTGCTCACTGGCCGACTCGTGCAAGGCCGAAGACCTGAAGAAATGGAAGGACGAGCATCCTGGCTATCAGGTTATAAGCTATGTGAACACCACGGCTGCCGTGAAGGCTCTTACAGATATTGTCGTCACCAGCGGAAATGCAAAGAAGGTTGTAGACCAGCTGCCGGAGGACGCAAAACTGCTCTTCGGCCCTGACTATAACCTGGGAAACTATATTAATAGTGTAACAGGACGACAGATGGAGCTGTGGAATGGCGGTTGTCATGTGCATGAGCGTTTCTCTGTAGAGAAGATTGTTCAGCTGAAGCAGCAGTACCCCGATGCCGTGGTAATGGCTCATCTGGAGTGCAAGGCTCCCGTGCTGGCCATTGCCGACGTGAAAGGCTCTACCGCAACGATGCTCAACTATGCTCAGAATAGCGACAGCAAACAGTTTATCGTAGCGACAGAGTCAGGCATACTACATGAGATGACACGTACATGTCCCGACAAGGAGTTCATACCTGTGCCTCCGGAAATAAGTGAAAGCGGAATGGAATGCTCGTGCAACGAGTGCCAGTATATGAAGATGAATACTCTGGAGAAGGTGTATAACGCATTGAAGGATGAGTCGCCGAAGATAGAGATAGACCCCGACATAGCACGAGAGGCAGTAAAACCTATCCAGAGAATGCTTGAACTGAGTTAACCCCATGTGCATAGCATGGCCGTTCTCGGCCACGCCCTAAACTCTCTATAATCCTCAAATGTTCAATCTCCGTGAAGTCCTTCGCTTTGGAGTGGTAGGAGTCATTGCCACAGCTATCCACTACGGCATCTACTGGCTGCTGCTGTCGCACACCGGTCATAATATGGCATACACCATAGGTTTTGCCGTCAGCTTTGTGTGCAACTACTTCATGTCATCGCTTTTCACCTTCCGTGTCAAGACATCAGCGAAGAGGTTTGTAGGATTCGGAATGAGCCATCTCACAAACTATGTCATCCAGATGGTTCTGCTCAACATCTTCATCCTCCTAGGACTTTCTGAGAGCATAGCACCATTGCCAGTTTACGTCATCGCCATACCCATAAACTTCCTTCTTGTGAGATACGCACTTACGAAGAGCATTAAGCCCTATACACTTTTCCTTATTATTTTAGGGTTCGCCATGCTTGGACTCAACCTTCTCGATGCTCCTACACTTAGCGACGATATGATCTATCGCTTTATGTGGAATGCTGATGAGACAGCTCCTGTACAGGCCATAGAGACTATCGGAGACCTGTTCCGCTCGCAATGGAACCATTATTTGTCAACCAATGGCCGATTCCCGGCGCATCTTATGGCACAGTTCTTTTTGGTCTTTATGCCTCCGGTGGTCATACAGGTCATAAACACGCTACTCTTCGTACTCCTTATCCATCTCTGTGTCCGTTGGGTTAATTCGTCAAATTCGCTGTTAGTTGCTGTTCTCTCCTGTTTTCTTCTTTTCGTTGTCTTTCAGGGTTTCAGAACAGCCATTCTCTGGAGTCTTGGAGCCTTCAACTATCTTTGGCCTCTCGTTGCCGTCCTGTCTTTTTTATTGTTATTAAGACGATACAATAACTTGAGCGTCAGCCTATTGTTGACACCCTTGGCGTTCCTTGCCGGATGGAGTCACGAGGCCCTGTCAATACCCGTCTCCGTCGCTCTTGTTATATACCTCATCGGCGTTTTTACTTCAGCTCTTCATCCCGTGCACTCCAGCGGCGTTTTCGCCGCTGCCCCCCCTGCAAAGAGCATAATACTTCCTATCTTCTTCTTCCTTATAGGCACCGCCCTCTGCATCCTCTCCCCTGGCATCTGGAACCGTGCAGCTGAAGGCATCAGTCTTCAGAGCCGGCTGTTAAGCGGAGTGATGAATTGCCTGTTCAATGTCCGCGTGTTATGGATTCTAGCACTCTCGTTATTGATACTCTGGATAAGAAAACGGAAGACCGCTGTTCCCATATCCATCAATAGTAGGGCATCTCTTTACGAATATGTTGCCCTCTCTGTCGCATTACTTATCGTCTTGTTTTGTGGCACCAACCTTGAGCGGGTAGCCTTCTTCGTCGACTTCATCTCTATGCTCATCCTCATCAGGCTACTCATACATCACTTAACTCTCAACCCACGACGCCTCATAATCCTGTGCTCCATAATAATGGCCATCCTATATATCCCCGCATATATTGTAAGGAGTGAGAACTACGACAACTGGCTTTTCGCTGAACAGCAGATGAAACAGCCTGAATGCGAACTCATCGCCGTCCGCTACGGTGATTCGGGCATCAGCCCCAGTGCCATGAGCATCAGCTCATGGCTATCAGAGTTCTTCCGCGACCGCTATGTCAACCCATCATTTACCTTCGGCTTCTACTGCAGCTATATGGCCTTCGATGCCAATGATATAAACATGCGCTGCGCCGCGAAGCTATACGGCAAGCAGCGACTCGCCTTCCTCCCCGAAGATGTCATCAATCGCATAAAGACCGACAGCACAGCATATACTAACTATGAGCTTGACGCTAGTGGTAACCTCTATATCTGGCATCTACCCGCCGACCAACCCGCAGCATCCTTTCCCGCTACTGTGCCAGGCGGTTTTGCCGCCGACCAACAGTACCCCGTCGCCGCCGACCCCAGCCTCCGCTTCATCCTCTCCCCCGAAGACCTTTCACAGCTGTTGCCCCACCAGCGGCTCGTGGCATACAAAGGTGATGACTATGAACTGGACCCCTTCAATTATGAGGAGCTGCAAATCTGCGGACGACGCTATCTCGTCTTTACACGCCCTACCACTAATATATACAGAAGAATAAAAGACATAGAATACAAATAATAAATGAAACTAGTAACCATCATCATCCCCGCATACAACGAGCAGGAGTCACTCAATGCCCTCCATTCCGCTATAACCACCGTTGCCGACTCACTCACGGACTACGACTTCGAGTTGCTATTTATCAACGACGGCAGCACAGACGATACTCAGAGCATCCTGGAACAGCTCGCTGCAAAGGACCTCCGAGTGGTATACATACAGCTATCACGCAACTTCGGGAAAGAGAGCGCCATGCTCGCCGGCTTCGACCATGCTCGCGGACAATGTGCCGTGGTGATGGATGCCGACCTGCAGCATCCGCCAGTCGTCATCGGTGACATGCTCAAGGAGTGGGAGCAGGGCTACGATGATGTCTATGCCCGTCGCCGCACACGAGGCAAGGAAGGATGGCTGCGACGTAGGCTAACAATGATGTTCTATCATATCCTCGACCACTCCACACGCTTCAACGTCCTGCAGAATGTCGGCGACTTCCGTCTCCTCGACCGTAAGTGCATTGACGCCCTGCGACAGCTGCGCGAGAGCGAGCGCTACACCAAGGGACTGTTCAGCTGGATAGGATACAAGAAGAAAGACATACCCTTCGACCAGGAGGAGCGTCGCTACGGGCAGAGCCACTGGAACATCTTCCAGCTCACGGCACTAGCAATAGAGGGCATAACCAGCTTCACTACTGCACCACTTCGCCTGGCCACCATCATGGGATTCGTCACCGGACTGGGAGCCATCGCCTATCTCATCTTCACACTCATAAAAGTACTGCTCTATGGTGACCCCGTGGCCGGATATCCCACGCTTATCTGTGTCATGCTCTTCCTCGGTTCCGTACAGCTCCTGTGTCTCGGAATCATAGGAGAGTACCTTGGCCGCATCTTCAACGAGGCAAAGCGGAGGCCTAACTACCTCATACAGTCCACGAACATGAAATAACTATGAGAAAGCTACGGACCATAGAGATGCAGCGCCTCTCTGTACAGGAGTTCCGTCAGGCCGACAAGACTCCCCTCATCGTTGTGCTCGACGATGTGAGATCTATGTACAATGTAGGTTCAGTATTCCGCACCGCCGATGCCTTCCGCCTTCAGGCCGTATGGCTCTGCGGCATCACCGGTTGTCCTCCACACAATGAGATTCACAAGACAGCCCTTGGAGCGGAGGAGAGCGTAGAGTGGAGATATTTCCCTTCAGCCCTCGACGCCGTGCGACAGCTTCAGGCCGACGGCGTTAAAGTGTTTAGCATAGAGCAGGCAGAGGGAAGCACCCCTCTCAACTCCTTCCTGCCAAACCCCGATACCACATACGCCGTCATCCTCGGAAATGAGGTGAAGGGCGTGCATCAGGAAGTGATAGACCAGAGCGACGGATGCATCGAAATACCACAGTACGGCACCAAGCACTCCATGAACGTCTCAGTAACCGCCGGAATAGTAATCTACCACTTCTTCATGCGTTTAGGAGATTCGGCAAGAATGCCGAATAGTCAGTTATAGGAGATTCGCCAGGTAAATGAAAAGGAGGTGAACCCGTCGTATCATCGTCGATGAAGCGCATGCTGCGGGCGTAGCTAATCTCGTTGCCATACTTGCTGGTCTTGCGGATAATCCAGCGGTAGGGGCCTACGGTCACTGTTCCGTTGTTGCCGAGGCTGATGCTGCCATTGATGTTCACATAGTAGAAGGGGTCGGTGGAGGCAGGTGTCGTGTTCTCGTAGACGGCATAGAACTTATAGCAGTCATCCATCGTCTGTGTCTCGGCCAGCACGCCGGTGTTCTTAGCCTTCAGTGTGGCGTTGGCTGTGGTGAAGTTGTAAGTGCCAGCCGCCTTCGGCTTGAAGATGTAAGGCATATTGGCATGGAGCACTGTGCCTGCGCCTACCTGCGTCAGGTACACCCACATCTCGTTCGATACGCCGTTCTCACCCGGAGCCGGGGAGTTGGCTATCATGTGAATCTTGTAGAACGTGAGGCTGTTGCCGTCCACCAGGTTTCCATAATTCTGGTTATTGGCCCCTGCCGTGCCACTGGTCGCGGTGTAGGTGGTGTTGAAGATGGGGTCTAAGGCCCAAGATGTCATTGTGGTAATTACTGCGAGCAGCAGCGTCATGGCT
>CAJOOC010000150.1 GCA_905236165.1 uncultured Prevotella sp. | reverse complement strand
GTCGGCACCCTCGATGAGCGGCACGATGGGCAGGCCGAAATGCTTGGCAAAGGCATAGTCGCGGCTGTCGTGGGCAGGCACGGCCATGATGGCTCCGGTGCCGTAGCCGGCCAGCACGTATTCTGATATCCAGATGGGGTTCTTCTCTCCGGTGAAGGGGTTGATGGCGTATGAGCCGGAGAAGACGCCCGTCACCTTATGGTCTATCTGACGCTCGCGCTCGGTGCGGCCTGCTACGTACTTCACGTATTTCTCCACCTCTTCCTTCTGCTCAGGCGTGGTGAGCTCCTTCACCAGCTCGCTCTCTGGTGCGAGCACCATGAATGTCACGCCGAACATCGTGTCGGCACGGGTGGTGAAGATGGTGAATGACTTGTCGCTGTCGGCAACCTGGAACACTACCTCAGTGCCCTCGGAGCGGCCTATCCAGTTCTTCTGCGTCTCCTTGATGGAGTCGCTCCACTCTATGGTCTCCAGACCGTCGAGGAGGCGCTGTGCGTAGGCACTGACACGCAGGCACCACTGGCGCATTTTCTTCTGCTCTACAGGGAAGCCGCCACGGATGCTGACACCGTCGACCACCTCGTCGTTGGCAAGCACGGTGCCAAGGCCGGCGCACCAGTTCACCATCGTCTCGCCCATGAAGGCGATGCGGTAGTTCATAAGCACGTCAGACTGCTCCTTCTCTGTCATTGACTGCCATTCATCAGCGGTGATGGAGAGTTCCTCAGAGCAGGCTGCCTGAAGGCCTTCCGTACCCTTTGTCTTGAGGTGAGCGATGAGGTCTTCGATAGGCTTAGCCTTCTGTTCGGCCTGATCGAAATAGCTGTTAAACATCTTCTGGAAGGCCCACTGCGTCCACTTATAGTAAACGGGGTCGCAGGTGCGCACCTCACGGTCCCAGTCGAAGCAGAAGCCTATCTTGTCGAGCTGCTCACGGTAGCGGTTGATATTCTCCACCGTCGTCACCTCGGGGTGCTGGCCCGTCTGTATGGCATACTGCTCGGCGGGCAGGCCATAGGCATCGTAGCCCATAGGGTTGAGCACGTTATAGCCCTGCAGACGCTTGAAGCGGGCGTAGATGTCGCTGGCGATATATCCCAGAGGATGGCCCACATGGAGGCCCGCACCGCTGGGGTAAGGGAACATGTTGAGGACGTAGAACTTCTCTTTGCTCTTGTCCTCGGTTACTTTATAGGTCTGGTTGGACTTCCAATAGTCGAACCATTTCTTCTCTATTTCCTGAAAATTATATTCCATTGGAGTTTATAATATTTGTTATATTAATATCAGTTCCGTGCTCTTCCCCCCTGGGGGAGGTAGGTAGGGGGCTTTACTTCTTCGGTTTCCAGCCGCGGTGCTTGATGTCTTTCTGGAAGTCTTCCTCATCCTCGAAGGAGAAGATGCACCACTTCAGCGTGTATGACTTGCCGGGCTTCAGTATGTAGCTCTCCGGGTAAACGCACAGTATGTAGCGCCCGTTGCTGTTGCCGCTGGGCTTCTCTACCTCAAGCATCTCGTAGCGGCCAAGCTTGCCCTTCTGCACGATAAGGCCTAAGTGGTTGGGCTTGCCGCTCTGGCGCACTGCCTTGATATAGTCCCTGGAGCCCTCGCCGATGCTCACGGTGAGGTCGCAGCGCTGGTGCTTGCTCGAACCTACGTCGGGGTTGCTGTTGAAGGGCAGCGTGATGCGAAGGTTGGAGAGGTCGTAGGGCACTTTTGACTCATTCTTAATGGTATATTCCTCAAAGACATCATAGTCGATGTTCCAGTGCTTCACGCTGTTGGTGATTTTCACTGGATTCTCCGGGTCGCGCTTCTTCATGTTGACGGACGCTCCCCAGCGGTATGCCTTGTGCATGGGGTCGAGGGTGTCAGCATATACTTGCATCCAGTTCATGCGATACAGGTCGCCCTTGATGCTCAGATGTGACAGGAGACCCGTTGAGCGGTTTACTGCATAGTTGACCTTCTGCGCTGTGGCAGTGAGGCTCATGAGAGCCATGATGGTGATGATGGTTAGCTGTTTCATAATAATGACATTATTTGTTGTTTACTATCTTCTTTATCTCGTTAAGCTTGTTGAGGGCTTCGAGTGGTGTGAGACTGTTGATGTCGAGACCCAGTATCTCGTCGCGCACCTGCATGAGGACGGGGTCGTCGAGCTGGAAGAACGACAGCTGTGGCGATGACGGCGGGGCGGAGAAGGTCTTCTTGCCTACGGCTCCCACCTCGCTGGCTTCCTTTTCGAGGGACTGCAGCACCTGGTTGGCACGGTTGACGATGCCCGACGGCATGCCCGCCAGCTGCGCCACGTGGATACCGAAGCTGTGTTCGCTGCCTCCCTCCACGAGTTTGCGAAGGAAGATGATGCGGCCGTTGATGTCCTTCACCGACACATTATAATTCTTTATGCGCGCATAGTGTTTCTCCATCTCGTTGAGCTCATGGTAGTGTGTGGCGAAGAGGGTGCGTGCGTTGCAGCCCTGATGCTCGTGCAGATACTCCACGATGCTCCATGCTATGGAGATGCCGTCGTAGGTGCTTGTGCCGCGGCCCAACTCGTCGAACAGGATGAGGCCGCGTTGGCTCATGTTGTTGAGGATGTTGGCGGCCTCTGTCATCTCTACCATAAAGGTGGATTCGCCCGTCGAGATACTGTCGCTGGCACCCACACGGGTGAAGATTTTGTCCACAAGGCCTATTTTCGCGGCTTCTGCCGGCACGTAGCAGCCTATCTGGGCCAGCAGTACTATGAGGGCCGTCTGACGCAGCAGAGCGGATTTACCGGCCATGTTCGGTCCGGTGATAATCATTATCTGCGGGTGGCTGCCGGTGTTTCCGTCCTGTCCAGAGGTTCCACTGTCTCCGGTCTCCCTACCCTTGGGGTGGGTCGGGGTGGGGCTCTCCAATGTCACGTCATTGGGGATATACTGCTCTCCTGCCGGCATGTTGGTCTCTATGACGGGATGGCGGCCCTGGCGTATGTCGAGGATGTCGGACTCGTCGATGACGGGACGTATGTAGCGGTGGAGGGCAGCGGTCTTGGCAAACGACATGAGGCAGTCGAGCTCTGCCACCTGTGCGGCATCCTGCTGCAGGGGCTTGATGAACTGCTGCACATACTGCACCAGTTCGGCGAAGAGCTTCGTCTCAAGGCCCAGGATGCGGTCTTCGGCTCCGAGAATCTTTTCCTCATATTCCTTCAGCTCCTGCGTGATATAGCGCTCGGCCTGGGCCAGCGTCTGCTTGCGTATCCACCCCTCGGGCACTTTGTCCTTGAAGGTGTTGCGCACCTCCAGGTAGTAGCCGAAGACGTTGTTATAGCCTATCTTCAGGCTGACGATGCCCGTGCGCTCTATCTCACGCTGCTGCATCTGCAGGAGGTAGTCCTTGCCGGAGTAGGCTATCTGCCTGAGTTCGTCCAGCTCTTTGTCCACCCCGCTGCGGATGACGTTGCCCTTGCCTATCTGCTGGGGCGGTTCGGGTTCGAGCCACTGTTCTATGCGCTGCCGCAGCTCGTCGAGGGTATCGAGCTTCTCCCCCACCCTACGCAGCACGGGACGGTGCTGGCTGTCGTCGCTGTCTGTCGCCTGCATGCACACTACACGGATGGGTTTGATGGCCGTCAGGGCATGTTTCAGCTGCACCACCTCGCGGGGCATCACACGGCCTGCCGCTATGCGCGAGACGATGCGCTCCATGTCGCCGATGCGCTGCATCTCGTCTTCTATGACGTCGCGGCTGTCGGGCTCGCGGAAGAAATAATCAACGGCATCGAGGCGGTCGTTGATGGCCTGCTTCTCACGCAGGGGGAAGATGAGCCAGCGGCGTAGCAGGCGCGCTCCCATCGGCGAGACGGTATTGTCGATGACATCGATGAGCGATGTGCCCCCTTCATGCAGCGGCTGCAGTATCTCCAGATTGCGCAGGGTGAAGCTGTCGAGGCGCACGTAGCGGTTGGCATCGATGCGACGCAGGTTGGTGATGTGGGAGGTCTGCGTATGCTGCGTATAGTCCAGATACTGCAGTATGGCACCTGCGGCGATGAGTCCGTCGGTGAGCGAGGCCACGCCGAAGCCTTTCATGTTCTTCACATGGAAGAGCTTGGTGAGGCGCTGCAGGGCCGTCTGCTGGTTGAACACCCAGTCGTCGAGTTCGAACAGCTCCCCTACCCTACCAAACAGCTGCTCCACCTGTCCGCGGTGGCCGCGCTCTATCAGCGTCTCCTTGGGAGAGAAGTTGTTGAGCATCTTGCTGATGTAGTCGCGGTTGCCCTGGTCGCACAGGTATTCTCCGGTGGAGATATCGAGGAAGGCGATGCCTATGGTGCTCTTGCCTATGTGAAGGGCGCAGAGGAAGTTGTTCTCCTTATGGTTGAGGACGTTCTCCTGCATGGCCACGCCGGGGGTGACGAGTTCGGTGATGCCGCGCTTGACGAGCTTCTTCGTCAGCTTCGGGTCTTCAAGCTGGTCGCAGATGGCCACGCGACGCCCGGCACGGATGAGCTTGGGCAGGTAGGTGTCGAGGGCGTGATGGGGGAAGCCCGCCATGGCATCGCCCATTGAGGCACCGTTGTTGCGTCTGGTGAGGGTGATGCCGAGGATACGCGAGGCCTCTACAGCGTCGTCGCAGTAGGTCTCGTAGAAGTCGCCGCAGCGGAAGAGCAGCAGCGCCTCTGGATGCTTCGCCTTGAGGTCGAAGAACTGTTTCATCATCGGCGTCAGTTCGCCAGATTTCTTTGCCATTGTCGTGTAGTTGGGATAGATATTCTAGAGAATCAAGACTTTCTGGATGTTCTGGATGTTCTATTGATTATCGTTGTCGTTAAGCTTGCCTGGCTTTCTGCAGTCCCCGCCATGTGAAGTAGGCTCCTATGAGGATGAAGGGGATGGAGAGCAGCTGCCCCATGTCGAAGAGCATGTCGGCCTCGAAGGCTTCCTGCATCTCTTTGGTGTATTCTATGAAGAAACGGAAGAAGAAGATGAGCAGTATGTCGAGGCCGAAGTAGAAGCCTGTTCCTATGAGCGGGTTGACGGTGTGCTTGCCCTCTTGACGGTTGGTCTTGCGGTATATCACCCACAGCACCACGAAGAAGCATGCATAGGCAATGGCCTCATAGAGCTGTCCAGGATGGCGTGGCAGGTCGTCAACGCGCTGGAAGATGAAGGCCCAGGGCACGTCGGTGGGCTTGCCGATGATTTCAGAGTTCATCAGGTTGCCCAGACGGATGAAGGTGCAGGTGATGGGCACGGAGATGGAGATGGTGTCGAGGACGGTCCATACGGGCACCTTCAGGTTCTTGCTGTAGAGCAGCAGTGCCAGTATTATGCCGACGGTGCCGCCGTGGCTTGCCAGTCCCTCGTAGCCGGTGAAGTGCCATGAGCCGTCCATGCCCTGCCGGATGGGCAGTATCATCTCCACCACGTGTTGCCATGAGGAGAGGAAATAGCCGGGCTCATAGAAGAGACAGTGGCCCAGGCGTGCACCGATGAGGATGCCGGTGAAGCAGTAGAGGAAGAGCGGCTCGAACTTCTCGTCGGACAGTCCCTGCTTGCGGTAGAGGTATTTCACCATGAGATATGACCCCAGCAGGCCTATGAGCCAGCACGTGCTGTACCAGCGGATGGCAAACGGCCCGATATTAAAGATAACCAGGTCGGGGTTCCAAAGGATAAAGTCAATATTCATTGTTCGGAATTATCGGAGTAGTCAGAGTAATCAGAGTAATCTGAATTATCGGAGTAATCAGTTCTCCCCTTGGGTAGGTTGGGAGGGGGTTCAGACGTTGAATCGGAAGTGCATGATGTCGCCGTCCTGTACTATGTAGTCCTTGCCCTCTATGCCGAGTTTGCCGGCCTCCTTGATGGCGGCCTCTGACTTGTACTGGATGTAGTCGTCGTACTTTATCACCTCGGCGCGGATAAAGCCCTTTTCGAAGTCGGTATGTATGACACCGGCACACTGTGGGGCTTTCCAGCCTTTCTTGAAGGTCCATGCCTTCACCTCCATCTCGCCAGCGGTGATGAACGTCTGGAGGTTCAGCAGGGCGTAGGCCTTCTTGATGAGACGGTTGACGCCGCTCTCTTCAAGGCCCAGTTCCTCGAGGAACAGCTGCTTGTCTTCGTAGCTCTCGAAGCCGGCGATGTCTTCCTCCGTCTTTGCTGCCACGATCATCGACTCTGCACCCTCGTCCTTGGCCAGTGCCTCTATCTGACGTGTCCATTCGTTGCCCTCCTTGGCATCGCCCTCGCTGACGTTGCAGACATACAGCACGGGCTTTGAGGTGAGCAGGAACAGGTTCTTGGCAGCCTGCTGCTCCTCCTTCGACTCGAAGGTGACGGTGCGCGCATTCTTGCCCTGCTCCAGGCATTCCTTGTAGGCGGTGAGAACGTTCAGCTCCACCTTTGCGTCCTTATTGCCGGTAGAGGCCACCTTCTGTGTCTTGGCGTAGCGGCTCTCGATAGTCTCCAGGTCTTTCAGCTGGAGCTCGGTATCGATAATCTCTTTGTCGCGAATGGGATTGATGGTGCCATCGACGTGGGTGATGTTCTCGTCTTCAAAGCAGCGCAGCACGTGTATGATAGCGTCTGTCTCGCGGATGTTTCCAAGGAATTTGTTTCCCAGACCCTCACCTTTTGAGGCTCCTTTCACCAGTCCTGCGATGTCTACTATCTCGCAGGTGGCGGGGACGATGCGTCCCGGGTGAACCAGCTCTGCCAGGCGGGTCAGTCGCTCATCGGGCACGGTGATGACGCCCACGTTGGGTTCGATGGTGCAGAAAGGGAAGTTAGCTGCCTGAGCCTTGGCGCTCGACAGACAGTTGAAGAGGGTTGACTTGCCTACGTTGGGCAGGCCTACAATACCACATTTTAATGCCATATATCTTTTCTTATTGTTATTTTCTGTTTGTTATCCTATAGCTTATCGCCGTACATCAGGTCGCCGGCATCGCCCAGGCCTGGCACGATATATTTGCGTTCATTCAGTATTGGGTCAATGGCAGCGGTGTAAAGCACTATGTCATTAGCAGGAAACCTACTATTCAGGCGTGCTATGCCTTCTTCTGTAGCTATTACCGATGCCAGGACTATCCTTCTTGGAACGCCTTTGGTGATGAATGCGTTGTGTGCCAGGATAAGACTCTCACCCGTTGCCAGCATAGGGTCAACGAGTATGAAGGTCTTATGGGTAAGGTCTGGCGTTGCAATGTATTCTATGTGTACGTCGATATTGTTACACTCACGGTCGGTATAGTACCGATAGGCAGAGAGGAAGGCGTTGCCGGCATTGTCGAAGATGTCGAGGAAACCCTGGTGGAACGGCAGTCCAGCCCTGAAAACGGTGCCTATAACCACATTGTCGTGAGGCACTTTCATCTTGGCAGTGGCCAGCGGTGTCTCTACTTCCACTTCCTCATACCTCAGCGTCTTGCTTATCTCGTAGGCCATGAGGTTGCCTATGCGCTTGATGTTGTTGCGGAAGCGCATACGGTCCTTCTGTATGTTCACGTCGCGCAGTTCTGCGACGAACTGGTTGATGATGGAGTTTTCTGCTCCCAGGTTTATTACTTTCATGATGCTATGATTTTTCTTTTCCCTTGAATGACTTTACTTTCATGCCGAGCTTGCCAGGCATCACAGCGTTGAGCAGTATGCCCGTGATGGCTGCTATGGCGAGGCCAGAGAGGTGTATTGGGCCCATTGCGATGTCGTCGTTGGCACCGTATTTCACGCCGATGGCGAGCACGAGGATGAGTGCTGCCACGAACACGTTGCGCGAGCTCTTCAGGTCTACCTTCTCTTCTACAAGGTTGCGCACGCCGACAGCGGATATCATGCCGTAGAGGATAAGGCTGACGCCACCGATTGTGGCGGCGGG
The DNA here is from genome assembly GCA_905236165.1 of uncultured Prevotella sp. GTDB lineage: Bacteria > Bacteroidota > Bacteroidia > Bacteroidales > Bacteroidaceae > Prevotella. The sequence continues at coordinate 21,764 of CAJOOC010000150.1, read as the reverse complement.
CATGAGTTGTATGAGGCATGCGAACTTAGGACAGAAGGCCAGCAGGATGGCGATGCAGGCCGCTATGCGTATCACCTTTGGGTCGAACACCTTGGTGAGGTTCAGCACTCCGGTGTTCTCGCCGTATGTGGTGTTGGCCGGTGCTCCGAAGACCGATGCCACTGCCGTTGCTATGCCGTCGCCAGTGAGGGTGCGGTGCAGGCCGGGTTTGGAGAGGAAGTCCTTACCCACGGTAGAGCTGATGGCAAACATATCGCCGATATGCTCCATGATGGTGGCGAAGGCTATTGGCATGATAGCGATGATGGTAGAGAGCATCAGCGCCGTATTGCCGTCTTCAAAGACGGCGAGGATGGTGCGGTCCTTGCTTATTGGGAACCCTATCCATGCGGCTTCTGCCAGGGGTGTGAAATCTACCATACCGCAACATGCGGCTGTAACGTAGGATACCACAACGCCGAGCAAGACGGGTATAATCTTTATTATTCCCTTACCCCAGATGGAGGAGGCTATCACGGTAACGATGGCCAGGATGGCGAGGGGCCAGTTGGTCTGGCAGTTGGTGATGGCTGAGCCAGACAGCACGAGTCCGATGGCTATCACTATCGGGCCTGTTACCACTGGCGGGAAGTAATGCAGTATCTTCTGCACGCCGAACGACTTTATCAGTGCCGCCATGATGAAATACATCAGTCCGGCGCATGCCACACCCATGCAGGCATAGTCCAGTGACAGCGTTTCAGAGAGTCCCTGCCCCACACCCATCTCCTTTACCGAGGCATAGCCTCCGAGGAAGGCGAAGGAAGAGCCGAGGAAGGCCGGCACCTGCCATTTTGAGATGAAATGGAAGAGCAGTGTGCCGATGCCGGCAAACAAAAGTGTTGTAGACACGTCAAGACCTGTGAGGAGCGGCACGAGCACCGTGGCTCCAAACATGGCAAAGAGGTGCTGCACACCCAGTATCATCATGCGTGGCTTACCGAGTGTGGTGGCATCGTAGATAGCGTTTTGTGATTCCATATTTTTAGTCTTTTTGGTTGTGAAAGTCTTTTTGGTTGTGACATTCTATCCTCATTACATCAGAGTGCTGACGATCTGCCTTACCTGCATCGTTTTGGTCATGGTGTAGAAATGCAGCACGGGGAAGCCTTCCTTTATCAGCCTCTCTCCCTGCCGTATGCTCCACTCTATGCCTACCTGCTTCACCTCGTCGTTGTTGCGGCAGGCCATGACCTTGCTGACAAGCTCTTGGGGCAGGTCTACGGCGAAGGTCTGCGGCAGCACCGTCAGCTGTGTCTTGGTGGCGAAAGGCTTCAGCCCCGGCAGGATGGGGGCATCGATGCCTATCTCGGCGCATTTGTCGCGGAAGCGCAGTATCATGTCGGTGTCGTAGCTTATCTGCGTCGCTATATACTCCGCGCCGGCGTCTATCTTCTGCTTCAGGTAGCCGAGGTCGGTGAGGTGGTTCGGCGACTCAGGATGTTTCTCCGGATAGCCCGCCACGCCGATGCAGAAGTCTGTGTGGTGGGTGGTGTTGGGTTCTCCGTCGATGAACTGTCCGTTGTTCATGTCTATGATCTGCCTCACGAGCTGGTCGGCATGCGCATGGCCGTCCTTGTGTGGCTCAAAGCGTTTGCTGCCTGGCATGGCATCGCCGCGCAGAGCAAGGACATTGTGGATGCCGAGGAAGTCAAGGTCGATGAGCGAGTCTTCGATGTCGTATTTTGTCTGGCCGCCACAGATGACGTGGGGCACCACCTCGATGTTGTATCTGTTCCTGATGGTGCTGCATACGCCCACCGTGCCGGGTCTGCGGCGCACGATGTGCTTCTCTATCAGACCGTCAGGGCGTTCCACGTATTTCATCTCCTCACGGTGACTGGTGACGTTGATGAAGGCGGGGTTGTATGGTATCAGCGACTCTATGGCCTCAAAGATGCCTTCAAGGCCGTCGCCCTTCAGCGGGGGCAGCAACTCGAAGGAGAAGCGGGGCTTGCCGCTTTCACGGGCTTCCTTTATGATGTCTATTACTTTCATTGCGTTGTTGTGGTTGTTGTGTTCCTGCCCCCTCCCCTTGGGGAGGGACGGGGTGGGGCTTTTACACATTAAAGTATTTCGTAGGTGTGTTGGCGAATATCAGTCCGCAGATGCTTTCACCTGGATTTATCATGCATGTCTCTGTGAGCGACAGTCCCATACTCTCCCCTACCCCGAGGATGTCGAAGACCTGGCGTTTGAGCTTGTGATCGGGACAGGCGCCATATCCGAAGGCCATGCGTATGTTGGTAGTACCCCAATGGAGTGTGTTCACAAGGTCGGCAGACAGCTTCTCTGCCATAGCCTCCGTGAGGCGGTCTGCCAGGAGCTTGGCCATGATGGCGTGGTACTCATCATCCTCGCTGCGGAAGCGTTCCTGAAGGTCGCCCAGCCCTACACCGGCACTGACGACAAAGGGGCATACATAGTCGATAGGGCCAGCAGTCCCAGTTTCTCCAGCAGCTCCTGTTGTTCCAGTTTCTCCAGCAGCTCCGCTCTCCCTCCCCTTGGGGATGGCTGGGGAGGGGCCCATTATATAGTCCGCCAGGCATTTCGTCTCTTCTTCGTCTTTCAGCGAGCGTCGCATGGGCAGGCGGTATTCCTTGCCGTCAGAGGCTGTGATAATGATGTCGTCGCCATCGGAATATGCCGGCAGCACCTGTGCCTTCATCTGCAGTCGCAGCAGGCGGAGGCGTATGATCTTGTCGAGCAGCTGCTGTGCGTCGTGCCATAGCTTGCGGGCCTCGCCACCCTTCTCTTTGTCGTCGAGCACCTCGGGGAAGTGTCCCTTGATGCCCCATGCGGAGAAGAAGAACTGCCAGTTGATTAACGGCACCAGCGGGTCGCAGCACAGGCATTCGCCTTTCGGATGCAGCAGCGAGTGGTTGTCGGTGTGGAGCGGCCGCTGTGCCTCTGGTGAGGGCACCGCCACTTCTTCAATCTTCTTTATATGCCGGCGGCGGCGTGCCTCGTCCAGCGTCAGCAGGTCTTTGCAGGCTTCCTTGTTGAGGTAGTTCTCGCGGATGATGCGCTGCTGCGACTTCAGCTCTGCTATGAACTCTTCTTTGTCGTCGGCCATGAGACGGCGTATTATGGAGACATTGTCGGCTGCCGATGGTGAGTGGATGACAATGCCTTTGGGATATTCCGGTGCCATCTTCACGGCGGTGTGCAGCGTTGATGTTGTTGCGCCGCCCACGATGACGGGTGTCGTCATGCCACGGTGGCGCAGCTCCTTGATGACGCGTATCATCTCGTCGAGCGAAGGGGTGATGAGGCCTGACAGACCGATAGCTATGGCATGCTCCTCCTGCGCCGCATTGACGATGGTGTCGCAGTCGACCATCACGCCGAGGTCTTTCACGTGGTAGCCGTTGCACTGTGTGACGACGGAGACGATGTTCTTGCCGATGTCGTGCACATCGCCTTTGACGGTAGCCATAATGACAACATTGGAACCAGCAGTCCCATCTGTTCCGCTCTCCCTCCCTTTGGGGAGGGTCGGGGTGGGGCTCTTCCCCATATACGGCTCCAGCACTGCTACGGCTTTCTTCATCACGCGTGCTGACTTCACCACCTGCGGCAGGAACATCTTGCCGTCGCCGAAAAGCTCGCCTACCTTCTCCATTGCTGGCATAAGGTAGTTATCTATCACGCCCAGTGCCGTCTGCTCTGTACGGTAGGCCTCCTCGGTGTCTGCCTCGATGAAGTCGGTGATGCCCTTCATCATGGCATTGTTTATGCGTTCATGCAGCGTACCGTTACGCCAGTCGGCATCACCCTTCTTTCCATCATCTTTCTTTCCATCACCTTTAATCCCTTCACCCTTCTTCCTCTCCTCCTCTTCCTTTATCTTTTGGGCAAAGTCGATGAGTCGTTCGGAGGCCTCCGCATCGCGGTTCAGTATCACGTCCTCCACGGCGGTGAGCATATCCTCTGGTATATCCTCGTAGGGTATGTTCATGGCTGGGTTGACGATGCTCATGTCGAGGCCTTCGCGCATGGCGTGGTGCAGCACTACGGAGTGCATGGCCTGGCGTATGCGGTTGTTGCCTCGGAAGGAGAAGGAGAGGTTGCTGATGCCGCCTGAGAGATGCACCTCGGGCATCTCCGTGTGTATGGTGGCACAGGCAGCGATGAATGCCCTGCCGTAGTCGTCGTGCTCATGCATGCCGGTGGCGACGGCCAGCACGTTGGGGTCGAAGATGATGTCTTCGGTGGGGAAGCCGATGCCTTTCAGCAGACCGTAGGCGCGGCGTGCCACGTTTACCTTGCGTTCGTAGGTGTCGGCCTGTCCCTCTTCGTCGAAGAGCATCACGACGGTAGCGGCACCCATGGAATGTATGTAGCGGGCCTTGCTGAGGAACGTCTCCTCACCCTCCTTCAGCGATATGCTGTTGACGATGGACTTGCCCTGTACGCATTGCAGGCCGGCCTGCAGTATCTCCCATTTCGATGAGTCGATCATCACGGGCACGCAGGCTATCTCCGGTTCTGAGGCGATGAGGTTGAGGAACGTCGTCATGGCTTCCACGCCGTCTATCAGACCGTCGTCCATGCAGATGTCTATCACCTGCGCTCCTTTGTCCACCTGCTGACGGGCCACGCTGAGAGCCTCCTCATAGTTCTTGGCCTGGATGAGTTTCTTGAACTTTGCCGAACCGGCCACGTTGGTGCGCTCGCCGATGTTGATGAAGGGGAGCCCCGCCTCCATCCCCTCCTCCGAGGGAGGGGTAATGTTACCATTGCCTGTGGTGTGGGATTCTGGTACATTGCCAACGGTGTGTGTATTACCAACGGTGTGTGCATTACCAACGGTGAGTGTTTCCAGGCCTGACAGCAGCATGGGCTTTATGGCCTTATGCTCAGGCAGCGGGCGCGGCAGGTATGTTCCCTCTCCTTTCGAGAGTGTCAGGGAGAGGTGTCTGATATGCTCGGGTGTGGTGCCGCAGCAGCCGCCGTAGATATTCACCAGTCTCTCCTGGAACACCTGCCTGGCCACGTTGGCGAAGGTCTCGGGTGTCTCGTCGTATCCGCCCATCACGTTGGGCAGACCCGCATTGGGATGTACGCTGACGCGGCATGGGGCCACCGCAGCGAGTTTCCTCAGCCACGGCAGCAGCTGTCGTGCACCGAAGCCGCAGTTCAGGCCTATCGTAAGGAGGTTGGCATGCGTGAGTGAGGTGCAGAAAGCCTCCACGGTCTGACCCGACAGTGTGCGTCCGGAGGCGTCAGACATGGTGCCGCTACACATGATGGGGATATCCTGCCCTGTCTCCTCTCCCAGGTCGGTGATGGCCTTCAGGGCCACCTTGGCATTGAGGGTGTCGAAGATGGTTTCCACAAGCAGTATGTCGGCACCGCCGTCGATGAGGCCGCGGGCCTGCTCATGGTAGGTGTCGTAGAGCTGACTGAAGGTGATGTCGCGCGCTCCGGGATCGTTCACGTCGCCGCTGATGGAGAGGGTCTTGTTAGTGGGTCCCATAGAGCCGGCCACTATACGCATGCCTGGGAAGGCGTCGGCCACTTCGCGGGCCAGCATGGCACTGGCGCGGGATATCTCATATACCTTGTCCTCCAGACCGTAGTCGCCCAGTGAGAAGCTGTTGCTGTTGAAGGAGTTGGTCTCTATGATGTCGGCCCCGGCATCAAGGTAGGCGCGGTGCATCTCCCTGATAAGGTCAGGACGCGTAAGGCACAGCACATCGTTGCAGCCTTTCAGCGGCACAGGATGGCTGGTGAATAGAGAGCCACGAAACTCCTCCTCCGTCAGGTTGAACTGCTGGAGGTAGGTTCCCGTAGCGCCGTCGAGGATGACGATTCTTTCATCCAGCAGCGTCTCTATTTCCTTACGTGTATAGCGCATGTATGCGTATGTGCATTCTTATTCAATTTGCAAAATTACAACAAATAGTGCAAATACGCAAATTTTTGGCAAAATATTACTCCACTCTTATCAGAGTGCTGCCCATTCCATCGAGTTGTACGGCGTATATTCCTTTGCCCGTATTGAGCGGAAGGGTGTAAGTGGTGGAGTGGGGTGGGAGAGTGGCGGAGTATATCAACTGGCCGTTTGTGGCGAACACCTTACAGGTGATTTCTTTCGTTGGTGTGTCATCAAGGGTGATGAGTATGCTATGGTTGCCTATGGGTCTCACCACGGCGGTGGAGAGGTGTGTGGCCGACAGTCCCTTGATGCCCGTAAGTCCCAGTATGTCAAGCAGTCCGCGGTAGGCGTTGATTTCTCCCAGGCCATAGTAGTTGTTAGGGTAGGAGAGGGTAGGGTCGGGGTGTGTTGCCGTCTTAGCCACGATGTCGAGGATGCGTTCGCGCGTCAGGGTGGGGTCGGCCTGCAGCCACAGCGCTATGGTGCCTGCCACGATGGGCGAGGCCATGGAGGTGCCGCTCAACACTAGCCAGCCATAGTCCTTGCCGTTATTCTCGTTGTGTGAGCCGCTTTTGTCGTAGATATAGTTAGGAAAGCCGCCAGTGGGCTTGTAGTGGCTGTCGAGTGACGATATGACGGCCTGACCCGGTGCGCAGAGGTCGGGCTTGATGGCTCCTGTCACCGAGGGTCCAATGCTGGAGAAGGTGGTCCATTTGCCGTTTGAGCCATTGTAAGCCGACATCTTGCGGCCTTGGTAGCTGGTCCAGTATGTGCGCCACGAGGTGCTGCCTACGGCAATGACCGATGGCAGCGTTGCAGGGCTGTTGACGGTGCCGCCAAGCTCGGCCCCTTTCAGTCGGAAGTTATTGCTGTAGAAGCCGTTAAGGGTGCCGTTCTCCACGAAGGCATAGGCCTCCACGCCGTCGCCCGTCAGCTCTATGACGTATGAGTGTCCGGTGAAGTCTTCATTGGCGGGGTTCAGGTAGATGTCATACCCTACGCGGTCGCTGTTGTAGCCGTCAACGCCGGAGTATATCTCTACCGTGGTGCCGGATCCAAGGTTGCCAGCTGACTCGTACTTATACCATTCGTTCCATTTCAGCATATTCACCGTATCGCCCTTGCGGTAGATGCCTTTGGCCTTAAAGCCCAGGGCGAAGGTCTTGTAATTGTCTGAGGCAGTGTTAGCTACGTCGGTAAACTTCAGCAGCAGCCTTCCTGTGGTGCTGACGTGCAGGCGCAGCTGCTCTGCCTCGGCATTGGGCAAGAAGAGTCCGCCTGCTATGCTGTCTGTCTTGCTGATGGGCAGGAAGCAGCGGCGCTCACCGTCGTTGCCTGCAGAGGCCACGATGATTTTTCCCGGACCCGTCATCTTTTCTATGTACTTCTCCGCCAGTGGGTCGGCATCGGCAATGTCATATTCGCCGCCGATGCTGTAGTTCGCCACACAGGGCACGCCGATGCTGTCGGCATAGTCAAACATATTCTGGAACGCCAGCAGGAAGATTTCATCTGTCACGATGTCCTCCATGTGCTGGGGCAGCAATGAGTCGTTGTTCTCTATCACGGTGGATATCAGATAGATGTCTGACTCCGGTGCCATGCCGGTGAACGGAGTGTTGCATCCGCTGCCAACGGCGATGCCGGCCACGTGCGTGCCGTGATAGTGTATGGTGGCATCACGCGTATGGTCTTTTTTCGTGATGGCTTCGCTGCTGTTATAGAAGGTGCCGAGGGGGAACGTTGACAGGCTGTCGTATTCCTGCAGAGGGGTGTTGTCGAGCATGTCCCACAGACGCACTATCCTCTGTCTGCCGTCTTTCTTCGACAGGAAATTGGGGTGGTTCAGGTCGAAGCTGATGTCTTGCACGCCTACCAGCACCCCGCTGCCGTCGTATGCCTGGGACAGCACACCCATGCCTGCCGCCACCTTCGCCACCTCAGTCTTCTCGCGGGAGATGTCGCAGTGCATGTGGGCATTGCTGCGATGGGCCTCGATGCGGCTCACGCGAGTATCCTCAGAGAGCGCAGCCAGCGAGTCGATGGGTACCAGGGCTATGTGTATGTTGCCCTGATGGCGCAGGCAGCGGCCACGCAACGCACCCTCTTCACCCTCAACCAGGACAAGCATGCGCTGTTGGCCAACGGTTTCTGTTCCCCTCACCTTGGGGAGGCTTGGGGTGGGGCTCTTCCTTACGCGCTCCCTGACATAGCGCGACATCTTGCTATAGTCCTGCGCGTGAAGGGCCGTGCAGACCAGCAGTAGCATCGTGATGGTTAGTAGATATTTCTTCATGCGATGCAAATTTAGGCATTTTTTCTGAACGGGCAAAATAAAAAGGCAGGATTTTTGTCCTGCCTTTTATTTAGTGTGATGTTTTTGTAGACTTAGAATGGGAACTTGTAGCCCAGTGTGATCTGGATTACTGAGTTCTTGTTCTCTGCACCCTCGAATACCTTGGTCATACCAATGTTGTAACGTGCATCAAGCACTACGTTAGAAATCTCGTAAGAGAGACCTACAGGAACTGAGAAATCAACAGTCTTATTGTTAGTAATATCTGCCGATGCATCACCGTTCTTCAACTTGGCGTTAGTGTTGAAACCAACCTGAACACCAGCCTTAACAGCCAGACCCTTAACGAGATAGTACTGAGCCAAGATAGGTACATTGAGGTAGTCCATGTTAATCTTTATGTCAGTACCGTCTTGCTTGGCACCCTGCATAGAATACAGTAAACCTGCGGTGAGCTCAAAGTTCTTTGCTACACCGTATGCTGCCTCTACACCTACAGCGAGACCAATCTTTGACTTTGCATCATCACCCTTTGTCAGGCTTGCAATGTTTACACCAGCCTTTGGCATAATGCTAAACTGACCTACCTCATTCTGTGCTTTAACACCTACAACTGCCATAAGCATAGCAGCGATAATCATTAATTTCTTCATAACTTTTTATTTTTTTTGGTTAAACATGAGTTATCTGAGTGCAAAGTTAAGATTTATTTTTGAATTACCAAAAAAAAATGCATAATTTATTAAGAAATATAAAAAAAAGAAAAGATTTTTAGTCTTTTTCTGCTTTTTCCGCTGCTTTCCGGGCTTCTTTCTCGCGTCGTTTGGCCTCTTTGCGTGCTTCCTTCTCGCGTTTCCTCTCTTCTTTCTTTAGCTGCTTCTCACGCTTTTTCTTCTCCTTCTCTAAGCGCTTCAGCTCCTTGGCGCTGGCTTTGGCAGCTGCCTTCTCCTCTGCCTCTTCCTCCTTAGCCTTGGCAGCCGCCTCAAGGTTCTCGCGGAGCATCTCCTTGTCGAAGGTTATCACCTTGCCAAAGATGCCCAGTGAGAGCACTTTGTTCTCGCCGTTCAGCCTCACGTGTGTAGTATTAAAGAGGTAGTAGTCGTCAACCTTCAGCTTGGTGTTCAGCACCACCTCGATGGTCTTCACCACAACGCTCTTGCCGATGCCGGTAAGCACGTTGTCGCCAAACTTCTCCTCAGCCTCTTCATTGATGTATTCCTTCACCGCCTCCATCATAGCCTCCTTATGGGCTTTCTTGTCAGGAACGGTCTGCGTCATCAGCACCGCCACCAGCAGCACGATGATTATTACCAATAGTTTCTTCATGTTCTTTTTTTGTACAAATGACTATTATGCTTCGGGTGCAAAGGTACGAACTAATTCTGAAAGTTCCAAATATTTTGCATGAATACTTTACTGAAGTTACTTAATCTCCATCTAAGATTTGAGGGGGTTAAGGATTGTTGAAAAACTATTCAATCTTCACTCTTCACTCTTCACTTTTCACTTTTCACTTTTCACTTTTCAATTCGCCTCAGTGTGCCTCGAGCCAGTTGTTGCCCCAGCCGCCGTCGGCAAGGAGCGGGACGGTGAGTTCGGCGGCGCGTTGCATCTCCTCGGTCACGAGGCGTTGCAGGCGCTCTTTCTCGTCTGCGGGGCAGGTGAAATTGAGTTCGTCATGCACCTGCAGAATGAGCTTCGCCTTCAGTCCCTCGGCCTTCATCCTGCGATATACGCGCACCATAGCCACCTTCATGATGTCGGCTGCCGTGCCCTGTATCGGAGCGTTCACGGCATTGCGTTCGGCGAAAGCCCTGACGGTGCCGTTATGTGAGTTGATATCAGGCAGATAGCGCCTGCGGCCCATCAGCGTCACGGCATATCCGTTTTGCTGTGCGAGCATCTTCACGCGGTCTATGTAGGCCATCACCTGGGGGAAGCTTTCGAAGTATCCGTCGATGAGTTCCTTGGCCTCATGACGGTCTATGTCCAAGCCCTGTGCCAAGCCGAAGGCGCTGATGCCATATATGATGCCGAAGTTGGCGCTCTTGGCCTTGCGGCGCTCGTCCTTCGATACCTCTTCTATCTGCTTGTGATATATCTTCGCAGCCGTTGCGGCGTGGATGTCCTGCCCGCTGAGGAAGGCCTCTATCATGTTATGGTCGCGCGCGAGGCTGGCCATGATTCGCAATTCCACTTGGCTGTAGTCGCAAGAGAAGAAGAGCTCGCCCGGCTCGGGAATGAAGCAGCGCCTTATCTCGCGTCCTTCAGCGGTGCGCACGGGTATGTTCTGCAGGTTCGGGTCGCTGGAAGAGAGCCTTCCCGTGGCAGTCACGCATTGGTTGAAGGTGGTGTGGATATGGCCCGTACGGGGGTTGATGAGCTTCGGCAAGGCCTCCACGTAGGTGCCGATGAGTTTCTTCAGGCCGCGCCAGTCAAGTATCTTACCCACGATGGGGTGGCGGCTGCGCAACTGTTGCAGCACCTCCTCGGCTGTGGAAAGCTGCTTGGTCTTTGTCTTCTTCGTCTTGTCGGTTATCTTCAGCTTCACATAGAGTATCTCCGCCACCTGTTTCGGCGACGCTATATTGAAGGCTTCACCGGCCAGCTCATACACCTCGCGCTCTATATTGGCCAGGCGGCTTGATAGCTCGTCGTTCACGCGCTGCAGCTCTGCCGTGTCGAGGAGCACGCCGGTGAGCTCCATCTCGGCCAGGACAGGCACGAGGGGCATCTCCACCTGTTCGAAGAGCGGCTTCATCTTCGCCTCTATGAGCAGCGCCTCCAGTTCCGGCTGTATCTTCAGCAGCGACAGCGCCTTTTCCTTGCGGAAGGGTTCCTCGAGGTATTGCTTGTTGTGATGAAGGTCGGGGTTGATGAGGTAATGTGCCACCATCGTGTCCCACAGACGACCCTCCACCGTGATGCTGTCCTTCCATAACAGCTGAAGAGCGTATTTTGCATTTTGCGTCACCCACACTTTTTTCTCATCGCTGAAAATTTTTTGCAGCTGCATGATGATTTTATCGCGATGGGGCAGGGTAGGGGAGAGGTCGAAGTAGGAAGAGGCACCTTCTGTCACGGCGACACTCATGCCTGTCAAAGTGGCATCCACACCGCTTTCCGAGCTTCCCTTTGCGCTAATAGCGATTTTTTGATAGGTAGAAATTTCTTGCAGAAAATGGAGGATATCATCCACATTTTCAATAGTTTTAGTGTTTCCAGAGGCCTCGGATTCGTCTTCTGGCGTTGAAAATTTGAAAACTTCTTGGCCGTCGGTCGGAAATTCGTCGAAAAACGAGAGTTGTAAATTAACAGAATTTTGCTTTTCTGAAGACTTTTTTGTTTTTGACGATTTTTGCCCTGATGAGCCGTCGGTGGTGCCGAGAAGTTTTTCCGCGAAGGTCTTAAACTCCAGCTCGTCGAAAATTTTCCGCAGTTCGTCCTTGTCGGGTTCGTGCAGCATCATCTCGTTGAGGGTCGTCGTCATGGGAACGTCGGTGCGTATCGTGGCGAGCTTCTTCGAGAGGATGATGTCATCGACGGCTCCCTCCACCTTCTCGCGCATCTTTCCTTTTATCTCCGGCGTGCGCGCGAGGAGGCCCTCGATGCTGCCGAACTGCTGGATGAGCTTCGCCGCAGTTTTCTCTCCCACGCCAGGACAACCCTGATAGTTGTCGCTCGAATCGCCCATGAGGCCCAGGAGGTCGATGACCTGCGAAGTATTCTCCAAACCGTATTTCTCACATACCTCCTTCGGTCCCATGTCTTCATAGCCTCCACCATGACGCGGACGAAGGATATGGATCTTCTCCGTCACGAGCTGCGCATAGTCCTTGTCGGGCGTGAGCATGAATACTTCCATTCCATCGGCCTCGCCCATAGCGGCCACGGTGCCTATCACATCGTCAGCCTCAAAGCCGTCAACCTGCAGCGAGGGGATGCGGTAAGCCGCCAGGATTTGTTTTATCAGGGGTACGGAGAGGCGAATGTCTTCGGGTGTCTCTTCGCGCTGTGCCTTATAGGCCGGGAATATTTCGTGGCGGAAGGTCTTGCCGTGGTCGAAGGCTACGGCGATATGCGTGGGTGACATCTTCTGCAGAACCTCGTTAAGGGTGTTGCAAAAGCCCATGATGGCACTCGTATTCAGTCCTTTGGAGTTGATGCGCGGAGCCCTGATCAGAGCGTAGTAGCTGCGATAGATGATGGCGTAGGCATCGATGAGATATAGTTTCATGTTGACGTAGGTATGGTTGAAGGATGAATGGTTGAAGGATGAAATATGCAGGTTTTTTATTTGGTACTGAGGGAGTTTAATGTCCTCTGCTTGGCTCTTGTCCGCAAAATTAATAATAATTTTCCAATTAATCCATAACTTCTATTGATTTTCGAAATATTTTTATTAATTTTGCAGCTTGTAAGCTGATAATGAGAGATATTCTACTGGACATACGCAAACCCATTGAGACAGATATGGAGGACTTCACACGTTACTTCAACGAGTCTCTGAGTCATACTGACGGCACGCTTTCTAAGGCGCTGGATTTCATCCGTCAGCGTGCAGGGAAACGTATGCGTCCTATGCTTACGCTGCTCATTGCCAAGTGCTTCGGACAAGTGAATGAAGCAACGCATAGAGCCGCCGTGGGTCTGGAACTGCTCCATACGGCATCCCTCGTGCACGATGATATCGTCGATGAGTCGAAGGAGCGACGCGGGCAGGCATCGGTCAATGCCGTATATGACAATAAGGTGTCGGTGCTCGTGGGCGACTTTATCCTTTCGGCATCGGTGTTGAGCATGTGCAAGACGCGCAATATCGATATTGTGGAATCCCTATCCACGCTCGGACAGACCCTGTCAAACGGCGAGATACTACAGCTGACAAGAAACAGTTCTGACAATATCTCCGAGCAGGATTACTATGAGATTATCAAGGGCAAGACAGCGTCGCTTTTCAAGGACTGTGCCGCTATCGGCGCGATGTCGGTAGGTGCCGCTGAGAGCGATATAGCAGCAGCTGGCAAGTTCGGCCAGACACTTGGAATGATGTTCCAGATTCGCGACGATATCTTCGACTATTTTGAGGATTCAAACATCGGCAAGCCCACCGGCAACGACATGCTTGAAGGCAAGCTCACACTGCCTGCCATTCATGTGCTCCTCAGTGGTAACAACGATGAGATGCGTGCCATTGCGATGAAGGTGAAAGACCGCAATGCAACAAAGGAGGAGATAGCGCGGCTCGTGGAATATACCAAGGCCAACGGTGGCATAGAATATGCAGAGGAGCAGATGGAAAGGCTGTATGGTGAGGCCCTCCTATTCGTTGAAAACAACGTGCAGGACAATGATTTGAAAGATGCTCTGACAGCCTATCTTAACTACGTGATAAAGAGGAAGTTGTAATAGAGCCTCTATTACCGCCTAATAGACCGTCCATTACCGCCTAATAGACGCCCGATTACAAGCTAATAGAGCCTCCATTACAAATGAATGGAGGCTCTACTTTTTTTTCTGCTTTTTGCAGCCCTTTTCTTGAGGGATATTGTTACCCATCATTTAGTAACTGAAGTATCCTACCCCATATAGAAGGCGGCGCAACGAAGCCCCATCGGGGCTACCCTTATCTCATGCCTACGGCATCGGCAGCGCAAAAGCTAGGGACGTGGGTGTCTCGCCCGCGATGCCGGGAGGCATATTACACTGATGTGTGCACATAGACATCCATTTCTTTTTTTTGTCGCGAGCGAGACGCCCACGTCCCTGGCCTCAGCAAGACTTGTCCGTGCCAAATGGGGGACATCAAATCGGACACCCTAATTTGTTAATTCGTTAATTCGTTAATTAGAATGTCCGCCAGCCTTGACGTGCCGAGTCGGAAGAGCCGGTTGTTGAGCCATTCCTTGCCCAGCACCTCTTTTACTATGGTGTAATAGATGATGGCATCCATGCTGCTGTTGATGCCTCCAGCGGGCTTGAAACCTACCATGCGGCCCTCCTTTTCGTAGTATTCCCTGATGCACTGGCACATCACGTAGGCGGCCTCTGGCGTGGCGGAAATCTTCTCCTTGCCCGTGCTCGTCTTGATATAGTCTGCTCCGCTGTTCATGGCCAGCCAGGAAGCTTTGCGGATGTTTTCCGGTGTACCGAGACAACCCGTTTCGAGTATCACTTTCAGAGCCACATCAGGTCCGCAGACAGCCTTCATCTCGCGTATTTCATCCATCACGCCCTCTTCATCGCCGGCAAGGAATTTGCCTACAGGAAGCACCATATCAATCTCTGTCGCACCGTCCTTGATGGCCAGCGCTGTCTCGGCTATCTTAACCTCCAGAAACGTCTGTGACGAGGGGAACGAACCGCTGACGCAGGCTATGCCCACACCCTCTACATCGAGGCATTCGCTGACGATATCTGCGAAGCATGGATAGACGCAGATGGTGGCAGGGTGGGGGAGCTCCGGACGCTCATTGTCCCAACGGTTTACCTGCTCAACAAAGGCCATGATGCTCTGTTCGCTGTCGGTGCATTTCAGACTGGTGTATTCGATACTGCCAAAGAGGAAACGCTTGACGTCCTCGGTGTCGTTCTCGCTTGCTTTGGCGATGATGTTTTTTAGTTCTTCCATGTTGTTATGTTATGTTTTTACTCTTGTTTTGTGTTCGTTTCGGCTTGTTTTTTGAGGAAATATTCTATGATAAGATTGCCCTTTGAGTTTCCTAAAACGGAAATTATCTCGGTTTTTCCGTCCTCAGAAATTGCCTTTTCTGCCAACTTTTTCACGCTCTTAAAATGCTTCAGAATGGCCTCTTTTGCCTTCGGTCCGATGCCTCGTATGTCGTCCAGTTCGCTGTGTAGTGCATGCTTAGAACGCTTGTCGCGATGGAAGGTGATGGCATAGCGGTGCACCTCGTCCTGCATCTGCGTCAGAACCTTGAACAGCTCATCGTCTGGCGACAGCTGTACTGCAGCGTAGGGTGCCTCAGGGATGGCCTTTGGCGAGGTGTCAACAGGCTCTGAGAGAGACAGCAGTTCACGTGTTCTGTGGCGCTCATTCTTGGCCAGTCCGGCAATGGGGATATGCAGGTTCAGCTCGCCCCATACCACCTCTGCCACACAGTGCATCTGCCCTATGCCACCATCGCAAATGATAAGGTCTGGAGGGGCGGGGACAGTGGGGTTTACGGCAGTTGCGGAGGCTCCGTCAGCCGTTGATTTGGCTCCGTCAGCCGTTAATTTTGCTCCGTCATACGCTGATTTTTCTCCACCTGCGAGCTGTGTTTCGATGAGGTGTGAGTACCTGCGACGTACCACCTCTTGCATAGAGGCGTAGTCGTCGGGACCCTCTACCGTTTTTATAGTGTATTTGCGGTAGTCTTTCTTCGACGGACGCATGCCTTTATATACCACGCAGCCCGCTACGGCATCGGTTCCGGAGATGTTCGAATTGTCGAAAAGTTCTATGGTATAAGGCAGTTTTGAGAGCCCTATCTTCTGTTGCAGAGCCTTCATCAGACGCGTATAACGCTGCTCCGGATTCAGCTTCTCAGACTGCTTCAGACGGTCTATGCGGTATTGTCTGCAGTTCATCATTGAGAGCTCCAGCAGGTGGTGTTTATCGCCGCGCTGTGGCACGAAAAACGATGCATTATCCAGCTGCCAGTCAATGGGGAAAGGCACTATTATTTCCTTCGCCGTGGAGTGGTATCTGTCGCGTATCTCGATGATGGCTGAGAGGAGCATTTCCTCTAATGTCTCGTCTATTTTCTGCTTATACTCGAAGGTAAACGACTGGTTTATGGTGCCGTTTGTGACGTGCATATAGTTGATGAATGCCGTCGATGCCATATTGCTTCCAGCTGTTTCCGGGTCTTTCCCCGCTTCTGTGGCATCGCTGTCGGCGTTGTCTGTAGCGGGGATATCCTGTAGAGGACTGATGGTGAAGACGTCAACATTGGTTATTGTGTGGCTCACCACCTCGCTCTTGGCACAGAATTGTTCTATCAGAAGATACTGTTTCTTTATCTCTTCAGCCTCTTCGAAGCGCAGTTCCTCTGCAGCACGTTGCATCTCGGAATAGAGGTGGTCGGAGAGTACGCGCGTGTTACCTTTAAGAATCTCACGTGCCTGCGCTATCATCTGCTGATATTCCTCCCATGACTGCTTTCCAATGCACGCTCCGGCACAGTTCTTTATGTGGTATTCAAGACATGGTTTGTATTTCCCTGCTGCGATACTTTCGGGTGTCAGCGGCAGACGGCAAGTACGTGGGTGGTACAGCTTCTTTATCAATTCGAGTAGGGTGTACATCGTATTGACATGAGAATATGGGCCGTAGTACGTGCCGTAGCGCTTGTTTATGGTACGTGTCTTGAAAATCCTGGGATATGCCTCGCCCGTGATGCAGATGGAAGGGTAGGTCTTTCCGTCCTTCAGAAGTACGTTGTAACGGGGATTATATTTCTTTATCAGCGCATTCTCCAAAAGCAGCGCATCCTCTTCGGTGTTGACAACGGTATAGGTTATGTTGTGAATCTTGCTTACCAGTACCTTCGTCTTGAATCGGTCGACCTCCCTATGGAAATAGGAACTTACCCTGCGCTTAAGGTTTTTGGCCTTGCCTACGTAGATAATGACCCCGTCTGCATCGTAATACTGATACGATCCAGGCTTCTCTGGCATCGCTGCCACAATGGCTTTGAGACGCTGAAGACGGTCAGTGGATGAATGTTTCACGTGAAACTATATCTTTGGAATTTGCTAATTATTAGTGATTTATACGTGTGTAACAAAGGTGTTTGTTTCACGTGGAACAACTAACGGATGTCAGCAAGGCTATATTCTTATCAGTGCGGTGACGTCTGCAAACTTCTCCAGCAGCTGTCGTCCTTGCGGACCTTCGATGGTGAGTTCGATGATTACATTGATATAGACCTTCTTCGGATGGAATCTCTGCACGAGGTCGTAGGCTGCCTTCAGGCTGCCGCCAGTGGCAAGGAGGTCGTCATGGATAAGCACGACGTCATCGCTCGTGATGGAGTCCTCGGTCATGCAGACGGTGTCTTTGCCGTATTCCTTCTCGAAATTCTCCTCCACGACCTTACCGGGCAGTTTTCCCTTCTTCCTGCATATTGCAACACCGGCGTTAAGCTTGAGTGCAATGGCCGATGCAAGGAGAAAACCGCGGCTTTCTATGCCTACGATTTTTGTGATGCCTTTGTCCTTATACATTTCTGTTACCTCATCATACATGATGCGAAGGCACTCGCTGTCAGCGAAGAGAGGGGTGATGTCCTGAAACTGTATTCCCGGTTTGGGGAAGTCTGGGATGCATCTGATGGTCTTGATTAGTTTCGGATTGTTCATTGTAGTATCTTAATTGTTTGGTTTGTTCGCTTATCTCGTTTGTTTCTGCCACGATGGAACCAGTAAGAAGTTTCTGTCAAGGAGTGTCTATCGGCCCAGCATGACGAGCAATACATTGATATCTGATGGTGACACGCCAGGTATGCGTGATGCCTGTGCGAGGGTGGCAGGGTTTATGGCTGACAGTTTCTGTCGGGCTTCGGTGGAGAGGCTCAGTATGTTTTCGTAGTCGAAGTGTCCGCCAATATGGATGTTTTCCAGACGGTGCATCTTCTCGGCGGTAGTCTTCTCGCGTTCGATATATCCGGCATATTTAATCTCTATCTCTGCAGCCTCTATAGCGTCGGGGTGAGAGGCTGCTGCGAGGAGACGTTCCTTCAGGCGGGGCAGGGCATCGGCAAGGGTCCAGAGGCCGATGCCTGGACGTGCGATGAGTTCGCGCAGTTTGCAGCCAACGGTAAGGATAGTGCTATTTGCCGATTTCAACGTATCGTTAACCTGCCGTGGTTTGATGTTCGTGTCATAGCAGAAACGAATGATTTCATCCATCAATTCCTGCTTCTCTCTATAGTGGTTATAGCGCTCTGAGGATGCCAGACCTATTTCATGCGATTTCTTCGTGAGTCGTGTATCGGCATTATCCTGTCGCAGCAGGATGCGGTATTCGGCGCGTGAGGTAAACATGCGGTACGGCTCGTCGACGCCCTTGGTGACGAGGTCGTCGATGAGTACTCCGATATATGCCTCGTCGCGCTGCAGTATGAATGCCGGTAAGTGGGTGTCGGGGGTCTGTGCACCGCTGCCAGCGCCGAGGTGTGAGGCGTAGAGAGCGGCATTGATGCCTGCTATGATACCTTGTCCGGCAGCTTCCTCATACCCTGTGGTGCCGTTGACCTGTCCGGCGAAGAACAGTCCGCTGCAGCATTTGGACATCAGGGAGTGGCTGAGCTGCGTCGGGTCGAAGAAGTCGTATTCTATGGCATAGCCCGGACGGTAGATCTTCACGTCGCGCAGTGCTGGTATGGCCTTGAGGGCCCGCAGCTGTATGTCCATCGGCAGCGACGAGGAGAAGCCGTTAAGGTACATTTCGTTGGTCTCTATGCCTTCGGGCTCGAGGAAGAGCGGATGGTGGTCGCGGTCGGGGAAGGTGTGCAGCTTCGTCTCTATGGATGGACAGTAGCGCGGCCCGATGGACTGTATCTGTCCGTTGTAGAGGGGTGAGTCGTCCAGTCCGCTACGCAGAATGTTATGACATTCTGGAGTGGTGTTGAAGGTGTAACAGGGCAAGAGGGGCAGGGTAGGGTTGGAGCTTTGGGTTGGGCTCATGAAGCTGAAGAGGCTTGTGACGTCTTCACCGGGCTGCAGTTCCGTGTCTTCGAAGTGTACGGAGCGCTTGTCTATACGCACCGGTGTGCCTGTCTTCATGCGGGATGAGCGAATGCCTAAGGTGTTGATGCTTTCCGTCAGATGCAGTGCTGCAGGCTCTGCGCATCGTCCTCCCGGAACCATCTTGCGGCCTACGTGCATCAGTCCGTTGAGGAAGGTGCCTGCCGTGATGATGACGGCAGGGGCATAGAGCTCGCAGCCCCAGATGGTTCTTACGCCAATCACCTCGGGGACGGCTTGTTGCTGGGCTTGATGCTGCCTGCGATGGTATCGCAGGCTCTCAGACAGGGTTTCCTCTTGCTGCGGCTGGGTTGTTTCTTGCTGTAGCTGGGTTGTTTCTTGCTGTGGCTGGGCGGTGGGTGGCTGTGTGTGTGTTGTCTGGCTTGTAATGAGCTCCTCCACCTGGTCTTGCCAGATGTCGAGCCCCGGTGTGGTGTCGAGGAGATGTCGCCACTGCCAGATGTAGCGTCCCCTGTCGCATTGTGCGCGGGGGCTCCACATGGCCGGTCCCTTGCTTTTGTTGAGCATACGGAACTGTATGGCGGTGGCATCGGTGGCTATTCCCATGCCTCCGCCGAGGGCATCCACCTCGCGGACTATCTGTCCCTTGGCGATGCCGCCGATGGCAGGATTGCACGACATCTGCGCAATCTTATTCATGTCGATGGTGATGAGGCAAGTGCGTGCCCCCATGAGGGCCGCCGCGCGAGCCGCTTCACAGCCGGAATGACCGCCTCCGACAACCAAAACATCATAAAAAAGTTTCATCGTAACGGAATTTTGATGCAAAAGTAAGGCTTTTTTTTCAATTTAACACACTTTTTTTTGGTAATTAATAAAAAAAGTCTTAACTTTGTCCCGAATTATCGTCTTAAATTGTTCGCACGCACGAAAATTTACTATCAAACAACAATAACTTAATTTTATCTTAACAACAAAAAACTTATGTGGTTATTTAATTCATCCATTGGACGTAAGGTGATAATGTCTGTTACGGGCATTTGCCTTATCTTGTTCTTAACATTCCACATGGCAATGAATGTAGTGGCTCTGTTCAGCAAAGAGGGCTACAACATGATTTGCGAGCTTCTTGGTGCAAATTGGTATGCAGTAGTGGCAACATTGGGCCTTGCAGCTTTGGCAGTGATCCACATCGTCTATGCCTTCATCCTGACCATCAGGAACAGGGCAGCACGCGGTAGCGAGCGCTATGCCGTTACCGAGAAGCCCGGCAAGGTAGAGTGGGCCAGCCAGAACATGCTTGTTCTCGGTATCATCGTCATCATCGGCCTGCTGATGCACCTCAAGGACTTCTGGGCAAAGATGATGCTGACGGAGCTGACGGGCTGTGGCGACATGTCGCGTGTTACCGACGGTGCCTACTGGATTCAGGAGACTTTCTCCAACGGCATCTTCGTAGTGTTCTACCTGGTATGGCTCGCTGCTCTGTGGTTCCATCTGGCACACGGTTTCTGGAGTGCACTGCAGACCCTCGGCCTAAACGGAAAGAAATGGTTCACACGCTGGAAGGTTATAGGCATCGCCTACGTGACATGCCTCTGTGGTGGCTTCGCAGCAGTGGTAGTGTGGTATTACATCAACAGCCTGTGCTGTTAATAAATCTAAAAAAACACATCAAAGACAATGGCAAAGACATTAAATTCAAGAATACCTGAGGGACCTATAGCTGAGAAGTGGACCAACTACAAGGCACACCAGCGTCTGGTGAACCCCAAGAACAAACTGAAGCTCGACGTCATCGTGGTGGGAACGGGTCTGGCAGGTGCCAGCGCCGCCTCCTCACTGGCTGAGATGGGCTTCAACGTGCTTAACTTCTGCATTCAGGACTCTCCCCGCCGTGCTCACTCCATAGCAGCCCAGGGCGGTATCAATGCAGCCAAGTGCTACCAGAACGACGGCGACTCCGTTTACCGTCTGTTCTACGACACCGTAAAGGGTGGTGACTACCGTGCCCGCGAGGCCAACGTTTACCGTCTGGCAGAGGTCAGCAACAATATCATCGACCAGTGCGTGGCACAGGGTGTGCCTTTCGCACGCGAATACGGCGGCATGCTCGCCAACCGTTCCTTCGGTGGTGCACAGGTGAGCCGTACCTTCTATGCCAAGGGACAGACAGGCCAGCAGCTGCTGCTGGGCGCCTACTCCTCACTCTCCAAGGAGGTGCAGAAGGGCAAGGTAAAGCTCTACACACGCTATGAGATGGAAGACGTGGTAATCGTCGACGGCAAGGCTCGCGGCATCATCGCCAAGAACCTCGTGACGGGTAAGCTGGAGCGCTTCTCTGCCAACGCCGTGGTGATAGCCACCGGCGGATACGGCAACACCTACTTCCTCTCCACCAACGCCATGGGCTGTAACTGCACCGCAGCGATACAGTCATACCGTAAGGGTGCCATGATGGCCAACCCATCCTACGTTCAGATACACCCGACATGTATCCCCGTGCATGGCAACAACCAGTCGAAGCTCACACTCATGTCAGAGTCGCTCCGTAACGACGGACGCATCTGGGTGCCAAAGAAGCTGGAGGATGCCAAGGCACTGCAGGCCGGCACCAAGCAGGGCTGGGAAATCCGCGAGGAGGACCGCGACTACTACCTGGAGCGCCGCTATCCGGCCTTCGGTAACCTCGTGCCTCGCGACGTTGCCAGCCGTGCTGCAAAGGAAAGATGCGACAAGGGCTTTGGCGTAAACAACACTGGTCTTGCTGTGTTCCTCGACTTCTCGGAGAGCATCCAGCGCCTCGGTATCGACGAGATTCGTCAGCGT
>CAJOOC010000149.1 GCA_905236165.1 uncultured Prevotella sp. | reverse complement strand
GAAATTGAATAATTTGCAGCCAGCTGCTGGTTCAACCCATTCACGTCGTCGTATCGGTCGCGGTCCTGGTTCAGGACTGGGTGGTACATCTACTCGTGGTCACAAGGGTGCAAAGGCACGTTCAGGCTATAAGAGAAAGATCGGATTCGAAGGCGGTCAGATGCCACTCCAGCGTCGTCTGCCTAAGTTCGGCTTCAAGAATATTAACCACAAGGAGTACTTCGCTGTTAACCTCTCAACACTCCAGAAACTTTCCGAAAGGAAGGGCTACACGGAGATTGGCATAGAGCAGCTCGTAGAGTCAGGCCTCACCAACGGAAAAGAGTTGGTAAAGGTGCTGGCCAACGGAGAACTGACAGCAAAGCTCACAGTTAAGGCAAACGCATTCTCAAAGGCTGCCGAAGAAGCCATCAAGGCTGCCGGCGGCGAGGTTGTAGTACTGTAATATACGGAAGTTAGGGAGCGAAGAAGCAACACTTCTCACTCCTTAGCTTCCTTGACGTCTTAATTCCCTAAACAACAATGAAGAAATTTATAGAGACACTGAAGAACTGCTGGAAAGTAGAGGACCTGCGCATCAGGCTCCTCATCACCATCCTCTTTGTCGCCATCTACCGCTTCGGCTCCTTCGTAGTGCTGCCAGGTGTCAACCCGGCAAACCTTGAGAAGCTCCAGCAGCAGACAGCAGGAGGACTGATGTCACTCCTCGACATGTTCTCCGGTGGCGCATTCTCCAATGCATCAATCTTCGCACTGGGTATCATGCCATACATCTCTGCATCCATCGTAATGCAGCTGGTAGCAATAGCAGTACCTTCATTCCAGAAGATGCAGCGTGAAGGAGAGAGCGGACGCAAGAAGATAATGCAGTACACACGCTACCTGACAGTAGCCATACTGCTCTTCCAGGCACCCTCTTACCTCATGAACCTCAAGATGCAGTCGCCTGGCGCACTGGCAACAGGACTCTCATGGACGGAGTTTATGATTCCTGCAACGATAATCCTCGCAGCAGGTTCCATGTTCATCCTCTGGCTCGGTGAGCGCATCACTGACAAGGGCGTGGGCAACGGCATCTCGCTCATCATTATGATAGGTATCATAGCACGTCTGCCACAGGCATTCATACAGGAGGTAGGTAGCCGCTTCACTGCTATCACAGGTGGCGGTCTGGTGATGTTCATTGCCGAGATCCTCATCCTCTATGCAGTGGTATGTGCAGCAATACTCCTCGTGCAGGGCGTTCGCAAGGTGCCTGTACAGTATGCCAAGAAGCTCGTGGGTAACACACAGGTAGGCGGTGCACGTCAGTACATCCCCCTGAAGATCTTTGCTGCTAACGTGATGCCTATCATCTTTGCTCAGGCACTGATGTTCATCCCACTGGCAATAGTACAGTACAGCAGCGACAACCTCAGCTGGTTCACACGCTCACTGCTCGACAACCGTTCTGTGCTCTATAACGTGGTATATGTACTGCTCATCGTAGCATTCACATACTTCTATACTGCCATAACGCTCAACCCAACACAGATGGCTGAAGACATGAAGCGTAACAACGGCTTCATACCCGGCATCAAGCCAGGCAAGCCAACAGCCGACTACATCGAGGAAATCATGTCACGCCTCACACTGCCAGGCTCCCTCTTCATCGCATTCATAGCAATCATGCCTGCACTGGCTGGTCTGCTTAATGTGCAGCAGGGATTCTCACAGTTCTTCGGCGGCACGTCCCTCCTTATCCTTGTAGGTGTGGTGATAGACACGCTGCAGCAGATAGAGTCACACCTGATGATGCGTCATTACGACGGACTGCTCAACTCTGGTCGTACACGTCCGCAGAACGGAGTTAGCGCTTACTAAACAAGCGCCAAGTCTAAAGCAAGCGTGAACAATCAACAGCAGGGCACCACAGTCAGATGGCAATATATCTAAAGACAGAAGACGAGATAGAACTCATGCGCGCTGCCAATCAGCTGGTTGGCAGCACGCTTGGTGAACTCGCCCGCCATATAAAGCCGGGGATATCCACGGCCAGTCTCAACAAGATAGCCGACGAATTCATTCGCGACCACGGGGCAGAGCCTACATTCTTTGGCTTCCCCAACCCGTATGGGCCGGAGTTCCCCGCAAGCATCTGTTGCTCCGTCAACGGCTGCGTAGTACATGGAGTACCGCGTGAAGACCAGATACTGAAGGATGGAGACATCCTCTCAATCGACTGTGGCACGCTACTCAACGGCTTCAATGGTGACAGTGCCTACACGTTTCCTGTCGGGGAGATCAGCGACGACGTTCGTCAGTTGCTCATCACCACAAAGGAGAGCCTGTACCTCGGTATAGAGAAGGCCGTGCATGGTAACCACCTCGGAGACATCGGGCAGGCCATACAAGACCATTGCGAGTCGCATGGCTATGGTGTCGTTCGCGAGCTTTGCGGCCATGGAATAGGCCGTAAGATGCACGAGGACCCGCAGGTGCCCAACTACGGCAAGCGTGGCAATGGTGCAAAACTCAAGAATGGCATGTGCATAGCTATCGAGCCAATGATCACTATGGGTAAGCGCGATATCTGGCTACTGCCCGACAAATGGTCCGTAGTAACCCGTGACGGCTTGCCCGCTGCACACTATGAGCATACCATTGCAGTACGCAAGGGAACGGCAGAAATACTATCGTCCTTTGAAGAAGTAGAACAGATAATCCACATCTGACAACCCGAGTCATCAGACAACCCGCATCAGACAATCCAACGTCGCACAAAACAGTAAAAGATACACCTTATATATTATTAAATGGCAAAGCAATCTGCTATAGAACAGGACGGAACCATCAAGGAGGCACTCAGTAATGCCATGTTCCGTGTAGAGTTAGAAAACGGAGTAGAGATCATCGCCCACATCTCCGGAAAGATGCGTATGCACTACATCAAGATACTTCCCGGGGATAAGGTAAAGGTAGAGATGAGCCCATACGACCTCACGAAGGGACGTATAAGCTTCCGTTACAAGTAAAGGAACTCATTGGCTCTGCCATTGGTGTATTGTCGCTCGTCAAGCTGCGACATGGCAATCGAAGATATCTAAGTACTTATATATTAATTACAGAAACAAGATGAAGACAAGAGCATCTCTGAAGAAGCGTACTCCTGACTGCGTTATCGTACGTCGTAAGGGCCGCCTTTTCGTAATCAACAAGAAAAACCCCAAGTTCAAGGTTCGTCAGGGATAACTACTGCATGACGACTTTCTTGTGGTTAAAAATCATTAAAAGTTAACAAGTTAAGCACCTAAATGTTAATTTATTTCGGTGTATAAGGTAAATTGTGTACCTTTGCAGACCCGTTTTGCGGATGTTGTGTAAACATCCCGCGGGTATTACCTGAGCCGTTGTCGGCCAGGATGATACAGAAAATATGCATATTAGGTTAATTGACTAAATTTTTTATTCATTACAAACAATTATGGCAATAAGAATTGTTGGAGTAGATTTGCCCCAGAACAAGCGTGGCGAAATCGCATTGACCTATATCTATGGTATAGGTCGAAGT
>CAJOOC010000148.1 GCA_905236165.1 uncultured Prevotella sp. | reverse complement strand
GGAGATAGGCCCCGTGATGTCATGGGATCATCTCCCTGATTTCGCCAAGTGGATATGCTCGCTTCTCATGCTTATGGGACGTCTTGAGATATT
Organism: uncultured Prevotella sp.; assembly: GCA_905236165.1. Lineage (GTDB taxonomy): Bacteria > Bacteroidota > Bacteroidia > Bacteroidales > Bacteroidaceae > Prevotella. Next base: position 3,513 of record CAJOOC010000148.1, on the reverse strand, counting down.
CTCCGTTCTGATAATCCTCACACCCACATATTGGAAAGACCGCTAACCATTCTTCTCCTTATTTTATTATTGCTCCCTGTGCGCCAAATGCGTGCAGAGGAACTTGTCGTGATGTCGTATAATGTGGAAAACCTTTTCGACTGTAAACACGACAGCCTTAAGGACGACCGCGAATTTCTTCCTGATGCAGAACGTCGCTGGACCTTTGGGCGCCTGTGGAAGAAACTGAACGATCTGGCGCGTGTCATCCACCAATGCGGCGAACCTCTTGGCGATGAGGACTTTCATTTGCCTGACCTGGTAGTGATGCTTGAGGTGGAGAACGACTCCGTGATGGAGATGCTGACGAGGAGAAGCATGCTGCGTAGTGTAGGGTATAAGTATATTGTCACCAACTCGCAAGACCTCAGGGGCATCGACGTAGCCATAATGTATAACCCTCTTACTTTCAGGCCTGATACATCATATACCATCCCTATACATCCGAAGAAAGGACAGCGCCCCACTCGAGACATTCTGTGCCTCAAAGGACAGACGCGCAGCCACACCCCCGTAACCATCTATGCCGTACATGCCCCCAGCCGCAGCGGAGGAGAATCTGCGACAGAGCCTTACAGGCTGGTTGTGGCAGACAGTTTGATGAACCATATCACACCCGTTGCCGAAAGTGAGAACATCATCGTGGCAGGAGATTTCAACGACTATTCATACAACAAGTCTGTAAAGAGGCTGGCTTCTGTGCTGACGGATGTGTCAGAAGGCATACGAGGGCTCAACTATGAAAGTACGGGCGTAGAAGGAACCTACTATTTCCAGGAAGAATGGGGCAGTCTTGACCATATCTTCGTATCACCAACGCTTGTAGGGGGAGTAAGGAAATGTTACATCTTTGACCGCAAGTGGATGCTCGAATTGAATGCACAGAACGTTTTGGTACCCTTCCGAACGTACAAAGGACCGAAATACAACAAGGGAGTAAGTGACCACTTACCCATTGTTCTGAAACTGAATTTAATGTAAGTCCTTACACCTGAGTTTAAGCGTATAATTCGCAATAACGGGTCAGAACGCTGAAATAAAGATTAAAAAACATTAAAAATGCATTTGTTTTGCAATCTCCGTATTGCAATTCGGGGAAAGTTTTGTAACTTTGTGCTCTACTTTATGAGCATCGTCTCATATCCTGTGCGGTTTACCCTTAAATGTTCGCGAACCTCTTTATAGATTAATGGAAGACTTCTATCGTACTCATTCATATCTGGTGGAGCATTGTAATGCCCCTGTTCGTCGTGTCCTTATGGACGAGGTGGACTGGAGCGCGCGCATGATAGGTATAAAAGGTACGCGCGGGGTAGGAAAGACCACGTTCCTGCTGCAATATGCGAAGGAGAAGTTCGACCCAGGCGACAAGCGTTGCCTCTATGTCAACATGAACAACTTCTTCTTTCAGGGAAAAGGAATCAGCGACTTTGCCGGTGAGTTCTACCGCCAGGGTGGCAGGGTGCTACTCATTGACCAGGTGTTCAAACAGTCGGACTGGAGCAGGGAGCTGCGGCATTGCTACGATATGTATCCCAACCTGAAGATTGTCTTTGCCGGCTCGAGCGTAATGCGCCTGAAGCAGGAGAACCCAGAGCTGGAGAACATCGTGAAGAGCTACAACCTCAGAGGCTTTTCTTTCAGGGAGTATCTGAACCTGCTCACGGGCAGCGACTTCCGTTGGATGCCGCTTGACGAGTTGCTAAGGAACAAGGAGCGCATAGTAGAGGAGGTGTCGTCAAAGGTGAAGCCAATGGAGTATTTCGCACAATACCTGGAACACGGCTTCTATCCTCTCTTCCGCGAGCATTATGACTTTGCCGACAACCTGCTGAAGTCAATGAACATGATGACAGAGGTTGACATACTGCTGATAAAGCAGATAGAGCTGAAATACCTTACGAAGATAAAGAAGCTCTTCTATCTGCTTGCCGTTGCCGGCCCCAAGGCCCCGAACATCAGTCATCTGGCCAAGGAGATAGAGACATCGCGCGCAACGGTGATGAACTACATCAAGTACCTTGCCGATGCAAGGCTGATAAACATGATATACCCCGTGGGACAGTCGTTCCCGAAGAAACCTACGAAGGTGATGCTCCATAACCCAAACCTCTATCAGGCTGTCTTCCCACTGAACTTCGAACGTCAGGCACAGATGGAGACCTTCTTCGTCAACACCATGTGGAAGGACCACAAGGTGAACCAGACGCCTCACGACAATTACTACACCATTGATGGGGCACGACACTTCAGGGTGTGTCACTCTATGGAGATACCCCGCATGAACAACGGGACGATGTACTGCCAGTATGATACGGTAAGCGTGGCAGAGAACGTTATACCACTGTGGTTGTTAGGCTTCCTGTACTGACGGCAGCAACAACAGACCAAGGTTGTCAGGACAAGGTACGATAAACCGAGATAGCACAAACAATATAGTTGTAGATTCGCAAATATAAATATTATAACTCTTATCTATTATTAACAAAAAACAATGGCTAAAGAAAAGAAATTTATCACTTGTGATGGTAATGAGGCAGCGGCTCACGTGAGCTATATGTTCTCAGAGGTAGCAGCTATCTACCCCATCACTCCATCGTCTCCAATGGCGGAGCACACCGATGACTGGGCAGCACGTGGTCGCAAGAACATGTGGGGTCAGACAGTACTTGTACAGGAAATGCAGTCAGAGGGTGGTGCCGCTGGTGCAGTTCATGGTTCTCTGCAGGCAGGTGCGCTGACAACAACGTTCACAGCATCTCAGGGTCTGCTCCTCATGATTCCTAACATGTATAAGATTGCAGGTGAGCTCCTGCCATGCGTATTCGACGTTTCTGCTCGTACGCTGGCTTCTCACTCTCTCTGTATCTTCGGTGACCATCAGGACGTAATGGCTTGTCGTCAGACTGGCTTCGCTATGTTCGCATCAAGCTCTGTACAGGAGGTAATGGACCTCACAGCTGTGCCACACCTTGCTACTCTCGAGACAAAGGTGCCATTCATCAACTTCTTTGATGGCTTCCGTACCTCTCACGAGTATCACAAGATTGAGGTGATGGACATGGAGGACATCAAGGCCATCACTCCACAGGAGTTCGTGGAGGACTTCCGTAACCGTGCCCTCACACCTGAGCGCCCTGTTACACGTGGTACTGCTGAGAACCCAGAGACATTCTTCACACACCGTGAGGCTTGTAACGCATACTATGACGCTATCCCAGAGGTAGTAGAGAAGTACTGCCAGAAGATCTCTGAGATAACAGGTCGTGAGTACCACCTCTTCAACTACTACGGAGCAAAGGATGCAGAGAACGTAATCATCCTCATGGGTTCTGCTTGTGAGGCTGCTAAGGAGGCTATCGATTACCTCGTAGCCCAGGGCAAGAAGGTTGGTATGATCAACGTACACCTCTATCGTCCATTCTCTGTAAAGCACCTGCTGGAGGCTGTTCCTTCTACATGCAAGAAGATTGC
>CAJOOC010000147.1 GCA_905236165.1 uncultured Prevotella sp. | reverse complement strand
GCCAGCCGTCGAAAGCCTCGTCGATGACCAGCATACCTATGGAGTCGCAGGCATCGAGGAAGGCGCGGGTGGTGGGATTGTGCGAGGTACGTATCAGGTTGAAGCCTGCCTCTTTCATCTGGCGCACCTTGCGTATCTCAGCCGCATCGAAGGCCATCGCCCCAAGGATGCCGTCGTCGTGGTGAACACAGGCACCGTTGATGAGCAGTGGCCTGCCGTTGAGAAGAAAGCCGTTCTCTGCGTCAAAAGAGAACGTACGGATGCCGTATCTCACGGTCTGCTCGTCGATGACTATGCCGGATTCCTTCAGCTCTACCTTCGCCGCATACAGATAAGGGCTGTCTGGCGACCATAGTCTGGGATTTCTTTCCGAATAGGTTGTCGTGACGGTTTTCGTCTGACGGGCAGCAACGGCAACCATCATCTGTCTGCCGCCCACCACAACGCTCGCACTCCTGTCACGGTCTGATTCGTTGGCTACTGTTACCTCCACCTGCAGCGTCGCCCTGCCAGCAGAGACTTCTTGTGTCGTCACAAAGACCCCGTTCTCGGCGATGTGCAGTGCCGGCATCGTTCGCAACCACACATGGCGATAGATGCCCGAACCACTGTACCAGCGACAGTTGGGCTGTTCGCTGTTGTCAACCTTCACTACGACCTCATTTACTCGTTCTCCCCTTGCTGCCGAAGGCTTTCCCCCTCGCCCCTTGGAGAGGGGGCTGGGGGATGAGGCCAAATAAGGTGTGATGTCAATAGTGAAAGGCGTATAGCCGTAGGCATGCTGCCCGGCCTTCTGGCCATTGATAAAGACCTCCGCCTTCTGATAGACCCCTTCGAAGTGGAGCTTCACTACCTCCCCCTCTGGCTTGGCAAAGGTCTTGCGGTACTCGCCCTTGCCTCCTTGGTACCACCCGCCGCCGGTTCCTGTTGCTCCCTTCGGAGCATCGGGAGCCGTGTAGATGTCCCAGTCGTGCGGCAGGTTGACGCTGATGGTCTTCCCATTCTGCTGAAACAGCCAACCATCGTCGAAAAGCAGATTTGTCTGGGCAAGCGCTGCCTGACAATAAAGTGCAATGACTGCTATTAGTATCCAAATATTTGTTGACTCTTGTCTTCTAATCATAAATGAAATTAGTATGATTGCAATTGTTATTTACCGCCATATTCGTTATACGATATATTTTCCGGCTTCCACTTGTCTTTTGGCGTAGGACTCTCTGCGGGATGGCCGATGACGATAGTGCAGAGGGGAATGATGATCTGGAGCAAATGGAGCACCTGCGAGACGGCGGCTACACGGTCTTCCATGGGATAGAGTCCTGTCCAGACGGCACCGAGACCTAGGCCGTGGGCAGCCAGGAGGATATTTTCCGTGGCTGCCGAACAGTCCTGAATCCAATAGGCCTGACCCTTGCCCTTCATCGCCTTGTCCATATTGCCACAGACGACGATGGTCAAAGCGGCCTGTTCTATCATACTGCCCCGACGGTTGGTGGTGGCCAGTTCCTTCAGCTTGGCCTTATCGGTGATGGCGACGAAGTGCCAGGGCTGGGCGTTGACGGCGGTGGGGGCTGCCATGCCTGCACGCAGCAGCGTCTCAACATCCTGCTGACTGACGGGTTCGTCGGTGTACTGGCGGATGCTGGTGCGCGTCATGATGTTGTTGATGACGGCCTGGGCGTCGCTGCTCTTCGGAGCCGTGATATTATGAATCCACTCGAAGAGTTCGTCAAGGGCATAGTCGCCGCTATGCGGACGGTTCCAGGCCAGCAGGTAGTTTACATCCTTGCCTGCGTTCTGCAACTTCAGGGCAAGGTTGGGCGGAATGGGGAACGACGTGTCGCGGTCGCGTGAGCCGTGGCGGATGTACCAGTGGGGAGCCACGTCGGTTTCCTCGTCGCCGATGAAGTTCATGGGGGTCAGCAGGCGCACGTTCTGACGGATATCGTCCGTCAGCGCGATGCCAGTCTTCTGGGCACCGTATTCCGTGAAGTTCTTCGCAAGCGAAGCGTCCAAGGCCGAGCGGACGCTTGTGCCAGTAGCATCGCCGAATTCCTCGTTCTCGCCCGAGGCATTCTGTCCGCAGACGCCCTTCGTGTCGAAGGCAGGAGCGGTCTTCAGCGGCTGGGTCGATACAACGTAGTTCAGGTATTTCTGCATGTCAAGGTCGATAATGTACTCAGCCCCTCTCTTCTGACTGAACGTGAAACCAATGCTGTCGGGAATGTCGGCACCGGCATTCTTGGCTATCTGTGCCGCACGGATAATTTCGCGCTTGATGAAGTCCAGGTAGTTGTCGGCGGTGAGCGGTGTACCGTCTGGCATCTTCAGACCAAGGCTGTTGATGTAAGCAGGGAACTGAGCCTTCAGCTCATTGCTCACTGCGAGCACGTCGGGATTGCCCTGCTGCCGCGAGTCGGTGCCGTTGTACAGCCATTCGTAGGCCATGTCGGCATGGTCGAGGTCGGTGATGGGACAGTAGCACACCGAGGCAAACACATCGTCGCGTTTCTGGGCGGCACCCATCGCTTTGAGCAGCGGCTCATAGTCGGGATGGTTGCCCGTGGCTCCCATCAACGACGACATGGCACCGCCAGCACTCGTGCCGTCGGTGATAATCTTCTCGGCATCGCCCGCCATCTCCTTGTCGAAGTGGCGCAGATAGCGAATGGCGGCCTTCAAGTCGAGGATGGCCTTCGGCGCACGACCCGTATAGACCGTTACTTCATCTTTTACCTTTTTACCTTTTAACCTTTTTACCTTTATCATCGAGTTACGTCCGCGAGTGCCGGGAATCACCACCACATAACCCTCCTTCAGCGCACGGCCAGTAGCATCGCCCGCCTGCGGTTGTCCGGCTTTAGAAGCCATATACCCCCCCCACGTAGGTACGCAGGAAGATAGGCGTCTGCTGCGTCGCCCCGTTGGGCACATAGATATTCATCGTCTGATAGGCCGAGTCCTCCACGTTCGTCACATAGAACAGCCCCTCGTAGGCCGTATAGGAAACTTTGGTTCCATCTACGTAAGTCATCGAGGCCTTCACGCCCGCATTGGCATCAAAACTCAAACCCTTTTTCTCCTGTGCTGTCATCGTGGCCGCAAGGGCGCAGAGCAGCGTTGCAATCATTACCTTTTTCATCTTAATCTCTCTTTATGATTTGATTGCAAAGATAAGAAAAATATTCCATATTCCTGTAGATGTGGATATGCATTTTTAG